>JAJDND010000134.1 GCA_022340885.1 Desulfobacterales bacterium | reverse complement strand
GATGGCGGAGATGGCGGATCATGCCGCAGCTGTTCTGGATGCGGCCGGGGTGGAACAGGCGGGCGTCGTGGGGCTATCCATGGGCGGCATGATCGCCCAGGAGTTGACGTTGAGACACCCGGACCGGGTCCGCCGTCTGGTCCTTGGGAGCACCCACTGCGGCGTCAGCCGGCGTATACCGCCGGATCCGGATATCATCAAACAATTTGCCGATAATAAAGGTCTTTCACCGGAACAGATCTTCGACAAAAATCTCTTGCTGCTGGTGACGCCTCGATTTTTGAAGAAAGACTCGGATGTATTGAAACGGTATAAGGAACGAGAGCTGAGGGCGCCGATTCAGCCGGACTATGCCCTTGAACGACAGCTCGGCGCCATCGCCGGCTTCGATGCCTGCGAGCGCATCCAGCAGATACACGTTCCCACCCTGATCCTCACGGCGGAACTGGACAAACTGGTGCCACCCGAAAATGGCGGAATACTCTCGAGCCGGATTCCCGGCGCCGTGGAAAAATCTTTTGCCGATGCCGGCCACCTCATTCATTTGGAATGCGCCGATGAGTTTCACGAAATGGTGGTTCAATTTTTTTCCGTATAGCTGTTTTTGATGTTGACTCAAAGAAATACGAACATATTATTTTTTTAGAACGCATCCATGGTAAAAGGTGAACGTTACTCACATGGATATTATCAAAAACATCAGGAATGCGCTTCTTAAAAAGCGCAAAGAGGTCACGCGGCCGGTTTTTAACCATCAATAAAAGAAAGGGCCGAATTGAAGGTGAACCAAATAACACCCGATTCTCTGGAAGCGTTGAACGACATGATATTGCCTGTTTTGTGCCGGCAGTTTGAAAATAAAGGTTATATCGAAAAAATTTGAGGGTACGTGTGAGGCGGATCATATCGGGATGTGGAAAAAAGCCTGAAAAATTCGATTTCAGAACCTTTTAACGATCTCTTTAACAATCTCTTTGTACCGGAAGCAGCTTTTAATATGATCATTCACCATGCCGGTGGCCTGCATGTGCGCATAGACAATTGTCGACCCGACAAACTTAAATCCTCTTTTTTTTAAATCCCTGCTAATGACATCGGAAAGTTTTGTCCTTGCGGGAATCTCTTTTATGGACTCGAATCCATTGTGGATGGGCCGACCGCCTGTAAATTTCCATATGTATTTATCAAAGGTCCCGAATTCTTTTCTGACGTCAATAAACGCCTTTGCATTGCTGACGGCGCTTTCTATCTTTAACCGGTTGCGGATGATGCCGCTGTCGTTTAACAGGGAATTTTTCTTTTTCCCGTCATATGCGGCTATTTTATTGAAATCGAAGTTATCGAAAGCCTTCCGGAAATTTCCTCTCTTTCTCAAAATCGTCAACCAGCTCAACCCGGCCTGAAATCCTTCGAGGATGAGAAATTCAAAGAGTTTTTTGTCCTTATGTAAAGGAACCCCCCATTCTTTGTCATGATATTTTGTCAAAAGCGGATCTCCTTTGGGCCAGGGGCAGGTTTGTTGGTTATTTTTCATTGTCTATAAGCTCCAATTGGCACATGTTCAGTGTGAAACAGGAAAACATACGCAAAATCACGGCCATCAAAAGTTGCTTGATCAATTTTTCCTATCATGCCAAAAATATAGATTCAACGTGAAATCATCATGCCGGGATATTTTCAAATGCCGTTAATTTCAGCATCGGATTACAAGCCCTGGGGGTTATTCAAAAACGCGCATATTCAGACCATCTATCCGCCCCTTTTTAGAAAGGTCAGAAACGTCAATTATATTCGGGAACGGATATCTACCCCGGATCATGATTTTATTGATCTGGACTGGTCCCGGATCGACGGAGACAAAGCGGTCATTGTATTGCACGGTCTGGAGGGCCACTCCCAGCGTTCATATGTACTCGGCATGATTCGCGCACTCAACAGCAGAGGATGGGATGCCGTTGCGTTTAACTTTCGCGGCTGCAGCGGCCAGCCCAATCGTCTGCTTAGGTCCTATCATTGCGGCGCAACAGAGGATCTTCATACCGTTGTCAATCACGTGATCGATCATTATCGTTATGCATGTATTTCATTGGTCGGTTTCAGTGTCGGGGGCAATTTAACCCTGATGTATCTGGGAGAGAAAAAATACACGATATCACCGCTGATTAAATGCGCTGCGGCGGTTTCGGTGCCGTGTGATCTGGAATCCAGCGCCGATAAACTTGCGGCGCCGTCCAATATTCTCTATATGAAGCGGTTTTTAAAGATGTTTCATGACAAGATACGCGTAAAGATGCGCATGATGCCCGATGAAATCGATGATGCCAATTATCATTCGATTCGAACGTTCAAAGATTTTGACGAAAGATATACGGCGCCCATTCACGGATTTTCAAGCGCAGAGGATTACTGGACCCAATGCAGTTGTAAACAATTTCTTCCCGGAATCGAAATTCCGGTGCTGTTGGTCAGTGCTCGGGATGATCCCTTTTTAGGTAAAGAATGTTATCCGGTTGAAGAAGCAAGTAACAGCCGCCATCTTTATTTTGAAATGCCGGATCACGGCGGACATGTGGGGTTTGTCGATTTCAGATCAAACGGCGAATATTGGCATGAAAAGCGGATCGCGGCGTTTGTCACTAAAAATGCTTGATTGGCTTTCGGCATGATGCAAAACTTGGAGGATCAAATCATGAGAGATAAAATCACTTTAATTTCCTGCTTGTTATTCTTTATTGGTGTTATTTCTTTAACTTTTTCTCATGCAAACGCAAAAGGAGGAATCATGAAACTGACAAGCCCTGCATTTGATGAAGGGGGAATGATCCCTGTAAAATACACCTGCGACGGAACAGACCTGTCGCCGCCTTTAAAATGGGACGCGATACCGGAAAAAACAAAAAGCCTTGCGCTTATTTGTGACGACCCGGATGCACCGATGGGCACCTGGGTGCACTGGGTTTATTATGATATCCCGGTATCGACACAAGGTGTCCCTGAAAATATTGGTGCCGATGATCGCCCGGGAATCGGAGGGATTCAGGGGATCAACGATTTTCGCCGGATCGGTTACGGCGGTCCCTGCCCACCGGGAGGTACTCACCGATATTTTTTCAAATTATACGCTTTAGACACCCTGCTGAATCTGCCGCCGGGCGCCACCAAAAAGCAACTCCTCAAAGCCATGGAAAACCATATTGTCGGTCAGGTGCAGCTAATGGGAAAATACAGCCGGTAATTGAAACCTTACTGCGAGTGTATTCCCTTCAGCTTGTCGAAATAGCTGGATAGCGGGATTCGTGCGGCCGGGCGCTCGGGCCTAATTTCGAAGAAACATAATAAAACTCCCCGCATCGCCAAATCCTTTCAATAATAGCAACATGACGCCCGATGATCTCATAAAGAGTCAAAAAAGCGACCTTTTTTAAGAGAGACTTGACATCCCTGCATAACGGAATATTATAAAGCTCGAGAAATTTGCAAGTTATATGGAATATATGAAGTAATCCTGAATATCGGGTCACCGGGTGAAATTGTATCTGCAGCCGGTTTGCAATTGAAAAATTGTCAAGATATTGACGAACGTTGATTTTCCTTTCAATTCCAACGCCGCTGTTGTATCTAAAATCGGGTCAACCCGTTAAATACATAGAGTATATTTTAGAGGCGGGTGTTTCATTCAAATCCGTGGCATGATTCGTGCAAAAACACGCACCGAAGTCAGTTTGCATGAAATCGTAATTTCGGATAGAAAATGGGGAGAATCATGATAACCAGAGGCATGACGATGAGAAAAATTTTATGTATTGCCGTAGTGTTGTTGCTCATCAGCCAGGTCAGCTGGTCTGATGACAGAAATGCGGCAAAAGAACTGCTGGTAACGAATATTGAATCCGCACTTTCCATATTGCAGAAAAAAGATCTCGTTCAACAGGAGAAAAATAAGCAGGTTACAGCCATTGTAGAGCCGTTGTTCGACTTCAATCTCATGGCGAAACTCGCGTTGGGAAGAAAGTACTGGCCCGAGCTTTCGGAAAAAAACAGAAAGAAATTTGTTGATCTTTTTGTCAAGCGATTAAAGGCGACGTACGTCGAAAAATTGTCCTTGTATACCAACGAGAAAGTTATCTATGGGGCCCCTGTTCAAAATGGGATAAAAATACTGGTGCCAACCAAAGTAGTATCTAAAGACAAAAATTACAGCATGTTGTACAAACTTTACAAGTCGTCGAACGGTTATAGAATTTATGATGTCGAGATCGAAGGCGTCAGCCTTATTTCAACATACCGATCTCAGTTCAACGACATACTCAACAAAGGCACCATTGACGACCTTCTTGCGAAACTCGAAAAACCGGAAAATAAATAATCAGGCCTTAACCGGGCTTTATTTGAGAGCGTCCGTTTCAACACTTTATATGAAACCATCGTCTTCGTTGTTCAAACAGTTTTTCGACAAGTTTATTTTAGCGTGGCCCAAAACTGTCATTTTCTGTCTAGTGGTGCTGGTGTCCTTTTTAGGGTACCAGGCGAAAAACTTTAGACTCGATGCATCAGCGGAAACCTTGCTGCTCGAGAATGACAAAGCCCTTCAGTATTCACGCCTCATAGATTCCCGGTACGGACTTGAGGATTATTTGGTGGTCACCTATGCGCCGAAGAAAGGGGATCTCTTAGACGATGCCAACCTTAGAAACCTTTCGCATCTGAACAACGATTTTAATAAATTGAAACATGTGTCGAAAGTTTTTTCGATTCTGGATGCCCCGCTGCTGGAAAGTCCGCCCATACCGATCAAAGAACTGACCGGCGAGCTTCCCACACTGGAGTCCCCAAAGGTCGACAAAAAGCTGGCGGAGATCGAGCTCAAGAAAAGTCCACTGTATCGAAATCTTTTGGTGAGCCCGGATCTAAAGACTACCGCGCTGCTTATCTACTTTCCTGTGGATAAAGTCTACCATGAGCTGCTGGAGGCCCGCGACTCTCTCAGACGGAAAAAAGCTGCAGGAACACTCACGCCGAAGGAAGCCCTCGAACTCAAAAAGGTCGTTGAGGAATTTCGAAACCATCGGGACCTGATGAAAAAGATTCGTCATCAGGACATCGCCTCAATCCACCGGATTATGGACCAATATCGTGGCAACGCCAAACTCTTCCTCGGGGGAGTCAGCATGATCGCAGACGATTTGATCGGTTTTATCAGAAACGATCTGAAAGTATTCGGCTTCGGCGTGTTGTTCTTTATGATCCTTACCCTGGGCATCATCTTCAGAAAAATTCGATGGATCGTATTGCCGATCACCTGCTGTGCCTTTTCAGTGGTTTCCATGATGGGTCTGCTGGGTATGTTCGACTGGGAAGTGACGGTTATATCGTCTAATTTCATTTCATTGCAGCTTATCATTACCATGGCGATTACCCTTCATCTGATTGTGCGTTATCGCGAACTATGTCTGAAATACCCCAACGCGTCACAGCGAGACCTGGTCCTCGATACGGTCAGTTTAATGGGCAAACCCTGTTTGTATGCCAGTTTGACCACAATTGCCGGATTTGGTTCACTGCTGCTCTGCAATATTCTTCCGGTGATCACCTTCGGGTGGATGATGAGCGCCGGCATTGTGGTATCCCTGGTCATGACATTTCTCCTTTTTCCCTGCACATTGGTGCTGATGCATAAAGAAACACTGACCACCGGAAAAAAATCACACTTTTCACTGACGCCTTTTCTGGGCAAGTTTACCGAAACCCACGGAAAATTAATATTGGTCATCAGCGGCATCGCCCTTTTCCTAAGTGCCGTCGGTATATCGAGGCTAACGGTCGAAAACAGTTTTATCGATTACTTTAAACATACCACCGAGATTTATCAGGGGATGAAAACCATCGATCAAAATCTGGGGGGAACTACACCTTTGGATGTCATTGTCGATTTTAAAACATCCGAAGCAACAAAACCGTCACCTGCCGCGGAACCCGCCGAAAACAAGCGGAGCGAGTTCGATATGTTTAGTGAGTTCGATAAGGCGCCAACAGAAAAAAAGTATTGGTTTACGTCGGAAAAGATGAACCTTGTCATGAAAATACATAATTATCTTAACCGACTGCCTCAAACTGGCAAAATACTTTCACTGGGGACGCTGTTAAAAATTACTGAACAACTCAACCATAATAAACCCCTTGATAATTTCGAACTGGCATTGCTGTATAGAGAACTGCCCGAGCGCTTTAAGAGCATGGTTTTGTCGCCATACGTGTCCCTTGATCACAATGAGGTCCGCTTTTCGATCCGGATCAGGGACTCGGAAAAAACATTGAAGCGAAATCAACTGCTGGAAAAGATCCATAAAGATCTGGTAGGCAAATTCGGGTTGCGTGAAAACCAAGTTCATTTGGCCGGGATGATGGTTTTATACAACAACATGTTGCAAAGCCTTTTCAAGTCTCAGATTCAGACCCTGGGTGTTGTGATTCTGGCCCTGATGGTCATGTTTATGATTTTATTCAGATCGTTGAAAATCGCGCTGATCGCCATTTTCCCCAACCTGCTTTCCATCGGGGTGGTTCTCGGAGTCATGGGATGGCTGAATATTCCCCTTGACATGATGACCATTACCATTGCGTCCATCAGTGTCGGCATTGCCGTGGATGATACCATTCATTATATACACCGGTTCGGCAGTGAGTTCCGTTCGGATCGGAATTACATCAAAACATTGCACCGGTGCCATGGAAGCATCGGCCATGCCATGTTTTACACGTCGGTAACCATTATCATCGGATTTTCAATCCTGGTCTTGTCCAATTTTATACCCAGCATCTATTTCGGGTTGTTGACGGGATTGGCAATGCTCATTGCGTTGATTGCTGCACTGACGCTGTTGCCTGAACTGTTGGTTGTATTTAAACCGTTTGGTCCCGAAGCAAAAGAAGATCCAATGAGTGCTGAGTGACATGGTGAAAAAACAGTTTTTTTATCTGCTGACAACGCTATTTGTTTTAATGCTATTGCTGACCGGATGCGCCCACAAGCCCAAAGGGCCCTTAAATGAGGCACCTCAAGATGTTGCAAAGGATCAAAGGGCAAAGACAGCGCCGGAAAAAGACGATGGCCCCGTTTCACCACCGGGTGCAGCAGATAACAAACAAGATGAATTTTTTGAAGAAGAGTTTGAGACGCAGCGCGTACAAGTGGCGGATCCCTTGTATATCTGGAACAAAGGGATGTACTATATCAATGACAAGCTTTATTTTTGGGTACTTAAACCGCTGGCTAGAGGGTACCGGGCGATTACACCGGATGTTTTCAGAAACTGTGTGAGAAATTTTTTTCATAATCTGACGACGCCGATTCGATTCGTCAACTGCCTCCTTCAGGGAAAAGGAAATGAAGCCGCGTCCGAACTTACCAAATTTTTTATCAACACCACCATTGGCGTTCTTGGGCTCGGAGATCCGGCCAGCCAATATCCTCAGCTCGCTGCACGGGATGATGAGGATCTCGGACAGACATTTGCCAAATACGGCATCGGCAATGGATTTTACATCGTGTGGCCGGTTTTAGGCCCCTCCACGCTGCGGGACTCCGTCGGGATGTTCGGTGACGCCTTTCTATATCCGATCAATTATGTTACACCTTTGGAGGCGGAGCTGGCTATTAGAGGGGTTGACCGCGTCAATCAAACCTCTTTTCATATCGGCGAATATGAGGCGCTCAAAGAAGCGTCGATCGATCCCTACGTGGCGATACGGAACTCTTATTTGCAGTACAGGGAGAAGAAAATCAAACAATAGAAATAAATGCTTGTTTGAATGGATAAAACCCTTGAATTCAGTCCCAATTAGAATAATAAAATGCCGGATAGAAGAATAAATCGACGTCTTTTTATAAAGATTTTTGCACAAACCGCGTTATGGGGCGTATACTCTGCATCGGCCTTCGCAGCCATTGACCGGCTGTCCGCGTCAAAACGCACACTCCTTCTGTATAATGTCCACACCGGTCAAAAACTCGATGCA
>JAJDND010000124.1 GCA_022340885.1 Desulfobacterales bacterium | reverse complement strand
TATCACTGACAACCGTTCCGACCATCTGTCTTTTTCTTAGTTTTTTTTCCATCGCAGTAATGTTTTGTCCAAAAACCCTATATCTTATTTAGTTTCTTTTATTATGGTTTTAACTTTGGCGATGTCACGTTTTGTCTGTTTCATCTTTTGAGGGTTTTCGAGTTGGCCGGTTTCATGCTGAAAACGCAGGTTAAAAAATTCTTCTTTTAAATCACCCAGCTTTCTAAGCATTTCATCCATGCTCATATCTCTGATCTCGCTTGCTTTCATTTCGAATCACCCCTCTCAATGAATCTCGTCTTGACGGAAAGCTTATGTGAAGCAAGACGTAGCGCTTCTTTGGCAATATTTTTGGGAACCCCTTCCATTTCATAGAGAACTCTTCCGGGACGTATTACGGCAACCCACCCTTCTGGGGATCCTTTGCCTTTCCCCATTCTGACTTCGGCGGGTTTTTTGGTAAAGGGTTTATCCGGGAATATTTTAATCCAGATCTTGCCACCCCTTTTGACGTGTCGTGTCATTGCAATACGAGCCGCCTCTATTTGCTTTGCACTGATTGTCCCGCACCCGACCGCCTGCAATCCAAACTCTCCATGATCGAGATGAGATCCTCTATATGAGGTTCCCCTCATCCTTCCTTTTTGTTGCTTCCGATATTTGACCTTTTTTGGGCTCAGCATCTTACATAATCTCCATTACGGCATTGGTAAAAAGGCGCATAAAAAGTTCTCAGCAAGCGCCTTTAAACCTAAGCGCCAATCTCGGCATTATCCTTTTTCAGTATCTCACCTTTAAATATAAAGACTTTCACACCGATGATGCCGTAAGTTGTACGAGCTTCTACAAAACCATAGTCGATATCTGCTCGTAAAGTATGCAGCGGTATTCGACCTTCTCTGTATTGTTCGGTCCTTGCCATTTCGGCCCCACCCAGCCGGCCCGAACAAATAATTTTTATGCCTTCGGCGCCGAAACGCATCGCAGATGAAATGCCGCGTTTCATAGCGCGCCGGAATGCAACCCTCCGTTCGATCTGAAGCGCAACATTTTCGGCAACAAGCTGGGCGTCCAGCTCAGGCTTTCTGACCTCTTGAATATCGATAATGATCTCATGGGATACGATTTTTTCAAGCTCTTTTTTGAGCAAGGCGATTTCAGCACCCTTTTTCCCGATGACGATTCCGGGTCTGGATGTAAAAATACGAAGCCTGGCACGCTTGGACGATCTTTCGATTTCGACTCTGGAAATTCCCGCATGGAACAATCTCTTTTTAAGAAATTTTCTGATGTTATAATCTTCCAAGATATAATCGGCATAATTCTTTCCGGCGTACCATCGAGATTCCCAGGTCTTTACAATTCCCAATCTCAAACCAATAGGATTTACTTTCTGCCCCAAGCTGTTACCTCCCTTTTAAATCTATCCTTCTGATAAAATTACCGTTATATGAGAAGTTCGTTTTAGAATTCGTGTACCCCTGCCGCGCGCCCTCGCCTTGAAACGTTTCAAGGTAGGCCCCTGGTCCGCCGTAATGTTTAGAATAACCAGCGAATCGACATCTATGTCCGGAATCTGATCGGCATTTGCCACCGCACTTCGGATTGTTTTTTCAACAATCGATGCTGCTTTTTGGGGCATGAATTTGAGTAGATTCAGGCCGTCTTCGACCGGCTTTCCTTTAACGGCATCGACTAATTTGCGAACTTTCTGAGGAGAAATACGGACATATTTTGCTGCGGCTTTGACTTCCATTACGAATATTTCCCTTTCTGGCGGTTATTATCGTTTTACCCTTGATTTCTTGTCGGCGGCATGCCCGTAATAGGTCCGCGTCGGTGAAAACTCTCCGAGTTTATGCCCCACCATATCTTCTGTTATAAATACCGGAACAAACTTTCTTCCATTATGAACCGCCAGCGTAATACCGACCATTTCGGGAATAATTGTCGATCTTCTGGACCACGTCTTGATCACACGGCTACTTCGAGTCTCTTGGGTTATCAGCACTTTTTTTAACAGTTTCTGGTCGATGAACGGACCTTTTTTCAACGATCGTGGCATAACCTCTCCTGCTATTTTTTAGAACGCTTTTTAACAATATAGCGATTACTTTTTCTTTTCTTTCGTGTTTTGAATCCTTTTGTCGGCATCCCCCAGGGGCTGCATGGATGCCGGCCACCGGAAGACCTCCCCTCGCCGCCGCCCATCGGATGATCGACCGGGTTCATCGCAACACCCCTGACCTTGGGACGTCTGCCGAGCCATCGTTTACGTCCCGCTTTTCCCAAAGATATGTTTTCATGAATCACGTTTCCGATCTGCCCGATCGTGGCCATGCATTTGAGCAGCACCATTCGAACTTCTCCGGATGGCAGTTTTATAAGTGCATACCGATCTTCTTTTGCCATCAGCTGCGCGAATGTTCCGGCACTTCTTACGATCTGACCGCCTTTTCCGATACGCAGTTCAATGTTATGAATATGAGTTCCCAGCGGAATATTGCTCAAGGGCAATGTATTGCCGGGCTTGATATCCGCTTCAGGTCCTGAAAGTACTGTGTCGCCGACATTGAGATTAACCGGTGCAAGGATGTAACGTTTTTCACCGTCGCTGTAATTTAACAGCGCGATTCGTGCAGATCGATTGGGATCGTATTCAATTGCAGCCACTTTGGCGGGAATACCAGTTTTATCTCTTTTAAAATCGATCACCCGGTAATGTCGCTTCTGGCCGCCGCCCCGGTGCCTGCATGTAATACGGCCATAAGTATTACGGCCACCTTTTTTCTTGATAACCTTTAGGAGGCTTTTTTCCGGAGTGGCGCTTGTCAACTCATCGAACGTCGAGTACGACTGCGCACGCCTACCGGCGGATGTTGGTTTTACTTTTTTTACAGCCATTCGTTACCCCTTTATGCGCCTTCAAAAAAATCAATGCGTTCGCCCGGCATCAATTTAACGATCGCTTTTTTCCAATCTCTCCGTTTTCCCGTAATGCGGCCTCTTTGTTTGGTCTTTCCCTTGACTTGCATGGTCCTGACGACGGCCACTTTGACATTGAAAATATCCTCTACGGCCTTTTTAATCTCAACCCGGTTCGCCTTAGGATCTATTTCGAAAGTAATTTGATTGTAACTTTCTTTTTGAATATTGGTCTTTTCAGTAATCACAGGCCGTTTAATTAAATCATACGAAATCATCAAAGCAGTCTCCCTTTAATGGGCTCAATCGAAGCTTCAAGCAATACCAGTCTTTTGTATTTTAAAATATCATGGACATTCATACCGTCCACTTTTAATACTTTTACATCGGGAATATTCCGTGAAGACAACTCGAGGTTCTTATTCTCTTTTTCGGTAATAATCAATGCATTTTTTGTGTTCAATGCATCCATCACCGAAAGAAATTCCTTTGTCCTGATCTGATCGAGTTCAAATTTGTCGAGCACAATAATGTTATCTTCTTTAAGCTTGCTGCTCAATGCCATCTTAAGCGCCAATCTCTTTACCTTCTTGGGCACTTTGTAAGAATAGGACCTGGGATCAGGCCCAAACACTGAGCCCCCGCCCCTAAGCAGCGGTGATTTAACATCGCCTCGCCGTGCTCGTCCGGTGCCTTTCTGTCTGAAGAGTTTCTTTCTGCTTCCTTTGACATCGCTGCGGTGTTTGACGGATGCAGAACCCGCCCGCCTGTTCGCAAGCTGCATGGTGACAACTTCATGCAAAACATTTGGCTTAACGGGTATGCTGAAAATATCGTCTTCAAGTTCAACCTGTGAGACTTTTTCCGCATTACAATTAACAATATCTACGACAGTCATGGTATCAATATCTCAAGAATGTTTTAAGTTTTTAAAATGAAATCGTGCAACGATTTTATGAAATCCCGTCGGGCAAACGCGCCTGATCTTTAACGATCAGAAAATTTTTGGCTGATTTTCGGTTTCTTTATTTCCACAATACCGTTTTTTGAACCTGGGACCGCTCCTTTTATCAAAACAATATTTTCTTGTGGTCTTATGTCTACTATTTGTAAATTTCGAATCGTTTTTCTTTGATTGCCGTATTGCCCCGGTAATTTTTTCCCCTTGATCACTTTTGAAGGCCATGCGCTGCAGCCGATGGATCCGGGTATTCTGTGACTGTGACTGCCGTGGGTTTTTTTGCCGCCGTGAAATCCATGCCGCTTAATAACACCCGAAAAACCTTTACCCTTGGTGGTTGCAGTAACGTCGATACGTTCGCCGATATCGAAAAAATCCAGGCTGATGGTCTGACCGATTTCGTATTTGCCGGGATCATTCACATGAACTTCGCGCAAAAAAGCAAAACATGCATCTCCGCTCTTTTTGAAATGCCCTTTCAACGGCTTGTTTACACGAGATTCCTTTTTTTCACCGAACCCGAGCTGAAGCGCATTATACCCGTCGGTGTCGATTGTTTTGATCTGGGTTACTACACATGGTCCGACCTGAACGGCTGTCACCGGAATAGATTCGCCGTCAGGTGTGAACAGACCGGTCATTCCCAATTTTTTACCTATCAATCCATTAGCCATTACTTCTATCTCATCCCTTTATCGCTTCTGTGAAACGATCATCTAAAAAAAGAAAATGCTACAGTTTTATCTCCACATCAACACCGGGAGAAAGGTCCAGTTTCATCAATGCATCAACCGTTTGCTGGGTCGGTTCCAAAATGTCCAGAAGCCGTTTATGGGTCCTGATCTCGAATTGTTCACGAGATTTTTTGTCCACATGCGGGGATCTCAGAACACAATACTTGTTGATCCGCGTCGGGAGCGGTATCGGCCCGACCACTTTCGCCCCGGTCTTGTTGGCCGTATCGACGATATCTCCCACAGATTGATCAAGCAGTTTATGATCGTACGCCTTGAGTCTGATTCTGATTTTGGTATTCATTATCATTATTCTAATTTCTCTTTACGCTATGATCTCGCTCACCACGCCGGCGCCCACCGTCCGGCCGCCTTCCCGGATGGCAAACCTCAACTCCTTCTCCATCGCGATCGGCGTTATCAGCTCCGCTGTAATCGTTATATTGTCCCCGGGCATCACCATCTCCACCCCT
>JAJDND010000122.1 GCA_022340885.1 Desulfobacterales bacterium | reverse complement strand
CGCAGCAAGCTGCGGGGTATTTCGGAATTTTTGCCACAGCCCTGAGGGCTGCGGCACCGCTCTTTCGCTTTAAATAAGGATCTTATCTTTATTTGAATTCATCCCGCGCTGCAAGCAGCGGGGAATTCAAATTTAAAATATTATTTTAAATATTTTCTAAAGTTTATCTCACTTTAGTTCACTTTTAACTTGAAGCTTTTCCAATTCTTATATCAACGTCGGCATATCAGGAAAATATGTCGAACAGGGCTTATGCGGCTTAGCCTGTCACCGCCCGTTCCCCGAGGTTGCCGTATCGATGGTAGTTGAAGCAGACACTCTGTTCCCTGAAGTACTGCAGCAGCTCGATCCGCCCTTCCATGGATACTTTTGCCCGTGAAATAAAAAATCCGGTTTCGGCCGCCGCCTTAAACAGGGTGTCCGGTACTCGATCCGGCGCTGCATAGCGGATCCGATCGATATCGGGAATCCTGGTTATCAGATCGTTATCCGATTCAACATCGATGGGGACGTCATCCAAAAACCGCCGGCCTTTTTCGCCGTACAAAAATGATGTCACCGTGCTGTTCAGCTCCCTGGGCAGACTTAAAAACGTTTGGCATCCTGAAATCGTTGCCGCGGCAACCCGTGCCAGAACGTCGAACAGATTGTCCTCCGGGTGGACCCGGATTACCACCTTCCCGATGGGCAAATAACGGACATGATTATCCTGCCCGCGCAAATGAAAGTAATCTTTTTCCCGGGAAAATTCCTGTTCCCAGCAATATAAATAGCTTTTGACGGCCCGGAAAACCCTGACAAGATCGGTCTCAAGCGTATTCATCGAACCCCAGTTGCGCTTCAATTTCAATTCCCGGACCAATTCCAACAAACGATAATCCTTTTGAATGGCGCCGGTGCCGCAAAATCCCGCATCCTCAAATTCCATAAACTGGGAGACATAGTTGGGCCCCCCGGCCTTGATACCGGCCCCCAGCGCTGATTTTCCCATACCGCCGAAAGGCTGACGCAGCACCACGGCACCGGTGGTGGAACGATTGATATACAGGTTGCCGGCCCGGATCCTATCTCTCCAGTACGCGTGCTCACGCCGGTCTAGACTCTCCAGTCCCGACGTTAACCCGTATCCGGTCTGGTTGACCATTTCAATGGCATGATCCAGATTTTCAGCGCACATCACACCCAGCACCGGACCGAAAAACTCGGTGAAATGGGTAAAGCTGCCGGGGGTCACGCCCCATTTGATGCCGGGTGTCCACATATAAGGATTGTCATGGATATTTTCAGGAACAAGGGCCCAGGATTCACCCGGCTCCAGTTGTGTCAGGGCACGCTGCAAAACGCTTTGCGGGGGCTGGATCAACGGACCCATTTTATTTTCAAAGTTCCAGCAGGAGCCCACCCCAAAGCTGGCGGTGGCATCGATCAGTTGTCGCTTAAAGATGCTGTCCTCATAGACTTCTCTTTCCAGAATGAGCAATGACGTTGCACTGCATTTTTGACCGCAGTTTCCAAAGGCCGATTGAACCACATGTTTGACAGCCTGGTCACGATCAGCCATTGCCGTGACGATGGTGGCGTTCTTGCCGCCGGTTTCGGCGGCTAAAATTACGGGCGGTCTTTGTTTCAAAAGGGTCATCCCGGTATCGGTGCCGCCGGTCATGATAATGAAATCCACATCCGGATGCCCGGCGAGCTTTGCCCCTGTCGTCGATCCGGAACATGGCAGAAACTGCAAAACGTTTTTGGATACGCCCGCTTTATAAAAACATTTGCACAGCTCCCACGCTGTCAGAACAGCCGCGGATGACGGTTTGAATATCACCGTATTGCCGGCGGCCAGGGAGGCAACAATCCCACCGCAGGGAATGGCAATGGGAAAATTCCAGGGGGAAATTACCAGTCCCACGCCTTTCCCGCGGCAGCGAATGCTTTCAATATCCGAGAACGCCTTTGCAGAAAACGGATAAAACTCCGTGAAATCGATGGCCTCCGAAACTTCCGGATCGGATTCTTTGAAGATTTTTCCGGTTTCAGCGGCGGCTGCGCCGATGAGATCTCCCCTGGCTTTGCGGAGCGCCACGGCCACCCGGCTGAGGATTTCATGGCGCTGACGAAACGTTTTTGAGCGCCACCCATCCGGATCGGATTTGGCCGCAGTCAGGGCATGATCCACATCCGTATCCAGCGCCTGTGCATAGGTCGCCACGCAGATCTCTTCGGGCAGCCGTGAAGGATCCAGACATGATCGCATGGGGCGATCCGTATAGATTTCCCTGCCGGCGGCAACGATCGGAACTGTTATGGGCATGTCTTCAGGCTGTTTACACCATTTTTTTCGTATGGATTCGGCCCATGCACGGTTGGGCGCCAGAGACCAGTCCGTATCCGGCTCGTTCGTGAATTCGTTATCATGATACGTCCCGGTTTTCTCGGATACGGCGTCTTTCATTCGATCCTGGATCCGGTTGGGGGTATTATCGACGCTGTCTATGTGCTCACAGGAAGCAACAAATTGTTTTTGCAAAAACGCCCAGTTCTCGGATTCGGTTTTAAGATCAAAGGAGTATCGAAGAAAATTTTCCGCTTCCGTATTTTCATCCAGCCGCCGGATCAGATAGGCAATGGCATTAATGAACTGATCCTTTGAGGCGACCGGCGCGTAAAGCATGATATCGCCGGGCAGCTCCTGAATGGCGCGCCGGATATGATCCGCCATCCCCTCCAGCATCTCAAAGGAAAAATATTCGACTACTTTATGCCTCACGGCCAAACAATAGGCATATGCCAGTTCAAACAGATTGTGGGAAGCGATCCCCAAATGAACCGCCCGGATGTTCTCCGGCGGCATACCGAACTCGACCATTTTTTTATAATTGGCATCCACATCGAGCTTATTGTCATAGGGCGCCAGGGGCCAGTTTCGGATTGCGGATTCGACCTTTTCCATTTCCATGTTGGCACCTTTGACAATACGGATTCTGATGGGCGCCCCGCCGTTGGCGGTCCGTGCTTTGGCCCAGGCGGTCAGCTGCTGCTGAACGGCATGGGAATCCGGCAAATACGCCTGCAATGCTATGCCCGCCGTATAATCTTTGAATGCCGGTTGATCCAGCGTCTGTCTGAACGCGGACACCGTGATTTCAAGATCCCGGTATTCTTCCATGTCAAGGGTGACGAGTTTCGGAACCTGTTTCCCGTTGTGTTGAACAAAAACATTCTCTTTGGCCGCTTGATAGAGCCGTGTGAGACGCTCGGTTAGAATGTTTACCGTATAATCAAAAGCAAGGGGCTCGATTTGGGAATAAATCGTTGATATTTTAACGGAAATACATTCGATCTCCGAATCTTTCAAATCATTGATGTAGGTGTCGAGCCGATGGAGGGCTTCTGTTTCTCCGAGCAGGGCTTCTCCCAAATGATTGATGTTCATCTGTACGCCCTGTCTTTTCCGTTTGCCGAGATGGGCATACAGGGCGTCGGGTTCGCCCGGAATAATGGCGCGGCTGCTGTCATGACGCATTTTTTCAATGACCTTCGGCACTGAGATACTGGGGATGTAGCGCCCCAGGCCAAGGAACATTTGGACCAGCAATTTGTCCACGGATGAAAAAAAATCCGGGACCCCGTATTTTCTGAGTACGCTGTTGATCTGATCCGCCACCCTTCCTGCATTGTGGGACCGAAAACTTTGATCGATCATTTTGGTAAGAATGACCTTGTCCATGGGATGGGTCAACAGCCGCATCATCTGTTCGGCAATCCCTTTTTCTTCATCGGTCAACAGCTCATTGGCCCGGTCTTGCCAGCTCCGGGCCATTGAAATCGCATCCTCCATGATGCTCTGATCATGTTTTGAATTCATGGGATGTTATCTCCTGAACATATCCTTGACAGGTATATTTTAAGCTTATAAGTATAAAAACTTTATCACGAAAGCACGAAATTTTAAAAACACGAAAAAAATACCGTTCAGCTCATTGAAACAAATCGAATTCAAAAGAGCTTGAGGTATGATTAAATTTTTAGAAAGTATCGCAGATCAGGGTGAAAGCAAATCTGGCTCCCTTACGAAAATCTGCAAAAAATATGTTCAGGAGTTAAAGCAACATGAGCGACATTTACAAATTTTTAGACGACCATCACATCCATTACGAACGCCATGACCATCTCCCGGTCTTTACCGTTGAGGACGTTAACCGTCTGGTTCCCCCTCTCGATGCCGCCAAAACAAAAAGTCTTTTTCTGCGCGATGCCAAAGGCACAAGACACTTTCTGATAATCGTAAACGGCGAAAAACGGGTCGATCTGAAAGCATTGCCGGGTCGTCTCAACAGCAGCCGGCTGCGGTTCGGCTCTCCGGATCGCCTCAAAAAATATCTGGGCGTGGATCCCGGTTCGGTCTCCCTCTTCAGCGTTTTTAATGATGTTGACAGGGCCGTCGAAATTATCCTGGACAGCGCGCTGTGGCAGTCGGACGCCTTTCAGTTTCATCCCCTTGTCAACACCACCACCCTGGTTATTTCAAGGGACAATGTTCAGCGATTTCTGAATCAAACCGGTCACAACGCTCAAATACTCGATGTCCCAGGGTTATAACACTTTTAGTGCAATAATTCGCAAACACGACAGGCATTCTTGTCAGGGCAACTGTTCCGGATAAAATGAATTCCAGAAGTTTGAAATTTGAAGTGATTTAAAAATACGATACCGTCTTAAAAACTCTTTTGCTAAGTCGTCCGGCATGCCACGCACTTGATCTCGATAACGGCGTCCTTGGGCAGCCGGCGAACCTCAACCACTGCCCTGGCCGGCCGATGCACTGAAAAATATTCGGCGTAAATCTCATTGAATGCAGCAAAATTGTTTAAATCGGTCACAAAAACATCGACGGCGACAATCTCTTTTAAATCATATTCAGCAGCCTTTACGATCTGCAGAAGGTTCTCCAGTGCCTGCCTGGCCTGAAGCCCGAATTCGGCGCCGATCAGCTCACCGGTTTCCGGCTGTATACCGAGCTGACCGCTCACAAAAAGCAACGGCGCAGCCGCAATGGCCTGGGAATACGGCCCGATGGCCTTTGGCGCGCGATCGGTTTGAATCACTTTGCATGTCATGATATCCCCCTACCAGTCATAGAGAATTTCCCAATGGTCCTGAAAGGACGGGTCTTTCTGGGTATAATAGTAAGACAGGGTTTTTCCTTTGCCCTCTTTGCTGTTTTCTTTCTCCTGCCAGTACCGAAGATAAATGGCCGGGAGTGGATTGGAGACATTCTTTGAAGCGTCTGCCGCAATCGGCTCCTCCAGCCACACCTCTTTTTGCTCGATGACTTTCCATACCGCTCCGGTAATCTTGCTTCTGACCCTTTCGCCCACATGGGGGAGCGCCAATTTTTCCCTGAGCCCCTTGAATCGATACGGTGATTGCTCTCCATAGTCCAGAATTCTTTCTCCGAAAATCATGATGCCGATGGCGCCCACAGGAGCGGTGATAAGGATCGACAATACCGCCACGGCAAGAATCAGTTCACCGGCGGCCACACCGGCGGCCAGAGGAACCGCACCGATGGCGGCCTGAACAGTGGCTTTGGGGATATATGCCACAACGCAAAAGAGCTTTTCCTTCCAGTTGTACGGCGTCCCCAGCAAAGATAAATAGGTCCCCACACTTCTGAATACCAGCCCCACCAATATAACAACAGCGCCAGCGATCCCGGCCTTCCATGCCACATGGATGTTGACCTGTGCCCCCACCAGGACAAAAAGCAAGAGTTCTGCAAAAATCCAGAGCTTTTTGAGTTTTTGGGAAATCAAATGCGCAATCGGTTCGGATTTTTCCAAAATAATAAAGCCGATGGCCATAACACCCAAAAGGCTTGCCACGGGCACATACCCTTCCAAAGCCGATTCGAGCCAGGTCAGCAAAATGGCAACGCCCATAACGATCAAAGTGCGTTTGGGGGGACGCCAGTCGTATTTTGTAAAAAGCCGGTACAAGAAATATCCGGCCACCAGACCGACAACAATTCCCAGAACAATGGAAATGGGAATTTCAGAGAGCTTCCAGAGGATATGGGTTTGCTCCCCCCCATACATCCCCAGGAAAACCGTAAAAAGAACAATGACAAAAACATCGTCAAGGGATGAAGCCCCAAGGATCAGGGTCGGCATTCCTTTTTTGGCGCCCCTTCCCCGATCCATGAAATCGATCATCAGCGGCACCACAACCGCCGGAGAAACAGCACCTAAAATACAACCCAAAATGGTTGCTTCGAGATAGGTGATATGGAGCAGTGCGGGCGCAACGAGAATAACACCGACAATTTCAAATACAGCCGGAATTGCGCTCATGAGTACCGCGGCCCGACCGACCCGGTTCAGTGCATCACGACGAAGCTCGAACCCTGCTCTGAGCAAAATGACGATAAGGGCGAGTTTTCTGAAATCCCCGGACACTTTCATCATTTCCGGAGACATAAAATTGAATACATAGGGACCGACCAGAATCCCGATAATCAGCATACCGATCAGACCGGGTAATCGAATGTGTTTGAAGAGATAATCCGCACCGAGTCCGAAAATAATAATGAGCGCCAAGCCGAAAGCCATATCCACCTCTTTCGTAAATTTTCAGATATCCTAAACTATTTCAACTCATTCCCGTATCAGCTTTTTAATTTCATCCAGAAGGGGCGGCATCAGCGGACGCCATTTGGGCTGGATGGCTTTGTCCCCATACCAGCTAAATTCAACGGCATCCAGTTTTTCAGGGATGGAATGGGTATCGCCGGCACCATATTTATTTTCCGGGTAGTATTCTACCCAAAGCATTCGAAGAGGATCGATGTTGAACGCTTTTGTGACGAGAGTGGCGATGTGGCTGCTGCAGCTCCTGATTGAAATCTTGCTGTCTTTAACATCGGAGACAACGACGATTATCGGCCTTAAATGCATCAACTCCCTATTGTTTCCCTTTTTGAGGTCAAATATGCGAAGCCTGCATTTCCCGCTGCCGAGTTTTAGCTTGCCGCCCCATCCGCTCCAGGCGTATATATCGTCGTAAATCAACATGACGTCTCATCAAGCAGTTGGTGTGATAACCCTTGAAGTTGAACCTGTAGCTATTGGAAGTTGAATGCCTCGATGTTTTTGCCTCTATCCTAAAGCGAAGCGCTCCTCCAACCTAATGCCGTCGTATTTAATATTCCGATCTTTCACCTGAGCGCCACCTTCCCCTTGGCATCAATTTAAGCAAATGGTTACCTTGTATGGCCGGGAATTTCATACGTGGTGCACGAACCGCTTTGACAGGTTCGGGTCTGTGATTTGACTCCCTGGCTTTTTCCGGAACCATCTCCCATGCTGTAGCTGGTTGAGCTAAGCACCCGTTCAAGTTCCTCGCAGTTGCATTTCGGGCATTTAAGCTCTATTTTTTCATCCTGGTTCATGACAAGCAGTTCGATGAATTCCTCGCACTTTTGACATTTAAATTCATATATCGGCATAGTGACTCCCAATAAAATCGTACCACGATTTTATGAAAATTCCGTCCGTTGAAAACGGGACCGGTCATATTAAAAAATTGTATTTTTTATCATCTCCCTAAAATTGTCAAGATATACCTGAATCTTGCCGCCAACCCGCTTACCTTCCCGAACTTCTTTCTCTCCCCTCTTTTCTCTTTCCTTTTCTATGCTTAGAAGTGGTTTCAAAACCTTCAATCGGGCATAAGGTCAAGGCGGACTGAAACGGCCAACCGCAGGAATATCGGGAATATTTCGAGGATTGTACGCCTCAGTCCAACACAGAGATTGAGCCCGAGAGGGGGTTTTGAAACCACTTCTAATTGCCTGCCGGCAGCCTTACTTCAAATATTGCCCCTGTATTGCCGCCGTCATGGAGCTTTAACGTGCCGCCGTGTTTGGCGACGATTTCATGGCAAATATACAATCCCAGACCGGTGCCTTTGCCAACGGCCTTGGTGGTGAAAAAGGGTTTGAAAATATCCTGCCGGATCGACCCGGGGATTCCGGGTCCGGTATCCTTGCACGTAAATACCGCCTGTCTCTTACCCGCATCAAAATGCGTCGAAAGAAAAATCGTCCCCTTGATGTCCAAAACCGCCTGAATCGCATTTTGGATGATATTCAAGGTCACCTGACCTAAATTTGCAAAATTTCCCCGGATATTCGGCAAGTCACGGTCATAGGTTTCAATAACGTTCAGATCGGTATGTTTGAACTGATTGTAAAGAATCCGCAATGCATCTTTGATGACGCCGTTGAGGTTCACCGATTCCGAGTATGTCTGGGTTTGCCTGGAAAGTCCCAGAAGGCTTGAGACAATCGATCTCGCCCGGACGAGTTCCTTGTCCGCAAACTTAAGATCATCGACCATGTCCGGATCCGCAGATATACCGGTATCCGTATGTTCGATATCTTCGATGGCGGACTGGATCAGGCTGGTGACCGTAGTCAAGGGATTGTTCAGTTCATGGGCAACGCCGGCAACCAATTGGCCGATGGCGGCCAGGCTTTCCGAACGAATCAGTTGCTCCTGGGTTCGCTCTTTTTCGGACAAGGCCTGTTCCAGGTCCCGGGTTCTTTCCTCGACTTTTTGTTCGAGTGCCTTGTTCATATCATCGATGATTTTATAGGAACCGGCATTTTCAAGAGCCAGCGCACTCTGGCTCGAAAGGGTTTCAAGAAGATCCATATCCTCCTGAGTATAAATATCGCCGGATCGCTTTTTCCCCAGGACAATGAATCCGTTCAACCGGTCCTCGAATACCATTGGAAGGGCAATTTCAGCCTTTAACGTCTCTATATCCGACAGAACGGCTTTTGCATCAGGATACCGGATCTGTCTGGAGACATTGCTTCTGACAACCGGTTTCCGGCGGGTTTTCATCCATTGGATCAAAGGGGTCTCCCGCGGCCATATCTCCGGCGGATCAAAACCGGCATGTTTCGGATTTGCCGGAACATTATTCATGTATTGCCCGGAAGGACTCGACACAAAAACCGCGCAGTATTTCACCAGCATCGTATCCGCCACCGTATCCGTCAGCAGTTTTGCAACGGCGTCGGGATCCAGCACAGAGACAATCATTTGACTGACCTGTTTGAGTGTTTTTTGGTAATCGTACCTTTTCTTGTAAAAAATACGATCCACAAATTCCTGAACAGCGGATTTCAGCGGACCGAAAACAAAAGCGATCAACAAAAAAAAGAGGACGGGAATATAAAAGGAATCAGAAAAACGGCTATTTTTAAACACAGCGTTGGCCAAAAGGATGATCAGAGCATATAAGCAGGTTAGAAATGCGGTCAACAGGGAATAAATCAGGCTCTTTCTGATCAATATCCCCATGTCCAGAAGGTCGTGTTTGAAAAGTCCGACCGCAAAAACAATGAGCGGAATGAAGCTTAAATTCCCGGGAGGATACACGGGATATCCACTGATCGGAAAGACATTCAGCCCATTCATCAGTCCCATTACGCCAAATCCCGCAAACAGGTATTTGAGCCGGTTTTTGTGGAAACCATCGGTTTCGCGGCGGATCGCCTGGTAGATGATAACCAATACATAAACGGTCACCAGCAGGCAGGCCAGACCGAAAAAAGGGTATATGACGCCGCCATGGGCAAAATACCCGAAATAATATTTTTGCATGGATGCGATATAAAACGGGGTGGGCGTGAAACACATGAGGATAAATGAATAGACATAGGAAGCGCTGATCAGCCATTTTCGGCCGGAGATATTGAGATAGCGATGAAAAAAATGGATATACACCGGAAAAAGATACACGATAAAAAAATGATCCCACCGGCTGACACGAAGCGCCGCTTCCATTGAAGCGGTGTTGAATGCAAAAAGAATGTCAAAATAAAGAAAAGAACCGAGGATGCAAATGGTCAGGAAAAGGAAGTTGGTCTGGGTTCGCGGCCCTCTGAAGATCGCCAAAGCAGCGAGTGCAGCAAAACAGATGAGCGTCAGTAACGGCGGAATGCTGTAAAAGGTCATAATATTCTTTGGATTGTTGATTTATGATTGTTGATTGATGATTGACAGTGTTGCTAACGCGGCGAAGATCCGTTAAATCAGATCCATCCGTGCCTTATGAATAAAAAAATTACCCATGTCGATCAGCCACCATCCAGCATTTCACGGGCGTGTACCATAGTCGCTTTGGTAATTTTCTCACCCCCCAACATCCGGGCGATCTCTTTTACGCGTTCGTCGCTGTTCAGACGTTGGATAAGGGTCTTTGTCCTGCCGTCTGAAACATGTTTTGAAATGCTGAAATGATGATCTCCGAATTTCGCAATCTGGGGCAAATGGGTAATACAAATGATCTGGTGGCGGCCGGCAAGAACAGACAACTTTTTGCCCACTACCTCGGCCACGCTTCCGCCGATGCCGGCATCGACCTCATCAAAGACAATGGTCTCTACTGCCTCTGTCTGGGCAAGAATGGCCTTTAACGCCAGGACGATCCTGGACAGTTCACCCCCTGAAACGATATGGGACAAATCTTTGAGCGGTTCTCCCACATTCGGCGCGATTAAAAACGAGACACGGTCGATGCCGGTTTCATGAACCGCATTTCTTTCGACAATCAGGTATGGATTGGCACTTGCTTCCGCAGGCATGGTCTGGAAAGAAACCTCAAATTGAGTTCGGGGCATTTTTAAAGCAGCCAGTTCGTTTTCTACCCGGCCCGCCAGTATTTTGGCGTTCTGTTTTCTTTTTTCAGAAAGCGTTGTCGCAAGTTCGACAAGGGTGCCATGCAGTCGTGAAAGCTTTTTTTCGATATCTTCGATATGGCCTGTCAACCCTGTCAGGCTCGACAGTTCCTGTTCTATGGTTTCCTGCCGTGAAAACAGCGCATCCAGCGTGCCGCCGTATTTTCGCTTCAGTTTGGTCAGCGTATTCAAACGATCTTCAATGCCTTCGAGACGGCTTTCATCCACAGCGATGTTTTTCAGGTAGGTCCGCAACTCTTCGGCGATGTCTTCTATTTCAAAAGCCGTCCCGGAGATCCGCTTGGCCGACATGGCCAGCGCGGGATCGATCAGCGCCGCCTTTTCGAGATCTTTTGTTGCCTGCAAAAGGTGTTCGACAACAGCCCCTTGTGAATCATACAACGTCTCGATGCAGTCATGGACCGCCTGGAAAAGGGCTTCGCTGTTTTTCAGTCGTGTCCGCTCCTGTTCCAGATCAGAATCCTCTCCCGGGCTTATTCCCGCCGCTTCAATCTCTTTTTTCTGGAATTCGAGCAGCTGGATATGTTCCGTCTGCCGAAGTTTTTTGGCTTTCAGATCGTTTAACCGCTGAACCAGCGGTACGATCTCGTGAAAACACCGGTAAACCGCTTCCCTAAGATCCGTCAATCCGCCGAATTGATCGATGACGGCAAGCTGCTGGTCTTCTTTCAACAGGCCCTGATGTGCGTGCTGGCCTGAGATGCTGGCCAAATTTTCGGTGATCATATTCAGAAGCTGAATGGTGGCCAGGCGCCCGTTGATATAGATCCGGTGCCGATCTGTTCTGGAAATGATCCGTCTGATCAGAAGTCCTTCTTCCGGATCATATTCGTTTTCTTTCATCATCCTGACAATTTCGGGCTGGCCTTTTATCTGAAACAATGCTTCGAGCTCTGCGGCGTCACACCCGGTACGAACAAGTTTAGCCGTGGCGCGACTTCCCAAAAGAAGGTTGACGGCATTGATGATAATGGATTTTCCGGCGCCTGTTTCTCCGCTCAAGACCGTCAATCCGCCGGAAAAGGAAATCTTTAAGTCATCGATGATGGCAAAATTTCTAATGGAAAGTTCTTGAAGCATATCGGCATTATAAACGATGGAATACTGAAACAATGGAATATTGGGTACCAGGGAACTGACATCTCTCTATCGCATATCATCGGATATTTGTAAAGATGCTTGTTTTTTATCAAAGATAGCGCTAAATGTTGGGATTATCTCCAATTTGGTTATGGCGAATCTGAACCTGAATGGTTGCGCTGTTGAAGGATAGGTTGGTTTGGACATAACGATCTGCTTAAAACGCAGCCGCTTACGCCGCCTGAACGTTCCAAACGATCATAACGATCCTAACGAACTTAAGGAATTTTCCCCATGTCTGAAAAAGGTATCGTATTTTTTCCGGAAAGCTATCTCGAGGCCACGCCCAAAGATTACCGGTTGAATGACTACGAGGATGTGTTTTTCCCGGCCGAAGACGGCACCCGCCTGCACGGCTGGTTTGTCAACGCACCGGATAAGCGCGCGGTGCTACTGTGGTTTCACGGCAATGCCGGCAATATCAGCCACCGGCTCCATAACCTCAAAAAATTACACGACGCCCTTCAGATTCCCATCTTTATTTTCGACTACCGTGAATACGGCCAGAGCGAAGGGGAAATCTCGAAGGCCGGCACATTTTCGGATGCCTGGGGAGCATTCCGATATCTCGTCGATGAAAAAGGGTGCGATGCATCTTCCGTGCTGCTCTTCGGCCGGTCCCTGGGAACCGCGCTGGCCGTGGACATCGCATCACGGGAAAATTGCTTGGGCGTTATTTTGGAATCGGCATTTACCTCCACGGATGAGATCATGCAGCGTTACTTTCCTTTTTTTAAACCACCGGCAACGTCCGCGGTTAAATACGACAGCCTGTCTTTGATCGATAAGATCAACGCTCCCCTGCTGTTTATCCACGGGCAGTTCGACCAGACCATTCCCATCTCCATGGCCCGCCGCCTGTTTGAAAAGGCCCACACCGCCAAAGAATTCTATGAGATTCCAAGGGCCGACCACAACGACACCTACCTGGTGGGCGGCCACGAATACTTTGCCGTGTGGCAAAACTTTTTGACCAAATGTCTAAAACCCGAAACCGGGTCTTCGCAAGAATAAACCCGAAAATCAACGTTTTATCAATATATAATAACAGAAAATAATGAGCGAGCATCGATCACAGGGAAAATTTAGAAAAATCATCATAGGCATCGTATTCGGAATTGTAGCGATAATCGCCGGCCTATTGATTTTATTACCCACCCTGGTAAATACGGAGACAATAAGAGCCAAAATTGAAGATGCCGCTTCACATGCCATAGAGGGTCAGGTCGACTTTGAAAAGATCCGCTTGAGCTTACTGCCCCGACCACATGTGGTCATATCCCACGGCCGAATGGTTATCCGGGATCGTGTAAAGGGAGCATGGACAGAATTGTCGGTGTTCCTTAAACTAAGCGCCCTTTTTGCCGCCCGTCTGGAAGTTTCCGACCTCAAGCTTAAACAGCCCGACTTTGAACTAAGGCTTCCCGTATCGTCCAGACACAAATTGGGAAAGAATGCTCTCTTAATGGATAGCGACAATCTTCGTCGACAACTCAAGGAGGGTCTTGGGACGCTGGTTGCAATGGCCAAAGGTGTAGAAGTGGAAATTGATGACGGCCGTCTGAGGGTGTTGGAGCAAGACAAATCGCCATTGGAATGGCAGAATATTACTACTCATTTGAGGGTAACCGAAAAACGGGTGGCAGTTCATCTGATCTGTGGTTTTTCTTTTATCAAAAAAATTGATTTGACCAGCGAGTTGAACCTTGCCACTTTGAATTTGAGCGGAAAGATAACGCTGCAAAATCTTGTGCCCCATCAATTCATAACCTACTGGCGACCGGCGTCCGATTTAAAAATTGCCGACGGGAGTGTCGACTTGACATTACAGTTTCAGTCGCAAGATTGGCGTAACTGGCAAGGTGACTTTGAAAGTCACACCTCTATTCTTAAAGTGCAATATAATACGCGTCAGGCTGAGATCGGCCCCGCCATTTTGAAGGGACGCTTTAATTATTCTCACTTGCAGACGACGCTTCAAATTGACCGCCTGAATCTTGATAATCCACAGTTATCCCTGGTCGGCAACCTGTTAATGGATGCTTCTGAAACCGCCGGCGTCCACTTGCAGGCCACCGGTGAGAACGTGAATGTCGGTTCGGTTCGATCAGCGGCGCTGTCATTGGGGGGAAATATTCCTGATGTACGCAACGCGTTTGACTTTGTCAAAGGCGGGCAGATTACAACGATAAAGCTCGATGTCCAGGGCAAGGATTGGTCGGACTTCTCAGATTTCAAACGGTGGCACATTGAAGGAGAAATGGCGGATGGCGCCATCTTTATACCCCAGGTGAACCTGGATCTTACAGACGTCCATGGTCATGGAATCATCAAAAATGGGATCTTAACGGTTAAAAGTATCCGGGCTAATTATGGAAAATCACACGCCAGGCAAGGTTCAATGAAAATCGGGATAACAGGTGATGTCAACCCCCTTCATCTGGACATCGATGTGAACGCCGATTTATCAGAGCTGCCGTCTATTTTAAATCGTGTGTTGGACAACAAAAAATTAAAACCCGAACTCTCACGGATTGAGCATCTTTCCGGTATGGGGAACGGCAAACTGATTTTAGGCGGAAACCTGGATAACATCAGCATTCAAATCGATGCAACTGAATATAGTTTCAACGTCCGATACAATCGTCTGCCCTATGCTCTAAAGGTCAAAGGCGGCCGCTTTCGATTCAAGGATGATGAGATCCGGGTTGGTGATTTGCGCGTCCAGATGGGAAATACGTATTTTTCCAAAATCTCCGGTGGAATAAACTGGCGAAAAGCTGCTAAACTTAACGTCAGGACCGGCGCCGGCACCATTGTCCTTCCCGAAATTTATCCCTGGTTGAAAAAGCAATTGAACTTGGCAGATTCTCTGAAGACCATCGAAGCGTCAAAAGGATCGATATCAGTCTCCACGCTGAACCTAAAAGGCCTTCTTTCATCCCCTGCGACCTGGCGCTATGATGTCTCCGGAAATATAAAAAATCTGGCCTTAAAGAGCGCCCGGCTGTCCAAACCATTGGTTTTATCCAAAGGGCATTTCAAACTTGCACCGGAGTCGTTTATACTCACTAAAGGCAGGGCGCAGATACTCGATTTGAAAACCGACTTCTCCATCCAGATCGCAGGCTATATGGAAGGTGTCAAAAAGCTTAATTATAGCGGCAACGGCAATATCGGTTCAGACTTTAACCGGTGGCTGAACCATGAGATCAAGATTCCAGACCCATACCATATCAAACTTCCCATTACCTTCAAAAATCTGGAAATCGAATGGAATCGGCCCGGCGAACTTGCCGTTTCCGGCCGCATAACCACTTCAAATGGTCAAATGGTTACTGCGGACATGCGTTTAACTCCTGATGAGATCAATATCCGGAAACTGACCCTTCACGACCATGCTTCGGATGTTGAATTTTCCCTAAAGCACATGTCCAAAGAAAGGATTTCCGATTTAATCTTTAAAGGGCATTTGGCTAAAGTCTCCCTGGATCAATTATTGATGAAGAATCAATTCCTTAAGGGAGCCATCAAGGGGTATTTTAATGCCCAGATCGATTCAAAGCATCCATTGAATTCTGTTGTTAATGGGAATTTGGAAGCACGTCAAGTTCTTCTACCATTTAAAAGAGTTGGCCAGCTCCGCATTGATCAAGCAGCCTTGAGTGCTTCGGAAAAGAAAGTGACAATTCATGAAGCTAAAATAGAATGGTTGGCCAACCGATTTAATCTGGATGGCAGTGTTACCTTCAAACCCGGCAACATTTTTCTGCAAATGAATACTAAAGCGAAAGAAATAGATCTGGCCAAGTTAGAAACCCTCTTCAAAGACAGCGGAAAGAACAAAAATAAGAATAAAACACTTTCTCTAAGCATTATCCAGGGAAAGGTTCATATCGATACCGAACGGCTAAAATATGGTTTTTATACATGGACGCCATACCGGGCTACGTTGAAGCTCGAAAAAAACAATTTGATCATGCGAATCAATGAGGCCAATCTGTGCGGCATCGAAACACTCGGTACTGTTAACTTTTCACAACGCGGTTTATGGATTGAGATTATTCCGAGATCCCAGCGCCAAGATATACAACACGTCTCTGGATGTATTACAGGAAAATCGACATCAGAAATTTTGGAAGGCCAGTTTCAGACAACCGGTGCTGTGGAAACAGAAGGGAAAACCGCTGGCGAACTACTCCGCAATCTAAAAGGCCATATAGAGGTTACTATTAAAGACGGACGTATCTATAATATGGGTAGGGTTGGGACATTCACTAATATTCTTTCATTTCTTAAGGTCAACAGCCTGATAGAAGGGGATGTCCCGGATTTGAAAAATAACGACTTCCGCTATAAATTGATTTCCACTAAGTATCATATTCAGGATGGAAAGTTCATTTTGGATCAGGGGTATTTGAACAGCAGATCTTTGCATATCGTGGCCACGGAAGGTGAACTGAATCTGATCGATCATACAATGGATTTTAATATACTGGTATCCCCTTTTACGACTGTAGACACTATAATCAGTAAAATACCCTTGATTGGTCATATATTCCAAGGAACACTGATCGCTATCCCGCTTAAAGTCAAGGGAGATGTTTCAAACCCCGAAGTTAAGGCTCTTTCTCCCTCAGCAATTGGTTCCCGCGCCATGAATATACTCGAGAGAACACTCAAGGCGCCGGTGAGGATAATAAATTTTGTAGTGCCGGGCACATCCAGTCCCCAACGGACAGACCATCAAAACCCCTAGTGTATTTATCACCTGGTCTCATAAGAATAATGCCTTTAAAATATCTTTACATCTTTGTCCTTTCCGGTTATCGTTTTCAAAAGAAAATATGATACTAAATCCTAATTTGAGCGATTTTTAAGTTTGCTGCATATACAAGGAAGATGTCGTTCCGCTATAGTCGACTATGCGAAACGGCATCTGACGCAGCAGATGCGGTGAAATTGGAAATCCCGCAGGGTTTCAAATTATTGAAATTCGAAATGCCAGAATACCTTAATAATTTTGTTAAAATAACCATTTCAAAAATTTGAAACGCTCAGCTTAGGTAAATCTATCTTAAAAATGGATATAAAATATATGTAATATTTGTAATTTCAGGCGCTAAGTACCAGGTAGAACGCCGGAACGCTCTGCGCACAGCGGATACCCGGTTGCAGAGGGCCGATCCTGAGTATGCGACCCGGGCCGATTCCAACTTCGCACATTTTCTGCTCGCTCGCCCTGACACCAACCTGGACCCATATGCCTATGCGCAACTAAAACGTATCGCGGGGTTAAAATGTTTGATATCGTTTTTTCATAAGGAGATATTCATTTCATTGAATTTTCCTTTATAAAATTGTCTATTCTTCATTTTTTTAAGGGTAGATTTATGGGTTTTCGTTCTAAATCAAAAGTCGTTTTGATTGGTATCCGTCCATTTGTGTCATCAACCCGACGAGGCGTTTTGCTTTGGGTAATTTTTCTATGTGGTGGCGTGATCGCTTTAACCGGCTGCGTACCGAAGCCATTGATACAGTACTCTACGAACACGCCCCCGATGATCCTCGTCCCCGCATCCATTGCTGGTGTCGTCGATGGCCGCGCCCGCTTCCGGGAGATTTATTGCGCAATTACAGACAAACGAGGAAAAGAGCTGCCGGATTATAGACCTTGTGAAGAAGCGCTGGTCCGGTTAGAAGGTGAAGGACCGCCCACGGATAGACCGGTGGCCCTGGGCGTCAGCACCTCTCCGCTTAAGGTGGCGATTGTTATGGGGGTCGGATGGGGATGTGTCAAAAAGTTCGTTGACCCTCAAATGACGATAGCAGCACACCTCTCCCGGTTTGGATACGAGGTCACCTTAATAGACGTTGAATCCCTTTCCAGCAGTGCCCGAAATGCAAGTCTTATCCGAGAGGCAGTCATGGCGATGCCCGAACCCGCGACAGGCAAACGCTCGGTGCTCTTGGGTTACTCAAAGGGCACTCCAGACATCCTTGAGGCAGTCGCCACCTATCCGGACCTGCAGCAAAGGGTCGCAGCGGTGGTGAGTGTCGCCGGAACGGTCGGCGGATCTCCTCAAGCCAATGACGTGACTCAGTCAACGCTGAACTTGTTAACACATTTTCCGGATGCCGAGTGTGATCCGGGGGATGGAGGTGCGCTCGAAAGTCTAAAGCCGCATGTGCGTATGCGGTGGCTGGCCAACCATTCATTGCCTGCGTCAATTCGTTATTATTCGATCATCACCTATCCTGATACCAAGCAGATCTCCTCAATTTTGAAGCCTTTTTACAAAAAGTTGAGCCAAGTTGACTCCAGAAACGACAGTCAGATGATCTTTTATGATCAAGTGATTCCCGGCAGCGTGCTACTGGGTTACCTGAACGCCGACCATTGGGCCATCGCCGTCCCCTTCAACAGAAAGAGTCCTTTTATCAGTTCCACCTTCATCAATAAAAATGCTTTTCCAAGGGAAGTGTTGTTAGAGGCCATCATGAGGTACCTCGAAGAGGATTTGAATCGGAAATAGTCTGTAAGATCGTTGTTCAAATAAATTTGTAAAATCTTTGAGTTTAGGATGAATAAGCCCCAGTCGAAAAAACTTCGTAATTTTTTGATTTTTTCTTTGGCAATGCTGGTTCTGTTTCTGCAGGGATGTGCGACAACCCAACCGACGCCGGTCGATCCACTGGCCTACAGAAACCGTACGAAAACAAGTGTCAACGGCGATATAACGGTCACAGTTGCCGTACCGACCATTTCGGAAGCACGGGCAATCTATGGTGTTCAGCTGGCATCAAAATACATTCAGCCGGTATGGGTGGAAGTCAGGAACGACGGCGATGACACCTACTGGTTTTTATCTTCGGGGCTGGATCCCGACTACTTTTTCCCGTCAGAGGCGGCTTTTGCTTTTAAGACGGACGATAAAAACTTTCAGAAACTCCAATTTAAAAATCCCATTGGACCAGGATCGACTCAATCCGGCTTCATACTTGTCAACCTGGATGAAGGCTTCAAGGCCATTGACATCGATCTCATTTCCCGCAAAGCGGTCAAGAGCTTTTCGTTCATCACCACCGATCCTGAATTCAAAGCCGACTTTAAGCTGGTGAATTTCGATACCCTGTATAAAGCCGAAGATATCATCAATATCGAAGACGAAGAAGAACTTCGCCGGAAGCTCGAAGAGCTCCCCGGCTTTACCACCAATGCTGATGGTGACAAAAAAGGTGACCCCCTAAATCTGGTGCTTATTGGGGAAACGAACGATATCGTACCGGCCCTTGTTCGCCGCAATTGGCACGCTACAGAGACCACCTGGTCCCGGGCTATCATGCGTACAGTCAAATCATATTTGCAGGGTGAGCGGTACCGTTACTCACCCATCAGCCCGCTGTACGTGTTCGGAAGACCACAGGATATCGGCTGGCAGAAAGCGCGCAACACAATCAATGAACGTAATCACGCGCGGTTTTGGCTGAGTCCCTTCCGATTCCGAGGCAAGAAGGTGTTTGTCGGGCAGATCAGCCGGGATATCGGTGTGAAATTCACGTTAAAGTCGCCGACCATCTCGACCCATGTCATTGCCCCGGATGTTGATGAAGCAAGACGCTACTTTGTTGAAGACCTGGCGTATTCACAGGCAATGGCTAAATTGGGCTATGTCAAGGGCGTCGGCGTTGTTAATAGGAAAGAACCCCGGTTAAATCTCGTTGGAGACCCATTCTACACCGATGGGCTACGGGGGGTGCTTTTCTTCGAGCCGAGGCCCTATACCCTTTCCGAGATACAAATTCTTACTTGGGAAACCCCATCGGGTTTTTATGATGTTTCCAAACGGGAATAGGGCTTGGTGGCCAAACACTATAAGTGGTTTCAAAACCTTAACCGTTACAGGAAATCCAAGATGTGAATAAATTACATTCCATAATGAAAAATCAGTCACTTATCATTGGCTCAATGATTTGTATTGCGCTGTTAATGAATGCCTGTGCCACTTTCAAAAAACCGGCCACGATTAACGAGGCCCCGATAAAAGAACGGGCTTTGACACAGGAGGCCAACGGAATTCGGGCATCTGCCGCCGTTGTCGGTGACCGGGAAGCCACACAAATCTTCGGAATCGATCTTACCCGCAAGAAAATTCAGGCCGTGTGGGTCGAGATCGAAAACAACGCCGATCGTCCCGTAGTTTTTCTGCCGACGGCCATTGATCCCGATTATTTACCCCCGCAGGAGGTTTCCTTTGCCTATCACAAAGTCTTTGCCGCCGATGAAAACGCAGCGCTTGACAGGCACCTGATGAACCTGAGTTTTCCCATTCGAAACCTTATAAATCCCGGGTCTCGTGCATCCGGATACGTTTTCACGAACTGGTTTAAGGGAATGAAAGTTATCGATATCGATCTGATTGGCGACAATCTCAGCCAGAATTTTACATTTTTCGCCCTCAATCCGGATATAGCCCAAGGGCAAGCAATCATCGACCGCATGGAAACAATGTTCTCGGCTGTCGAGTTGCAAAAGGTGGAAAGCGAAGCCGCGCTTCGTGAAGTATTGGAGCAGCTGCCTTGCTGCGTATCCAATGAGAACGGCGAGTCGTCAGCCGAGCCCATCAATGTTGTGATTATCGGTGCCATTGATGATTGGACGACCGCGTTTTTGCGCAGGGGGTACCGGTATCAAGTGCTGAATCCGCGCTATGCATTCGGACGTGTCCAGGACATATCCGGGAAGAAGCTGAGTCGGGGGTACATCAAAGGCCAGGAACTGAGCATTCGGTTCTGGCAAACACCGATACGGTATCAAAGTAAGCCGGTCTGGGTGGGTCAAACCAGCTCTCGACTGGGGGGGCGATTTGCAGACACAGCACCTGCAGAAGTGACGCTTCCAATGAATCCTCACGTTGACGAAGCGCGTGATGCCCTTGCTCAGGACTTGGCTTACTCCCAGGCTCTGATAAAAATGGGTTACATCAAAGGCTCAGGACATGCTCGATTAACCCGGAAAGAGGCTTCGCCAAAGGACACTCCATATACGACGGATGGTCTGCGCGTGGTATTGGTTTTCGGTCATCGTCCAGTGTCTTTGGAAGACATTGATTTTTTTAACTGGGAACGGCTTGCCGACTACCGGTAAGGGAATTCGGTCGAGCAACTCTCATTTAGCCTATCCCGTTTCGATTTGTTGGAATTTGGAGAATTCGCTGCTTTCTTCAATAAATCGATGACAGTTATTATAGAGGTATAGAGATGAACGCAAATATCTTAAGAATTCTTTCGGCATTAACGCTTATTATTCTGCTCTCTTGCACATCCACCCGGACAACCGGGGACAAACGTGTAGAAGGCCCGGCCGCTCCTCGAAGCGATGTGCCGGCATCGGCTGTTCAGGGCAGTGTATTTGGACCGGCTCGAGAATTTGTCGGCAGCCCCTACAAGGAAATCGGTACCAGCGGTTTATTTAATGTCCACGCCCCTGAAACAAGCCGTATTGCCGTGCTGCACAATGGCGACGATTCATTCGCAGCACGCATCCAGGCACTTAAAAACGCCGACACCTCCGTTCGGATTCAGGCTCTGATTTTCACGGGAGATGAGTCCGGTCTATATATCGCTGAATTGCTGAAGGTAAAAAAGGCACAGGGGCTGGACGTTCGGGTTATTGTAGACGCCATGTCCAACCCGGGGGTGCAAACGCAGTGGATGTATTTTGACCTGAAACAGCATGGTATTGAAGTGGAAGGTTACGAAACTTTTTATCTCCAGTGGTTAAACGAGTTGCCTGTCACACGCCATGACGCAGCAGATCAAACCACCGATCCGAACAAGCGGTATCATGAAAAGATGTGGATTATCGATGGTGAAACCGATCACGGAGTGGCGGTTGTGGGAGGGTTGAATATCGCCAACGAATATTTTCGTATCGATCCCCAAAATCCCAGCCGCTACTGGCGTGATCAGGATGTGATTGTCAAGGGCGATGTTGTAAAAGACATGGTGGCGACGTTTGAGCGCAATTTTGAGTATTTTCTGAAAATCAAAGAAAGCCGGGGCGTTTTCAACACCAACATATACTGGGAAGCAACCCGCAAAGTGTTTAATAAGACCGGAACGGTGAATATGAACCATATTACCGATGAAAGATTGAACAAAAATGTCCGTGAATTGGCCGGCAAAAAGCTGGACCTCAAATATGAAGAAGCAAAGTGTCGTTTTTTTCAAAACAGGCCGCGGTTTCGAGAAACCTATATTGAACAGGCCTATTTAAAGTCGATACATGGAGCGAAAAAGGAGATTTTAATCGGCAATGCCTATTTCGTTCCTTCAAACTTGTTTGTCGAGACCATAAAGGATGCCGTACGCCGATGTGTAAAGGTCATCATATTAACCAACAGTCCTAAAACCAATGATCTGCCCATGCTCACCATCGTAGGACGAGATTACTATGATGATATTCTGGCCGTAAATAATGAGCCCCTTGTTCAGTCGTGTGGTGAAGGCGGTGTGCAAATCTGGGAATGGCAGGGACGTCGAACTCATGCGACCAAGCAAACCGAAGGGACCATACATGCCAAATATGCTGTCTTCGATCGCCGCATCTCAATTGTCGGATCTTACAATATGGACCCGCGGAGCAGGGCGCTGAACAGCGAAACGGCTATTGTGTTCGAAAATAAAAAATTGTCGCGGCAGCTGGCAGATATGTTTTACGAGAACGATCTTGATTTCAGCAAGCAAATAACTCTGGAGGACACCAAGTCGTTTACCGAGTCAAAGGATGCTATCTACCAGCTGCAAAAGGAATTTGGAATTTTCATTGAGGATTTTCTATAATTTCTACCTGTCATCTCAAAAATAACTATAGAATATATGGTTAGGAAGAAAAGCTATAATCGATTGATTGAAATTATCTTTATTGTAGGAATCATTTTTGGTGTTATCAGTACCTTCAGAGCACAAAGTGATGGCCAAACGATAACGCCACCCGGAACAAAGAAAATTCCGAAGATTACCTTAAAGAATCTCTCTCCTCCCTATCTCAACTATAATTACTTTCGGGATGCCAAGACATATGGATTTCAGTTCGATGCAACTTCATTCAATCTGATCAATGCCTGGTGGCTGGCAGAGGTTTCAACCCTCGTATATGCGAATGAAAAATTTGTCAGATCTCAATTTCGCAAGGCCGGTTTGCGGGAATTAAAATATTTCAAAAATCATTCTACCGTGTGCTATGTGGCCAGTAACGATAAATTTGCAATTGTTGCGTTCAGAGGCAGCGAAATCTGGAAAAAAAGAGAAAGGTTCGATCTGGAAGAAGTGCTCGCAGATTTAAAAACGGATATAGATGTTTGGCTAACGAACTGGCAGCAAGGCGGCAAAGTGCACCGAGGATTCAAGGAGGCATTGGAGGAAGTTTGGCCGGATCTTATACCCTATGTTCGAAAGCTCCATAAAAAGGGTTGCAAAATTTGGGTTACCGGTCACAGTTTGGGCGGTGCCCTGGCAACGCTTTTCGCCAGCCGGTATGGTAATGTCCAGGGAACCTACACATTTGGTTCTCCAAGAGTGGGCAATGAGGGTTTTAAGAAAAACCTTGATGTAAAAATCTACCGTTTTGTCAACAATGATGATATCGTACCCCGGGTGCCATTGCCAATCAGATACGTTCATGTCGGCGAACTGAAGTTTATCGATAGTGACGGAATCATTCGGAACAGATTCATTAAAAATGAGGAGCCGTTCGATGATTCCAATGATGACCCAGATTGGTTAAAAAACAACCATCAGCGAAAGAATAATACCTTTAAAGGATTTATTCCGGCGCCGTTTCGAGATCATGTACCTCTTCTTTATGCTATCCATATATGGAACAATATCATAGAAAACCAGCAATGAGAGCAATTTATTAGAGGAGAACAAAAACCATGAAAAATGTAATTCGTAAAATCAGTGTGGTGGTTATCCTAATATTCATTTTTGCCGTTATGAAGCCATGGGTGGCAAATGCCCGGGACGATCTTAAAAAGATTTCAGAGACTATCAAAGCCAAAAAGAGAATTTATATCGAAGAGGTCATGGCGTTGACTCCACAAGAAAAGGAAAAATTTTGGCCGCTCTACGACGAATTCGAGTCCGGATTATCAAAACTTAAAGCAAAGCGTATAGAGTTGGCAGCCAACTTTATTCGAAACCACGAACATCTTTCCGATGCCGAGGCGATGGACATGTTAAAGCAAAAATTGAAGCTTGACAGCGACGAACTCAATTTTAAGAAGTCTTATGTAAACAGATTCTTGCAGGTTGTTCCCGGTAGAAAAGTTGTCAGATTCTACCAGGCCGAGAATAAATTCGACACTGCCGCCACTTCTGAACTTTATGGAAATATTCCATTGATTCGATAGCCTTATTTTCCGGCGGGTTTGACAATTTTTTTCAGTCGTCGCAGTCATGGTCCCTATCATAGTGCTTGTCCATAATCTGATCAAACAAATAGAGGTTCGACCCTCAAGCAAGGAAGATTAGATCTAAAACTGAATGGTATTGGATTTGAATTATAAGCGGGGAGATAATGCGATATGGAGGATGAGCCAATGCTGAAATACTTACGACTGAATGTAGAACTTGCCATGTTTGCCGTGATCCTGCTGGCCGGATGCACCGGGATCGGTCCGGGAACGGTTGAACGTGATCGCTTTAATTATGTCAACGCCCTTTCCAGCTCCTGGAAGAAACAAATCCTTCTCAACCTGGTAAAAATGCGATATGTAGATGCACCAATTTTTTTAGATGTATCTTCAGTCATCAGTCAATACGCACTTGAAGGAACGATTGATCTGGGTGTCTCTTGGAATGATCCGATACTTGGTGATAGTCAGATGGTAGGGGGTAGCGGAAAATACACGGATCGTCCCACAATTACCTATAGCCCTCTTACGGGCGATAAGTTTTCTCGGAGCCTGATGACACCCATTCCCATCAGTGGCTTCTTATTACTAATAGAGTCCGGATACCCTGTGGATTTTTTGTTTCGGATATGTGTGCAAACGATCAACGGTATTGATAACCGGTTTGCTGGGAAAGAGATGGGAAAATCCGCTGATCCAAGATTTCGCCGACTCATTGAAGCCATGCGGCGGATTCAAAATTCTGGTGGACTTGGTATGAGGATCAAACCCTTGGGAGACAAAAAGGCTATCGTCATATTTTTTAGAAGCAAGATTGGTGATGAAATGGTTAAAGACATAAATACTGTTCAGCAGATACTGGGGCTTAATCCTGACATTAAAGAGATCCGTGTGGTGCATGGTGCCTTTGCCGCTGATGATCAGGAAATCGCCATGCTCACCCGATCCATGCTTCAAATTATGATTGACCTGGCATCTTATATCGATGTGCCGGCAAAAGATATCGAAGAAGGACGAGTGATTCCAGTTCCAGATAAAAACGCATCTGACATGCCCCCATTGATTCGCATCCACAGTGGCGCATCTCACCCGGAAGATGCCTTGGTGAGTATCCGGTATCGCGATAATTGGTTCTGGATTGACGACAGGGATTTTGAATCCAAGCGCATGTTTTCATTTTTGATGATGCTGTTTTCACTCACTGAAACCGGCGAAAAATCAGGGGCACCGATCGTTACGGTTCCAACAAACTGAAGATAATTTCAATATCACAGCAAATGCCAGGTCTGAGATTAGAAGCCATCTCAAAATAAAGATTTTGGTTCAAAATCAAGGCGGAGCCGAGCTTTAACCCGCAGGCATACTCAAGTATGTCGAGGGCTTGAAACGAGGTTCCAACGCCGAGCTTGGGCCAAAAGATTATGGACGTCTTCAATGAATACGGTATGCAGATTATGTCCCCGAACTACGTGGCTGACAGGGCAGAGCCTGCGATAGTGCCTAAAGATCACTGGTACGATCCGCCCTGCAAACCAATGAATGCAGAATAGAAAAAGGAGGAGGAATGCTATGTTTCGGTTTTTTAAGACAACGGTGATCGGCGGCATTGTTTTTATGGTTCCCATCGTCATCTTCGCTATGATCATCACAAAAGCATTAGAATTAACCAATAAATTGGCTGTTCCTCTATCGCACATGTTGCCCATCGAGTCCATCGGCCATGTTGCAGTGGTGGACCTTATCGCTATTATCATTATTTTGCTGATCTGTTTCATGGCAGGGCTTGCGGCAAAAACTACGTTTGCCCGTAAACAGATCAGCTTGCTGGAATCGAGAGTTCTTTCCAAATTTCCAGCTTATGATTTCTTGAAGAACAAAATGCGTGCCGTATTGCAATCAGAAGAAGATGAAGGAATGAAACCCGTTCTCGTCCGATTCGATGATTCCTGGCAAATCGCTTTTGAAATTGAAAATATTCCCGGAGAAACATCAGCCGTATATTTACCCGGATCTCCCGACCCATGGTCAGGGTCGGTGTGCTTTGTAACCGAAGATCGAATTCAATCGCTTGAATCGCCTCTTCCTGTGATCATTAGAACTTTAAAGGGTCTGGGTAAAGGATCAAGCGAACAGTTTCAATCATATCTGAAGAAAGTACCATAGCGGGAGGGGAAATGAGATGTCCTTATTCCAAAACATATGATTCAAAGGATTCTAAAGATGGCATCGAGATTAGCGAAGAGGATTCGAATTAATGAGCCTAAACTGCAAAATATTTTACCCTAAATGATCGTAAACAAAATCGATAGGGACTATAATGTACTAATTTTAATGAGCAATCCGGTGATATTAACAACTTTTTATATCTATACCAACTGTAAGATATGAATTCTGCAATTTTAAATCGATTTTGTTTACCCTGCAGGAAAGTCGAGGATACCCCATCTCCTTCGTTGCCGAGGGTTCGCGGTAGACGACTACAGCTTCACCCTCGGTCGCCTTGGACCTGGGGCATCCTCGACTTTCGCTCAATTAGGGTTTTAATCTCGGTGGTATGCTTGTATGCCATTTGTAGTTTCATTTTCGCTGACAATGTTTATGCACAAACGAGCCCAGGATATGATCCAAAAGTTAGTGAATCCAGTAGTACACCGTCGGGAAGTCCAATCTGGGTTCCACCTTCAGGATTGCCGGATAAATTTGATTGGATCCAGTTGACTTCCGGGGAGTGGCTGAAAGGGGATCTCAAGGTACTCTATAACAAAAAGTTAGAATTTGACAGTGATGAATTGGGTCTTTTGGACTTAGACTGGGAAGATGTCAAACAGGTTCGAGGCCATAAACTTTTTAGCGTTCGTTTTGAAGGACCTATAACAGTGGTTGGCACCTTGAAAATCATTGATGACAAAGTGTTTGTCAAAACCGAAGAAAAAGTATTAGAGTTTGATCGTAGTCGTTTGATCTCCATTGCCTACGGGGAAACAAAAGAAATCGGTTACTGGTCGGCCAAAATATCATTTGGTTTAAATATCCGCAAAGGAAATTCGGATCAGACAAATTACAGCACCTCTGCGTATGCCAAACGTCGGACTTCGGAATCTCGTTTTTTCATAGATTATCTGGGTATCTTTAATGAAACAGAAGGGACCGAAACCGCAAACAGCCAAAGAGTCAGCAGTTATTATGATATTTTTAAAACCAAAAAGTTATTTTGGCGCCCGGTGTTCGGTGAATATTTCCGGGATCCATTTACGAATATTGAAAATCGAGTTACCGTCGGAACCGGTATGGGTTATCATATCATCGATACGACTAAAACAGAATGGTATATTACTCCGGGGATTGCATATCAGTATACCCAGAACGTATCGGTAGAATCCGGGCAGAATACAGACAACTCGACAGCCGCATTGGTGGTCGGAACTGTATTTGACACAGAGTTGACAAAGCATATCGATTTCAATGCATCCTACACTTTCAATATTGTCAACAAAGAGTCGGGTACATATACGCATCATGTGACGGCTGCTCTGGAAATCGAATTGACGAGTAGACTTGATTTAGATTTATCTTTTGTTTGGGATCGAATCCAAAACCCGAAGCCCGAAGAAAATGGAACAGTGCCCGACAGAGACGATTTCTATTTATTCTTTGGTATTGGGTTTGAACTATAATTATCATGGATTTTCTATTAAGGACGAAGCATTTATGAATGACTTTAAGGTGATTGAAATATTTTCCGACTATATTTGACCCTGGTGTTATTTCATTACTGGAAGTATTGAACGGATACAAAAGGAATTTGACATTGATATTCAATGGACGGCATTTCCGCTTCATCCGGATACACCGGAGGAAGGTAAAACACTTGAAGAGCTGTTTAAAGGTCGGGATTTTGATATCGACCAGGCGATGGCCAATCTTAAGCAGGTTGCAAACGGATTGGGACTGCCATTTGGCGATCGTAAAATGACATACAACAGCCGCTTGGCTCAGGAGCTGGGTAAATGGGCGGAATCGAAAGACAAGGGACACGAATTTCATAACGCCGCTTTTAGAGCATATTTCGTGGATGGACGGAATATCGCCAAAGCCGATGTTCTTGTGGAAGTGGCGGAGTCTGTCGACCTAAGCGGCGAAGACGCCCTAAAGGTTATGCAAAAAAGAACCTACCGGGAGGCCGTGGATTTGGATTGGAAGCGATCCCGCGAATTAAGGGTTACTGCGGTGCCTACCTTTTTATTTAATCATCAATTTTTGGTCGGTGCCCAAAAATACGAAGATCTGAAAAAGCTATTGCTCTCAAATAATGTCAAAAGACGAACGCTCAACGCATAAGGCGCCTCGAATTGTCCTTCGAACCTGTCCCTCTGTTATTGGCTCTTTCTCGATTTGAATATTCATTCCTGTAGCGGTTGCCCTGGCTCTGGCCCTGGTTTCTCTCCTGATAACCTCCGAAACTTCTTTTCAAAGGCTCGACAGTGGGATCCGGTTTGGGGACCCTGTATCGATTGGGCGGCGTTTGTTGCCTGTCAACCTGACGATTCGGTTTTGCGGCAATGGGAGATTTGGGGAGTCTGACCTTGTTTATTTTGGTTGTTTTAAAAGGCCGCACATGCTGTTGGGCAGGTTTTCGGGTTTCCCAGTTTTGACGGCTCTTGCGATACTGGTTTACTTCTCTTCGCTGCCGATCGATCCGGCGGCGCTCTGTTTCGCTTATGGACCGGAATCCCGACGAACTTTTTTTACTTTTCGGCACAGGAAGAACAAGTGCGGCAGAAGGGCGGCCCGGCGTTTTCGAGATCGTCCCTTTATGGCCGGGTTTTCCGACATTGTGCAGACTGCGCGGCGGACGGGAAGCCGCATTGTCTCGCCGATCCTGATACCGTGCATACAAATTCTTCTCCCAGTTGCGGTCGTTGCGATGCTTCCAACGCTGATGCGCGTAAATGGGGTCATAATGATGGCGTTTTACATGGGGGGAAAACCACGGGTATATTCCTCCCCGATAATATTTGACCGCGTAATAGTCGCCGAAATAATAGTGGTGGTAACCCGGCCGCAAAAAGAGACAATCGGAAAACACGTTAAGGTTAATCCTGACCGATGGTGTGAAATGATAACCCTGTACCATGGTTATCCCGATGCCGAAGGACACCGGCGCAAACAACACGCCCCTCCGGGCAACGGCAAAATCCCAGTAGCCCTCTACAAAAATATAGCCCCTGGGCGTCCAAAGGTAATAGTCGGGGACCCAGACCCAGTTCGGCCGCATAATCTCCCAATAACCGGGCCGCCACACATAGCGTCCCTGAAGCCATATCCAACAGCCGGGCACCCAGCCATAATTCGATGTCGGCGCACCGACATTCGGACCTGCTTCAACCGATTCGGGCGGCTCCGGCAGGTATTGGGTATCGATTTCTGTCTCGAGGGCCCAGTATCCGGAAACCCATTGAAAACCGTTTTCGACCTTGATCCAATACCCCGGAACCCATTGCCGGTTCGGGGGAACAGCCCGCCAGATTCCGCTGACCCAAATGAAATCGTTTTGGTCGTCATCCCAAGCCCAGTAGCCTGGTATCCAGTCCACATCGCCCTCGGGTTTCTGCGTCGGCGGAATTTCATCGATGTCATCCGGCGGCGCTTTCGGGACAATAATGCCCGGCTCAGGATCCAATGCAACGGATTCGGCAAATGCCTCGTGTATGGGGCCGTGGGTAAGCACATCCGCAGCGTTATCGAGATCGGTCAC
>JAJDND010000108.1 GCA_022340885.1 Desulfobacterales bacterium | reverse complement strand
CGGAGGGCAACGCACTGTCTGAAGACGTACCGGTTCAACCGTTCAGCGCCGCAACCCCCGGAAGGGTCTTCCCCTCCATAAGCGTAAGGAAAGCGCCGCCGCCCGTGGATATGTAGGAGATCCTCTCGGTTTCACCGCTGTTATGGACAGCGGCTCCTGTATCTCCGCCGCCGACAATTGAAAGGGCCTGGGATTTCGCCACGCTGCGCACAATGGCGCTGGTTCCCCGGCTGAATGCATCCATTTCAAACACGCCCATGGGGCCGTTCCAGATAATGGTCTCGGCATCTTCCAATGCTTCCGAAAATAGCATAATGGTTGCAGGACCGATATCCATGGTCATCCAATTCTTGGGGATTTCCTGTACGGGAACGGTTCTGATGTCTGCCTGGGCATCAAAACGGCTTGCGGCCACCGCATCCACCGGGATGTAAAATTTGATGCCGTTTTCAATGGCTTTTTTCATTATGGATGCAGCGGTTTCGACAAGATCCGGTTCGACCATTGACTTTTGCATATTGTATCCGGCGCTTTTCAAAAAGGTGTTTGCCATGGCGCCGCCGATAATGAATTTGTCAACATGATGGAGCATGTTGTCCAATGCATCGAGTTTACCGGACACTTTGGCGCCGCCGATAATCGCTACCAGGGGGCGTTGTGGTTCTGCCATGGCCTTTTGAAAATAGTCCAGTTCCTGCTGGAGTAAAAATCCGGCGACGGATACGGGCGCATATTTTGTTACAGCCATAACCGATGCATTGATGCGATGAGACACGGCAAAAGCGTCATTTACAAAAACATCACAAAGGCCGGCCAGTTTTTGCGCGAAGGCATCATCATTTTTCTGCTCCTCGGGATGAAACCGTAAATTTTCGAGAAGCACTACATCACCTTCTTTCATCTTACCGACAAGACTTTCTGCCTCAGGACCGATACAATCCTTTGCCATACCGACTTCCGTTTGCAAAAGGCTCCCCAGGCGTTTTGATACCGGAGAAAGGCTCATCTTCGGCTTTACTTCACCTTTGGGTCTACCCAGATGCGACATAATGATCAGCTTTGAATGCTGATCCAGGATATATTTCAACGTCGGCAACACAGACCGGATTCGGGCGTCGTCGGTAATGTTCAGGTGCTCATCCAGTGGTACATTGAAATCGGCCCTGACCAACACCCTTTTCCCGTGGATATTCACATCTTTTATGTTTTTCATGGCATGTCTCCTTCACTTTTTCTTAAGTCGGCATCTGATTTGTTTCATTTTCGACCATCTTTCAAAAAAACCGATCGTGCCGGATCGATACGCCCTGTCAAGCATCTCTTCCCGGACTTTTAATCCACCGGCGCCTTGCATGGCCGATCGAATGCACGCTGTTTTATGTGAACAGGACAGACATGTCCCCGGCGTATTTCTTAATCCGCACTCGCCTTTTGGAAAAACAATGTCGAGCTGACCGAAACATCGAGGATATTTTTTGTTCGGACTCTTTTCCGTCATCTTCGCAACTGTTCATATTCACGATTCATCCGGGCAATGTAGCCTTCATCTGCAAAACTGAAATAACAGTTGTCGCCGATAATGATGTGCTCATGAACGGTGATGTCGATCGATCTGCAGGCAAACACCAGGCGACGCGTCACAGCCACGTCTTCTCCGGAGGGTTTCGGATCGCCGGAAGGATGATTGTGAGTGAAAATAAGGGCCGCGGCATGATGATCAAGTGCAGCAAGAATCACTTCTCTCGGGTATACGGAACTGGATGTCAGGGTTCCTTCGAAGAGTGTCTCCAAGGACAGCACTCTGTTTTTTGCATCCAGAAACACGGCATCAAAGCACTCCCGTTGTTGGTCCCTTAACCGGTGATACAGATATTCAAACAATTCTTTGGAATTGTTCAAAGGGTCTTTGTGGATTAATCGCTTTTTGAGATAGCGTTCCGATGCGGCTTTGATCAGCTTTAAACCGAAAAGGTTTTTCGGGCCGATGCCTTCCACCTCGCAAAGCGACTTGGGAGTGGCTTGGATCACGCCTTGAAACGTTTTGAATTTTTTCAGCGCGGCCTTTGCGGCATCCTTACAGTCTTTCCGGGGCGTCGCCAGTGTCAACAGCAATTCGATGACTTCGTAATCATGAAATCCGTCCAGTCCGGAGTCTAAAAACTTTTCCCGAAGCCGTTTCCGGTGCCCTTCTCCTTTATGAGATCGGGTTTTTTTGTCCATTCGTAAAATCCTAACCCAGAGAGCCAGGCATTGGCTATCCCCAGAAGGAATTTGTTTTATTGAAAGTCAGTATATCTCTGAATTGGCCCAGGGGACAAGGATTTCAATTTAGATTAGCTATCATACTTCATCCAACTCCTGTTTGAGATCACGGGTCATAAGGCGATGAACGGCCTCTTTGGGTGAAACGCCGTCATATAGAATATGATAGACTTCATGACAAATCGGCATTTCGACGCCGAGCGATTCCGACAGATTATAAACCGACTCTGCGGTTTTCACGCCTTCCGCCACCATGCGCATCTCGGAAAGAATATCATTGAGTTTCATTCCTTCTCCGATTTTCTTCCCTACCGTGTGGTTTCGGCTGACATTTCCGGTACACGTCAAAACCAGATCACCGACTCCGGCGATTCCCGCAAACGTTCGCGGATTGGCGCCGAGCTTCAATCCCAACCTTCGAATTTCCGTCAACCCCCTGGTGATAAGGGCCGCCCTGGTGTTCAAGCCCAACCCGAGTCCCTCTATGATGCCGGCGGCAATGGCAATAACATTTTTAACCGCACCGCCCATCTCAACGCCCACCATGTCATTATTGGTGTATACCCTGAAGTACGGCGTTGCAAATACATGCTGAACATACCCGGCCACTTTTGAATTTTTCGATGCTACGGCGACAACCGTGGGCACCTTGTTAACGACCTCCCGGGCAAAACTCGGACCTGATAGGACCACAAAAGAATCTTCATCCGTTTCATAAAGAATTTCTCTTAAAACGCCGGACATGGTTAGATGGGTCTTGTTTTCAATTCCTTTGGAAGCCGACACAATGATCGTTTCTTTCGAAATATGCTCACGGATGTGATGTGCTGTTTCACGCATCACATGAGACGGAACCACCACCAGCACGAGATCTTTCCCCTTAACGACGCCATTTATATCGTTCGAAGGAATGATACGATCTGAAAGGACCACACCCGGAAGAAATTCACTGTTCATTTTTAATGACTCGATGTGGTCTTTTACCTCTTTTTCAAAGGCCCACAAATCGATCATAAAACCTTTAAGTGCCAGAAGGTTTGCCAGAGCAGTACCCCAGCTGCCGGCGCCTACGACTCCGATCTTTGTTTTTGTCAAGTCTATCTGATTATCCACCATAATACCTTTTTATTCGCCTTCGCCGAAGTGCCCTGCAGTTAGTTTAAGCGCAGCGGAAATCCCGTTTACGGGACTGCGGGAAGCGTCATTGTTCATCCAAATAATCGTCCTTTTCCGCCAATCGTGCCACTCCGGCAACTTTTTCCCCCTGCGCCATTCCAATAAGCTTGACCCCTTGGGTGTTGCGGCTGATGATGGATACACTGCCGACAGATATGCGGATAAGTTTCCCGGAATCCGTCATGAGCATCAAATCATCCTGCTCGTCAACCAGGAGAATGGCAACCACCTGTCCGTTTCGCTCACTGGTCTTGATGGTGATAACGCCCTTGCCGCCGCGTCTTTGCAAGGGATATTCATCGATGGACGTCCTTTTCCCATAGCCGTTTTCAGTGGCTGCGAACAGGGTTTGGCCATGACTTAAAACCTCCATCCCGACAATCCTGTCGTTTTTACTGAGGTTAAGTCCTCGAACGCCTCTGGCGACACGTCCGCTGGGACGAACATCGGATTCATGAAAACGAATGGATTTGCCCATGGCCGAACCCAAAAAGACGTTCATGGTTCCATCGGTAATCCGTGTCGCAATCAATTCGTCTCCCGGAACCAGATCCAAAGCGATAATTCCCCCGACTCTGGGTCGGGAATACGCCATAAGATCTGTCTTTTTGACCAGGCCGTTTCGCGTGGCCATTATAATATGATACCCTGGGTCGAATTTGGGGACCGCGAGTACCGTCGCCAGTTTTTCATCTTTACTCAGATTCAAAAGATTGACAATGGCTTTTCCGCGGCTGGCCCTTCCGGCCTGGGGAATGTCATACACCTTGCACCAGTACACGCGACCCAGATTGGTGAAAAACAGGAATGTGTGGTGGGTGGAGGCAACAAAAAGAAGCGAAACAAAATCTTCCTCCTTAACCCCCATGGCCACTTTTCCTTTGCCGCCTCGCTGCTGTTTTTTATAAAGCGTAATGGGGTTCCGCTTGATATATCCGCTTTTTGAGATGGTAACGACCATATCCTCTTCAACAATCATATCTTCCATTGTGATTTCTTTGGTCGATTCCACGATCTCGGTCCGCCGATCATCACCGAATTCCTGCTGAATCTTAGTCAGTTCCTCTTTAATGATATTTTCCACAATTCGTTCGCTGCCGAGAATTTCCCTATACCATGCAATATCTTTGATAATGCTTTTATATTCTTCAAGTATCTTTTCTTGTTCGAGACCGGTGAGCCGTTGTAATCGCATATCGAGAATGGCCTGAGCCTGAATATCCGTCAGTGCGAAATTCTGAACCAGTCCTGTCTTTGCTTCCGCAGGTGTTTTTGATTCTCGAATTAGAAAAACTACATCATCAAGATTTTCCAAAGCGGTTTTTAAACCTTCCAATATATGAGCCCGTGCTTCGGCTTTTTTCAGATCATAGCGGGTTCGTCGAACGATGATTTCTTTGCGGTGAAATATAAAATGCTCGAGGATTTCCTTTAAATTTAGAAGCTTCGGCTGATTATTCACAACGGCGAGAAAGATAATGCCGAAACTGTTTTCCATCTGCGTATGCTTATACAATTGATTGACCACCACCTCCGCCACCTGGTCTCTTTTTAATCCGATGGCGATACGCATCCCTTCCCGGTCCGACTCATCCCGCACATAACTGATGCCCTCGATCCGTTTCAGCTTCATCAGGTTGGCAATTTTTTCGATGAGTCTTGCCTTATTGACCTGGTAGGGAAGTTCCGTGATGACAATAGTCTCTTTTCCGGTTCGTTTGTCTTTTTCGATCAAGGCCCTGGCCCGAATTCTAATGATGCCCCGACCGGTTTGATAGGCATCTTGAATGCCGCCCCGGCCATAAACAATTCCGGCTGTCGGAAAATCAGGGCCCGGAATATAGTCGGTGAGCGCTTTACAGGTGAGATCGGGATTGTCGAGAAGGGCTTTAACCGCTTCAATAATCTCGAAAAGATTGTGCGGTGGGATGTTGGTCGCCATACCCACGGCGATACCGGATGATCCGTTGATCAAAAGATTGGGGACTTTGGCAGGAAGCAACGTGGGTTCAATCAATGTTTCGTCGTAATTTGGAACGAAATCGATAGTTTCCTTGTCGAGATCTTCAAGCATTTCATGGGCTATGCGCATCATTCTAATTTCGGTATACCGCATGGCTGCCGGCGGATCACCGTCAACGGAACCGAAATTGCCCTGCCCGTCTATCAAAGGATACCTTAAAGAAAAGTCCTGCGCCATCCGCACAATGGTATCGTAAACAGCGGTGTCGCCATGGGGATGATACTTACCGATAACATCACCGACAATTCGAGCAGATTTCTTGTACGGCTTGTTCCAGTCGTTTTTTAACTCCCGCATTGCATAAAGAATACGGCGGTGAACAGGTTTCAGACCGTCACGGACCTCTGGAAGCGCTCTGCCGATGATGACGCTCATGGCATAATCGAGATACGACTGTCTCATTTCGCTTTCGATACTGATTTGGGGCAATTTTTCGGGAATCAACATGTTGTTACTCATCCAATCGGTTAATGGGTGAAAGGTCTATGTTCCGAAAATAAAATTAAGATAATTAACTAACGATATAAGATAATTATCCTTTTTTAAAATTTGAAACACTCAGCTTAGCTTATAGATTAAAGCAGCTTGTGTGTCAAATAAAAGCAACGTCCAATAAAATCGTGTAACGATTTTATGAAACGCGGCTATGCCGCTGAGTTGGCGAAAGGCTAAAATTCCTATCCCCGAAGCAAGCTGCGGGGTATTTCGGAATTTTTGCCACAGCCTTGAGGGCTGCGGCACCGTTCTTTCGCTTTAAATTGGGGGGGAACTCGAGTACAAGGGTTCGCTCATGAACGAAGCGCCAAACAGATCCCGTCTTTTTCAGGTGAATGAAGCGGTAAAAATGAGTAAAGACTCACCATCCTGAACGCTTTTGACGCATATATCGATGCGTTGAAAGGATCGGCGTCCTCAAATCCGACATTATCGGCGACAAGCAGTCCGTTTTTTCGCAACAGACGGCGGCAGTGCGGCAGTGCCCTGTTGTAATGGATTTTGTCGATATCCATAAAGATCAAGTCAAAGGGCGCGGAAAGGGTCTTCATGACGTCGATGGCATCACCGACCCGAATTTCAATTTGCTTTTCAAATCCTGCCCGCTGAAAGTTCTTCCGGGCTCTTTGGGCCATTTTCTTGTCATTTTCTATGGTGATCAGTTGTCCCCTTTGGCTTTCAAACGCCTCTGAAAGGAAAATCGCGCTATAGCCCGTTGCCGTGCCGAGCTCCAGAATTTTTTCAGCCCGGACAACTCTGGCCAGAATGAACAGGAATTCACCCACAACAGGGCCGATGATGGGGATCTCCTCTCGATGGGCTTCTTCTTCCAATTCCTTAAGCAATGCGCTTCTAGGCGGGATAAACTGTCGAAAATATGTTTCCGGGTGTTCCATAATTGGGGGCATTCGGCCACTTCTTGTTAATGTTCCGTTGGGAAGCTTTTTAAAATTTAAATTCCATCGTCTATGTTTTTTGAAAAACGCCGATTTCGGGAGTCAACAGAAAAGCGTCATCCGGCTCGCTAAGAACTTTGGAAGAACCAGCTGCAAATTGAAGAAATAATTTTTCCCTTTCCCCGTCCATCTCAGGCGCATTGTTTTTCCAGTTGAAGAGCCGGCAGGTATCGGACATATCAGTAGGCAGGGAGCACCGAATAAATGGCATCATGGGGTCGCCGGCAATCGATTTGTAATTGAGCATCATGGCTTCTTCCACGGGGAATTGATCAAACTCAAGAAGCTGAATTAAATAAATGGCACAATCGCCCTGAAAAAAATCTCTTGTTTCTCTGTATTTGATGATCCGATCTCTGAACTTTAAAAGCGCCAGGTACGGATTTTCCGCATCGACAATCAGACTGAATTCACCATGACGCCTTTCTGCTTCCAGCGTTTCTTCCTGGTTGGTCGCGTGAACAAAATTTCCGATAAAATACATTCTGTTTCTCCTTTTTTGCGTTGCATTCAATAATTGATTAATACCATACTATAAACACTTCAACAACCTCATATCATATATTTAAAAAGGAATTGAAATTTTGAATGATGTCGGAAAAACAGTGTCCCCTGCCAGCCATTCGGATATCGATGCATCTTTTCGCAGCCACCTGCCGCCCCTTTTCCTTTTGGCGTCCATCTTTTTATTGAACTTTTCTTCACGAATCATATCGGCGCCCCTGCTGCCCACCTTGGAAAAAGATCTGTCACTGAGCCACGGCGATGCGGGATCACTTTTTCTTTTTCTTTCAATAGGTTATTTTATATCCCTGTTAGGATCCGGCCACATATCTTCTCGTATCAGCCACAAGAAAACCATCGTTATTTCTGCGATTTCAGTGGGTATCTCCCTTTCATCCATTTCCTTTGTCCATAGTTTTTTCGCATTACAATGCTGCGTGTTTCTACTGGGAATCTCGGCAGGCACGTATCTCCCCTCCGGCATTACAACACTCACCTCCCTCGTACACCCCAAACACTGGGGGAAGGCCGTCGCCATTCATGAACTTGCCCCGAACCTGAGCTTTATATTGACGCCGTTATTGGTTGAAATGCTTCTTCAGGTTTTTCTTTGGCGATATATTCTGCGTTTCATCGGCATCATTTCGATAATTTTGGGCGTGGTATTTTTCCGCTACGGCAAAGGCGGATTGTTTTTGGGAAAACCGCCGAATTTCAAAGCCATCAAACCCATCCTGAAAGCACCCGACTTCTGGATGCTGATGGTGCTGTTCGGACTGGCCATTACAAGCACGCTCGGGATCTACAATATGCTTCCTTTATATCTAACCACCGAACATGGGGCAAGTCTTGATTGGGCAAACAGCCTCGTCGGCATTTCTCGCATTCCCGCCCTGGGAATGTCATTTTTAGCCGGCATGGCAACGGATCGTCTGGGTGCAAAAACCATTATGGTCTGCGTATTTTTCTTCACCGGTATCCTGACTTTGCTTCTGGGTATGGTTTCCACACACTGGGTTGTCTTTGTGGTATTTTTTCAACCGATTTTGGCGGTGTGCTTTTATCCCGCGGGTTTTTCGGCATTATCTGCCATCAGCGCTCCGGAAAACAGAAATGTGATCGTTTCCTTGACCATTCCGGTCGCTTTTGTTCTGGGAGGCGGCACTGTTCCAATGTTGATTGGAACCATGGCGGACTTCGGTCATTTTTCGCTGGGCATCAGTCTCACAGGTCTTATGATATTCGCGGGTTTTATCATCTCTCTTTTTCTTAAGTTGAAATGATACGAAAATGTTTGGTATTTAGACTTTTCGTGTTTGGTATACTCGGGGTTAGTTAATACGCAGAATCTAAACGCAATTAATTCCGCAGAGGTGGTTTCAATGCCTTCAATCGGATTCAAGGCCGGGTGGACCGAGACGAGGCCAACCGCAGGAATATTTCGAGGATTGGCCGTCTCGGCTCAACACAGGTATCGAGTTCGAGGGGAGGCTTTGAAACCACTTCTAAACGCCAACCAGTGGAAATACATTCTGCTTGACCATGTCAACCATTGCTTCGGCCAGTTGTTTGGCACGTCCGGAAACGTCATCGCCGGTTTTTGGACGGGAATCCGACAATGTGGTGACGTTCCCCAAAGCCGTCCGATGTGCGTTGACAAAAGCTTCCGGTAAAGCATCGGGAATGTCTGCGTCTTTCATGACGGCCCAGGCCCGGGTCCAGGCCCGGGCAACATTCATGATGTTATATCCGCCTCCGCCCAAAGCCACCCATTTTATATTCCAAGACTTTATTTCCCGAATCAACTCGAAGAAACCGTTGGTGGTCAGGTCAAGCGCCGCCAGGGGGTCCGTACCCAGGGAATCCGCACCGAGCTGCGTCATCAGTATGTCCGGATCAAAGGCCCGGACAAGGGGCGGCACGACTTCCATAAAAGCCCAGAGATACAGATCGTCCCCGGTGCCGGGCGCCAGGGGAACATTGACCGCGTAGCCACGACCGGGTCCCTCTCCGATTTCATCCGGAAATCCGGTGCCGGGGAAAAGGGTGTGACCATGCTGATGAAGCGAAATGGTCAGCACTTGATCCGTATGATAAAATGCGTCTTGCACCCCGTCCCCATGGTGCACATCGATGTCCAGATAAACCACGCGCAATCCATCCCGTATCATTCGGGCAATGCCGATGGCCGGATCGTTCAGGTAGCAGAATCCGGACGCCCTGCTGCGCATGGCATGGTGTAAACCACCCGCAATATTAAAGGCAATTTGCCGGTTGTTTTCCCGAACCTGGCGAATACATTCAAGTGTTGCTCCGGTGACCATCAGTGACCAGTCGTAAACACCTGAAAAAACCGGGTTGTCTCCGCTTCCCAATCCGTACTCCCAGGCCTTTGGCGGCGCTTGACCGCTATTGGCAGCTTTGAGGATATCGAGATAATCTTGAGAATGGATGGGAAGCAGGTCCTGCTCATCAGCTTTTTGAGCTTCGATCCAAGGGACACCCGATGACGTGCACAATCCATATGCCTTGATTAAGTCCATTGTCAGTTGGAGCCGCTCCACTTTCAAAGGGTGATATGACCCGTAACTATGGCGACCAAACTCCTTATTATAAACCAGAACCGCTTTCCCAGGGTCTTTCACAACGACCTCCCTATCATGCACCGGTTAAAAAAGTGATGTTTTTCGCATTTTTTTATAGGACCTCGCAATTATTACCATAAGGTGGGTATCAACACAAGATCATAAACATTTTACGCCCTGTCCGAAGAATGCGGAGGATACAACAACCATTCGGCAAGCATTAAAAATTTGACAGGCTCAAAATTTCTATGGTATTAATGAATAATCTATCAGCGACACCAGTGTTGCCAGCTGTTATTCCTTTTGTCATATCACCGGCGACATGAAGATGATTCTACACTCGACTTCCCGCTGGGTCTGTTCTCGTATCACTTTCACTCATACAGAAATTTCCTGGCACATTTTCGATGAGACACTGACAACCCATTTCTCCGAGTTGCGATATTTTGAAAATTGATTCTCTATTTCTTTCCACATGATGAGTTCATTCACGGTTCAGGTTTTTATCCACAATATTTCTTGTGTCTCCAAAATGATGATTGAGGGGGGATGACGCTTCTTGCGTCGCCTCCCCTTTGATCCGGAGAGAGAGGAGGGGCCATGTATTTCCTGCAAGCAGATCTTTTTTGGGGGATGAGTAGAAATTTCGTGAAGGAAGTGATGAGCATTTCGGAAAAAGAATCTTATCCAAAAGGTCATTTCGTCTTTTACGAGGGAGATCCCGCAGCTTATTTTTACATTTTGATTAAGGGGTGCGTCAAGCTGACCATCGGCGATGTCGGCCGGATGGTTCATACCGTGGATCACGCGGGAGAGGCCTTCGGGTGGTCGAGCCTGATTGATCGGGATGTGTATTCTGCATCGGCGCAATGTACAAAAGAGACGATACTGCAAAAATTTGAAAGGAGAAATTTGCAAAAAATCCTGGAAGAAGACACCCC
>JAJDND010000103.1 GCA_022340885.1 Desulfobacterales bacterium | reverse complement strand
CCGTCAGCAGCACGTGTTTCAGTTCGAGCTCTCCGTGGAGAATGGAAAATCTAATGGATCTCCATGCCAACGTCCCGGGGATCGCCCGGTTCACCTTTTCCTGAATTGTCTCCTTGGCCTGCGGCGTATTCAAATAAAGTTGAATCCCCAGCGCCGCCAAAAGAACAGCGGCGAGAACAAAACCGATGACAATTGATACTCGCTTAAAGATTTTCATTCTGCGTGTTTATCCATCGCCTAAATATAGCCAAACATAACGGAATTGATATCCAAAAAGCTTAAAAATCAGGTCCGTCGGTCTCTTTAAAAAGTCAAAACATGACATCGTCTCTTCCCGGATGCATTCGTATCATACACTATTCTTTTTCAAAAATGTTATTTTAGGCGGAAAAGTATTATTATACAAAGAAGCTTATGAACCGAGATCAATATTTCATTATTTCGTTGTTTATTCGGGAAGACCTTTTTTATTGACTTTATTTTATAGAATTGATGAATTTGATTTTGTGTCGACAATTACCTGTATTATACAAAAGAGATGGCAGCAATAAACATCGATAACGGGCTTTTTAAATCTATTGTGTTCCTGCCAATTATAAGCAAAGTCTATCCATGACCCGGTTCAAAACGATTTCTCTTTGGGCGGCCGCCTGTTTTATCTTCTGCATTGCGCTGGTTTTTATCCTGGCTTTATTTGCAGACAACTTGATCAATCAAAAACCGATTATAGAAAAAATTCAGGCCAAAGCGTCTTCAGCGATCAACGGGAAAGTCACCTTCGAGCGACTGGGGGTATCCTTTTTCCCGCAGCCTCGACTCCAGGTTCTAAAGTGCCGATTTTCCATTCCTGAAACTGCCGCTGGCACCCTGGCATCCGCTGCGATCTATCCGAAAATATTACCTCTTATCTCGGGGAAGTTTCAATTTTCCGACATAAATTTGAATTCGGCCGACGTTGAATTACACCTCAAAGAACAGCCGGAATCAATAACCGGACATCATCGACCTTTCACCTTAAAAACCATGGAAGAAGAAGTGGGACCTCTTCTGGCTGTGGTATTATCGAAAGCAGCCGGACTCCATGTCCGTATGAAAGCCGTTCGGCTGACGATTTTTAAGCAACAAAAATCGGTGTTTTGGCTTCGGGATATGAATGCCGGTATCGTCTTTTTTCCAAATCATATTGATTTGAACATCGGCTGCGATACCAAACTCTGTCGAGGCATGGTCTTAAAGGGGGCGTTTTTTTTATCCAGAAACAAGCTATCGGTTTCCGTTGGGCATCTCAAGCTGATTCACCCCCGTCTCAACTTATCCGGAAAACTCAATATGGACAGATCGCTGCCTTCGACCGAGCCAAGGGTCAATTTTCAACTCACGGGCAAAGACGTGGACGTCGATGCGATTCGAAAAGAAGCCCTCGATTTGGCCGGAGACGCACCGGTGGTTGCCGATATTTTTGATATCATAAAAAGCGGAGAAATCCCATCAATCCAAGTGACGTCCCAGGGAAAGTCATTGGAAGAACTGGGAGAATTGGAGAATATCATCATCAAGGGCAAGATGGTAAACGGAAAAATTTTTGTTCCGACAGTCGATTTGAATTTATCGGACGTGGAAGGGGACGCATTGATTTCCAAAGGCATTTTGTACGGCAAGGCACTCAAAGCACGCATGAAAACCTCAAAATGTCTTAAAGGAAGCCTGAAATTGGGCCTTCAAGGCAAGGATGCGCCGTTTCATCTTGATCTAACCCTTTCGGCTGATCTGGCACAACTTCCCCCCGTCTTGAAACGTGTGGTTGATAATAAAGCGTTTATTAAAGAGAATTCACTGATTGACCATGTTAAAGGGAGGGCTGCGGGAAGGCTCGTTTTGGGAGAAAGCATCCAATCCGTTCAATGCAATGTCAATATTTCTCATTTTAATCTTTCAGTAAATTACCGGAGACTGCCCTATCCTTTAATAATAAACAGCGGCCAATATTTTTTGAACGGCACGTCAACCGGCGTGACGAATGTAAGCGGCAGCATGGGAAGCTCGACATTTAACGCCGTCTCCGGAAAAGTGGACTGGGCTGGCACACCTCGCCTTCACACCACCTCGGGCAGCGCAAAAATTGATCTGAAAGAGATATATCCCTGGCTTATGTCTTCGAAATTGATTTCTGAAAAGCTTAAAGATTTTAGAAATTTAAATGGAGTTTTAAAATTGTCTTCCATAAGATTGGACGGCCCTTTTTTCGAACCACAAAATTACCGGTTTCAATTGGCCGGCAGCGCTCAGAACCTGACGATTGATTCATTGCTGTTACCGGCGACGTTGGACATTCCAAAAGGAAATTTTAGCGCAAATTCCGAAAACGTTATCATGACGGATTTTCAGGCGCGCATTCTGGATGCATTGTTGGCCGTTTCCGGAACGTTGAAAGGTTATTCAAAGGATCTCAGCAGTGTTGATCTCGCATTCCAGGGAAAGACGGGACCGGATGCAACCGTATGGGTCGAAAACATGCTGAAGCTATCGCCTCGATTCAGATTCAAACCGCCGGTAACGGTTTCAGCGGCACATTTTATCTGGAACAATCAAAGGCACATCGATTTCTCAGCAGACCTGTCCGTAAAAAAAGGGCAAAACATTTCCATAGATCTTTCGGCAAATCCAGAACAGCTCGCCATTAAAAATCTGGTCATACATGATGAGATGTCCGATGCTTCCATTAAACTGATTAAAAAAAACCGGTTCGCGGACGTGCTTTTTACCGGGAATTTGCAGCAGGCATCTCTCGACCGCTTTCTGGTAAAAAATGAACTCCTTGAAGGTCAAATCAAAGGAGATTTCAATGCGCAAGTGCCTCTGGATCACCCTTTGAACACAAAATTTCAAGGTGAACTCAAGGCAAAACAGCTCATCCTTTCAGGAAAAACATGGCCGACCCTTGTCATCGATGATCTGTCGTTGAATGGGAAAAAAGATATTCTTCACGTCGAATCCGCCAGATTGAACTGGGGGGACAACCTGTTCGAGCTAAAAGGAAAGGTGAACCTGTCTTTCTCCGTTCCCGAAGTGGCCATGAAGGTTTATGCGAAGACGATTGACATTGATCGATTCAAGCAGATTCTGGGAAAAAATACCCAAGAAACAGACAATGGGGCTGTTAAAAAATCTTGGACCTTGCCGGTGCGCGGCACCTTGACCGTCATCTCTGAAAATTTAACCTATGGGCAGTTTACCTGGCATCCCTTTGAAGCCGATGTTCGCTTCAATGACAAATTCGCATCCATTTCCATTACTGATGCCGATATATGCGGGATCACAACGTTAGGGAAGATGAGCATGACGCCGCAGAAGACGACCATCGACTTAAAACCGTATGCCAAGAGCCAAAAACTCAATCACAGCATCCAATGCCTTTTGGATAAATCTTCAAAAATTGTCGGCAACTACAACCTTGAAGGAAATATCAAAGCACAGGGAACCGGCAAAACATTGATGCAGAATATAAATGGGAATCTAACGTTTTTTGCGCCGCAAGGCCATTCCTACGCCGGCAGAGATCTCAGAACATTGATAAAAATTTTCAGCCTGTTGAATGTCACCGACATATTCAAAGAAAAACTTCCCGATATTGAAAACCAAGGATTTGCCTATAACTCTATCCATGCGAAGGCGGACATTGAAAGCAGCAAAATAAAATTAAATGAGATGATTGTCGACGGCGAAGCAATGAAAATCGTGTGCCAGGGATATATTGATTTGGCCAACGACCAAATGGATGTCACGGCATTGATTGCACCGCTGAAAACCATCGACTATCTCATTAACAAAATTCCGATAGTCAGAGATATCCTGGGAGGGTCTTTCATTTCTTTTCCCATCGGCATAAAAGGCAGCCTCGACAATCCGAATGTCACACGAATCCCCCCTTCTGCGGTGGGATCGGGATTACTGGGGATTCTTAAAAGAACGCTTCAGCTTCCGGTGAAAATAATTCAACCCGCCTCTCCCAAGTAGAGCAATCGAGTTTTAAAAGCGCTAAACGTTTGCCTGAAATTAAATTTCCATTGAAAAACTCGATAAACTTATTTATTGTACAACGGAAGTGTTCAGCGCAAAACGGTACCAACGATACTTGAACGAAAGTAACTAGAAGCCTTCTCAAAATATCGGCAGGTTACCGAAGAAAGGAGAGCTAAAAAAAATGAAAAGACGCGCCATTGTTATCTTAATCGTCATCGCCGTTATCGCCGCCTTTGTCACCCCTGTCGGGGCAACAGAACCTGTTAAACAGCAGTTGCTGGTGGACCAGGCGAGGATTACATTTGAGAGTTTTATGATCGACCAAAACATGGCCTGGTTTCGTGAGCACTTGCCTCAGGCCAAGGGGCTTCTGATCATTCCGGAATCGCTTCAAGGCGCCTGGTTTATCGGCGGTTCCGGAGGGCGCGGAGTGCTCGTTGTTAAAGATGAGAAAACAGGAGACTGGAGCCAGCCCGCCTTTTATACCGTCGGGTCATTGAGTTTCGGCATTCAGTTCGGCGGTGAAAAGTCGGAGATTATCATGATAGTGTTTACGCAAAAAGGATTGGACAAACTGTATTCATCTTCTTTTAAGTTCGGGGGCGACGCATCCATCGCCGTGGGACCTGTGGGCGGTGGCGCCGGCGTCGATGTCATGACGGATTTCGTTTCGTTCGTTCGGTCAAAGGGCGCCTTTGCCGGTGTCTCATTGCAGGGCGCCATTGTAAAAGTGAATTACGATTGGGATGAGGCGTACTATGGGCAAAAAGTCAGTCCCAGCGGTATAATCAAACAGAAATTGGTGAGCAACCCCGGATCTGCCGCATTACGAAATGCCATTCGGAATGCATTGAAATAATCCCGGGTCGTCAACCTGAGACTTTTGAAAAATGTTCATTTTTGTTCAAGTTCAAGGAAGGCGAAAATTTTAACCACATGAATACATTGAGTATTTTGAGAATTGATATTTGAGCGTGACGCAGAAATTGGGCAAAAAGGGACGTTTTACAAAGGTCTCACCTTGCAAAGCAGGTGCATATCATGGTCAGAACCGAAATATCGCTTTTTTTAAAAAATATTCCCGGTGAATTGGGGAAATTGGCATCGCTGTTTTCAAAGGAAAGCATCAATATTGACGCCCTTACCATTCAGGATGCTTCCAGCTATGTCCAGAATCTCTTTGAAGCCAGGGGGAAATCACTCAAACGGATCGCATCGGTAGCCAGCTACAATTCCATGAGAAAGGATTCGGCCCAGTTTGCTTTGATCCGCATGCTCGTTGATCAGACCGATAAGGCGATCGATCTTTTGTCAAAAAACGACTATCTTTTCGATATTATGCCGGTGATGTCCCTGGAGCTTGAAAATAAGCCGGGCGCCCTTGCCGCCATCGCCAATAAATTCGGGGAAGAAGGCATCAACATCAACTATGTTTACGGAACGGTATCATCTCCTGATGAAAACTGTCTTTTTGTTTTCTGCCCGGAAGATATCGAACTGGCGGCAAAAATTTTTCAAGATTCTTAGAAGTGGTTTCAAAACCTTTGATCGGGTTTAAGGTCCCCCGCTAAAAACCAGCGGGATAAAAAGGCGGACTGATGCGGACAACCGCAGGAATATAGGGAATGTTTCGAGGATTGGCCGTCTCAGTCCAACACAGAAATTGAGCCCAAGGGGAGGTTATGAAACCACTTCTAAGGTTGATGGCGGTGTCATCTTCCGTAGTTACCCAGTCATTTTTTTGTACGTGTTCATGGGGAGCGCATTCCATGAACACGTGCAATGCTCTTCACACGGCTTCAATGCCGCTAAGCGCTACAACCAACGTTTTGTGTCATCGTTATCATCGTATGTTTCATCACCGTCGCCATAGTACATCTCATCCTCGTCACCTTCGTCGTCGGACTCGAGAACCTCGAAATCCGTAACAGTAATTCGCTTTGTTCCATCTCCATTTTTGGTAACGAATCCGGTCACTTCGACATCCATGTCGACCTCTTGAGCAAGCCTTTTGCCTTGCTTGTTGACCTCCACCACATAGTCGTCATCATCCGTTGCGACAATCACTCCGGAACCATCCGATTCTTCATTTTCTTCGACAACGCCGATGATGGTGATCTCTTTCCCTGTATGTTTTGCTTTTTTCATAGGATCTCCTTTTATTCGATATCGCAATGTTAAACATCCATCCATACCTGATGGCAGGATTTGCTTGAAAGATAGTTTCTAATAGCATCCATCATGCCATGAACATAACTGCTCATAATTATTACCTTAAAAAAAAGTTGAAACGCGGGAGAAGAACATTTTATTCCGAATTGAGCGTGAAATAACAAGGCGCCCTATGGAACAGTGTGATTCAAGGAAGTGTTAATTGTTTGAAAGGATTTGATAAGCGTACAGAGAAGAATTCTTATATCCGTTTTCAATGAAGATCCGAACTCGGAGTTCTGAATCAACCACTTGAAGGGCATGATATTTACGATCCGTGTTGCGGGCGGCGTTTATCCTTTAAGATGTGATTGGAAATCACGACTCTCTGAATCTCGGAAGTGCCTTCATAGATGGTAAACACACGGGCGTCTCGATAAAAACGTTCAACCGGGTAATCTTTGATAAATCCATATCCGCCGTGCATTTGAAGCGCTTTTGCCGTTACCCGGTTGACCATCTCGGAGGCAAACAGCTTGGCCATGGAAGCTTGTATGGTAAACTTTTCACCCCTGTCTTTCATAGCCGCAGCGGAAAGCATCAATTGCCTGGCCGCCTCTATCTCCGTGGCCATATCTGCCAGGATCCAGCGCAGCCCCTGAAATTTTGAAATCGGCTGTCCGAACTGTTCCCTTTTTTTAGCATATTTTAAAGACGCATCAAATGCCGCCTGTGCCACTCCCAGAGACTGGGCCGCAATACCGATGCGTCCGCCGTCCAGGGCTTTCATGGCGATTTTAAATCCATCTCCTTCTATTCCCAACAGGTTTTCAGCAGGGACCTTGCAATTGTTAAAAATCAAATCCGTTGTATCGGAAGCCCGAAGCCCCATTTTATCTTCTTCATGGCCCACCTGTAGTCCCGGTATGCCTTTCTCAACGATAAATGCGCTGATCCCATGATGACGTTTTGCTTCATCGGTCACTGCGGTGACGATTACCAGTCCCGCATTTTTACCGGATGTGATGAACCGCTTTGTCCCATTGATGATATATTCATTCCCTTTTCGTACCGCCGTGGTTGACTGCCTGACCGGATCGGATCCTGCGTGTGGTTCTGTCATGGCAAATGCGCCGATGATATCTCCTGATGCAAGCGGCTTTAAAAATCTATTCCTCTGATCCTCGGTCCCCAGGCGATAAATGGTTTCACAAACAATGGAATTGTGAACCGACATTACTACCGCAGTAGATGCACAGGAGTAGGCAATTTCCGAAAGCGCCAGTACATAGCTGACCGTATCTGCTCCGGATCCTTCGTACTCAAACGGAACCATCATCCCCATTAATCCCAATTCTCCCATCTTCTTTAGATTTTCCGATGGAAATTCTTTGGTCTGATCGCGTTCCGCAGCGGTTTGGGCTACTACTTTCCGTGAAAACTCTCGGGCCATGGTCTGAATCATGATCTGTTCATCCGTCAGCGCAAATGACATAAATAGGTCCCTCTCAGTCTCAAGAAGCTATCTCAAAATTAGGATTTTCGGTCGAGATCAAGGCGAGGCCGAGAATCAACCCACAGGCATACTCAAGTATGTCGAGGACTTGATACGAGGACTCAACGCCGATACTTGTCCGCCTCCGACGGATCGGACGAAAAGACTTTTTTGAGATGGCTTCTAATGTCCATAGATGACAACCACAAGCTCTGCTTTTTCGTCTCCGATATTCCTCAGCTTGTGACGAATTCCTGAGTTAAAGTGAAGCGATTCTCCGGCATCGAGCGTGTTCACGTGATCTCCGACAATCACCTCGATCTTTCCGGACAGTACATAAACAAACTCTTCCCCTTCGTGCTGATACCCCACGCCTTTATGATCCGTCATGGGTTCGATGCCAACCTTGAACGCCTTTAAATGTTTGTTTTCAGCCCCCGGTGTAAGGGTCGTATATGCATAATTTTCGGTACGCTTGGTATATGCCTTGATACGATTTCTCAAATTTGATTCCTGTTCTTTCAGGAAAAAACCGGAATCGATTTCCAGCGCCCGCGCAATCTGCAACAGCGCGCCCACCGGCGGTATTTTTTTACCGCTTTCCACTTTTTTCAAATATTCAATTGAAAAACCGGTTTCATTGGCGACACGGTCAAGGGACATCTTTTTTTTCAATCTTTGCTGTTTGATCTTCTTCCCCACCGGAACAACAGTCCCGGCTTTTTTAGCGGCCATAACGCCTCCTTACTTTGTATCTATTTGAGCCCCATGGAGTTTCTTTTCCAAATCCTCAAATCTCAGCCTCCACGTTTGGGAATCTGCGCCTCGAGGAGCGGAATGGATAATCTTTTTTTTAAATCGGATGCTGTTTAAGTGGCTTAGGGATCGTTAGAAAGAACCGGCGCATGTCGAGATCGTCTCGTTAAATGAATTTAAAATAATGCATTTAATCTGTTGAAATTTAAAAGATAGTTTCCTGTTCTTTCTTTACGACCCCTTGCCGCGAGTTCATGCGGTTTAAATAAAAGATTATCCATGTAGCGGCTGTTTAGAACAACACTCCGCCCCTCTATTTGTATTCATAGAACCCTCTTCCCGTCTTTCGCCCCAGCCGGCCGGCCTCCACATATTTTTTGAGCAGCGGACAGGAGCGATATTTTGAATCTTTAAATCCGTCGAACAGCGTGTCCATAATCGCAAGACAGGTATCCAGCCCGATGAGATCCGCCAGGGCCAGGGGCCCCATAGGATGATTCGCACCCAGTTTCATCACCGTGTCAATGTCTTCCCGGGATCCCACACCATGATACAGGCAATACGCTGCTTCGTTGATCATGGGCATGAGAATTCGATTGATAATAAAGCCGGGAAAGTCATTTGCCTGGGCCGGTGTTTTACCGAGCTTTAAAGACAGATCCCAGATGGTGTTAAAGGTCTCATCCGATGTCTCCAGTCCCCGGATGATTTCTATCAGCTTCATCACCGGAACCGGATTCATAAAATGCATCCCGATAATTTTATCCGGACGGTTGGTATGGGATGCAATCCTTCCGATGGGAATGGAAGACGTATTGGTGGCCAGAATCGCATGGGATTCACAAATCCGATCCAGCTCCTGGAATATCTGAAACTTGATCGGTTCGTTCTCAGTGGCGGCTTCTACAACCACATCCGCAGGCGCCATATCCTTGATGTCCGTACTGGTTCTGATCCTACCCAGGATAACATCCATTTCTTCATCCGTCATTTTGCCTTTTTCGACGCTTCTTTTTAAATTTTTCTTTATGGATGCAAAACCATGTTCGACAAATTCCACCTTGATGTCGTTCATGACAACTTCAAAGCCGCTTGCCGCGGCGACCTGAGCAATGCCGTTTCCCATTTGGCCGGCGCCCACCACACCGAATGATTTGATATTCATATCCGTCTCCTTTTGAGCTCGTTATCTTTTTACCACCATAGCTACACCCTCACCGCCCCCAAGACACAGGGAAGCAACCCCGATCTTGTTGTCCCGCCGCACCATTTCATACAACAGCGTTACGAGAATCCGGCATCCGCTGGCGCCGATGGGGTGGCCCAGCGCTACGCTGCCGCCGTTCACATTCACCCTGGCAGTATCCAGACCAAGCTCTTTTAACACTGCCGCCGTGGAACCGCTGAAGGCTTCGTTAATTTCAAAAAGTTCCACGTCCTGGATGGAAATGCCATCTTTTTTCAAACATTTGGGAATGACCCAGATTGGCGCCACCAAAAGGTATTTCATATCCATACCAAAAGCCGCCTGGGCGCCGATGGTTGCCATGATCCGGCATCCCAACGCCTCTGCCTTGTCTTTTGACATTACCACCACCGCTGCTGCGCCGTCGCTGATGATGGACGCGTTGCCGGCGGTGCCTTTACCATCCTTTTCAAATGCGGGTTTCATTTTCGAAAGGGCTTCGTATGTCGTCTCCCGGGGGCATTCATCCTGGTCAAAAATAACAGGATTGCCTTTTCGCCCGCGGATTTCTACGGGAACGATTTCTTCTTTGAAGCGGCCGCTGCGGATGGCGTCAAGGGCACGGCGATATGATTCGGCGGCATACATATCCTGGTCTTGGCGGCTGATATCGTACTTTTCCGAACACAGTTCATTGGAAACGCCCATATGAAAATCATTGACAATATCCCAAAGACCGTCATGAACCATATGATCTTCGAGTTTTCCGGGTCCCATACGATATCCGAAACGCCCTTTTTCCAGATAATACGGGGCCATGCTCATGTTTTCCATGCCGCCGGCAACCACCACATCGGCATCTCCCACCTGAATTGCCTGAGCCGCCAGCATGACCGCTTTTAATGCCGAACCGCAAACCTTATTCACGGTAATGCATTCAACCGAATACGGCATCGCAGCTTTAACGGCAGCCTGCCTGGCGGGATTCTGTCCATATCCGCACGGAAGCACCATCCCCATAATCACTTCGTTCACGTCATCTTTTTGAATACCGGCCCGTTGAATAGCCGCTTCAATAACAACGGCACCCAACCGCGTAGCGCCCGTATTGGCCAAAGAACCGTTAAAACTTCCCAATGGCGTTCTCACGGCGCTCACAATCACTGCTTCTTGCATATCTATCTCCTTATACTTTACATGTTACGTCGATACTTGCCCCCTACATCATACAATGTCTGGGTGATCTCACCCAGGGTGCACACCTTGACGGTCTCCACCAGTTCTGCAAAAATGTTTTCACCGGACAGGGCAACGCGCCGTAGACGGTCCAATGCGTTATTCGACGCATCTTTATATCGCTTCTTGAACGCCGCCAGACGGTCCAGCTGCGATTTTTTTTCAGCTTCGGTGGCCCTGGACAATTCAAGGTATTCGCTTAATTGCTCCGCATCGGCATCCGGATCTCGAAAGGTATTGACGCCGATGATGGGCAATTCACCGGTATGTTTTAAACTTTCATAATATAAGGATTCTTCCTGAATTTTGCTCCGCTGATAACCGGTCTCCATGGCGCCCAGGACACCGCCGCGTTCGGTAATCCGGTTAAATTCCAATAGAACCGCTTCTTCGACCAACCGCGTCAATTCTTCGACCACAAAGCTGCCTTGGTTCAAATTTTCATTTTTGGCAAGGCCCCATTCCCGGTTGATAATGAGCTGGATGGCCAACGCACGTCTCACCGATTCATGGCTCGGCGTTGTTATGGCTTCATCAAAGGCATTGGTGTGCAGGCTGTTGCAGTTGTCGTAGATCGCACAGAGCGCCTGAAGCGTCGTCCGGATGTCGTTGAGCTGAATGTCCTGGCTGTGCAATGAACGGCCGGAGGTCTGCACATGATATTTCAACATCTGAGACCGGGCGGATCCGCCGTATTTATGCTTCATGGCAATCGCCCAGATGCGCCTGGCCACCCTTCCGATAACCGTGTATTCAGGGTCCATGCCATTGGAAAAGAAAAATGACAGATTGGGCGCAAAACTGTCAATGGGCATGCCCCGGGACAAATAATACTCGACATAAGTAAATCCGTTGGCCAACGTAAGGGCCAGCTGGGTAATCGGATTGGCGCCGGCTTCGGCAATATGGTATCCCGATATGGAGACCGAATAGAAGTTTCGTACGTTGTTCGCTATGAAGTACTCCTGGATATCTCCCATCATTTTCAACGCAAATTCGATGGAAAAAATACAGGTGTTCTGCCCCTGATCTTCTTTTAAAATATCCGCCTGTACCGTACCGCGAACATTGGACAGGGTTTTGGATCGAATCTCATTGTATTCTTTTTTCGAAGGTTCTCTGCCGTTTTGCGTCCGAAACGCGTCAAGCTGCTGATCGACGGCGGTGTTTAGAAACATGGCAAGTATGATGGGCGCCGGACCGTTGATGGTCATGGAAACCGATGTATCCGGAGCGCACAGATTAAAGCCGTCATAGAGAACCTTCACATCGTCGAGGGTGCATATGCTGACGCCGGAAGTACCGACTTTCCCGTAAATATCGGGCCTTATGTCCGGATCGCACCCGTACAGCGTAACCGAATCGAATGCCGTCGACAAGCGTTTGGCTTTGGCGCCGGCGGACAAAAGCTTGAATCGCCGGTTGGTCCTTGCAGGATCTCCTTCACCCGCGAACATTCGGGTGGGGTCTTCGTCGACTCTTCTCAGCGGAAACACGCCGCCGGTGTAAGGAAATCGTCCGGCAACATTTTCGTTTCTCAACCAGGCATAAATTTCTCCGGGGTCCTTGAACTTGGGAAGGACTATTTTCGGAATCCTGGTATGGGCCAGAGATGTCGTGTAAAGGGGGACCCTGATTTCGCGGTCTCTCACCTGATATACCAGTTCGTCTTTGGTATACATCCCTTCAATATATTCCCATTCATCCAGCAGCGCCGTCGTCTCCGGATAAATCGCCTTTTCAGCCTGATCGATTTCCATCTTAAGCCGACTCAAGATCTGCGATGTATCGCCTCTAAGATGATCTTCATTCAGGGCTTTTGCAGCTTCCTTCAGATGCCAGACGTTTCTTACAGCATCCGCCTGCTGTTGTGTTTCGCGATGATATTTTTCGACGCTATCGGCAATTTCCGATAGATAACGCACCCGGTCCGGAGGAATGATAATCGTTTTGGATGTCGATGCCTTTATATCGCGTCTTGCAAGGTTCGAATCAAAAACAATGCCTGTTTTGTCAGACAAAGCATCGATGATCCCATGATACAAGGCCGTGACCCCGTCATCGTTAAACTTGGCGGCAATGGTGCCATACACCGGCATATCCGCGAGAGGCTTTTCCCAAGCTTTCCGATTGCGCTGTACCTGCTTCCGAACATCCCGCACCGCATCTTCGCCCCCGCGCTTTTCATATTTGTTCACGACCACAAGATGCGCAAAATCGAGCATGTCGATTTTTTCAAGTTGAGTGGCGGCCCCGAATTCACTGGTCATTACATAGATCGACACATCGACAAGTTCGATAATGCCCGAATCTCCCTGCCCGATCCCGGCGGTTTCGGCAATCACCAGGTCAAAGCCGGCGGCTTTCATCACATCTATGGTTTCGGCCAGCGCATGGGGGATTTCCGTCCGTGATCCCCGGGTGGCAAGGCTCCGCATGTAAACCCTCGGGTTTTCGATGGCATTCATCCGTATTCTGTCGCCCAAAAGCGCGCCGCCGGTTTTACGGCGGGATGGATCGCTGCTGATGACACCAAGTTTAAGATCTTTAAAATCATTCAGAAACCTCAATATCAGTTCATCGGTCAGAGATGATTTACCCGCACCGCCGGTCCCGGTGATGCCGATAACCGGAATTTTTCGATTGCCGATTTGTTTTTGAACTTGAGACCTGAGTTTTGCAAGGTGTCCGTCTTCTTTGGCTTTGGCTTGTTCAAGGGCGGTAATCAACCCGGCCAGCATGAATGTATTTTCCGGAGACAGATTTTCAACATCGATATCTCTTTTTTCGATGGTTGAAAAATCCATCAATTGAATCATATGATCGATCATTCCTCTCAGCCCCAACCTGGCGCCGTCTTCAGGAGAATAAATTTTGGCGACACCGTATGACTCCAGTTCCTTGATCTCTTCCGGTATGATAACGCCGCCCCCGCCGCCAAAAACCCTGATGTGGGATGCGTTTCTTTCTTTCAAAAGATCGACGATGTACTTAAAAAATTCAAGATGACCGCCCTGATAACTCGATACGGCCACGCCTTGGACATCTTCCTGTACGGCCGCATCGACGATTTCCTTTGCCGAGCGATTGTGCCCCATATGAATCACCTCGACGCCGGCATCTTGAAGTATGCGGCGCATGATGTTAATGGATGCATCGTGACCATCAAAAAGAGAGGTTGCGGTCACAACCCGGATAGGATGTTTGGGGATGTATGCTTCACCAGCCATTGTCATACCTTCTCCTTAAATAATT
>JAJDND010000094.1 GCA_022340885.1 Desulfobacterales bacterium | reverse complement strand
ATTGCGACATATCGGGATCCGGGTTTGGCCCACACGCAAGCTGATCGATAAGATCGCCACGGAGATTTAATCGCAAATTACCCGATTCGAGCATTTTGAATAAAATCGTGTAACGATTTTATGAAACGCGGCTATGCCGCTAAGTTGCGAAAGGCTAAAATTCCTATCCCCGCAGCAAGCTGCGGGGTATTTCGGAATTTTTGCCACAGCCCTGAGGGATGCGGCACCCCACTTTCGCTTTAAATAAGGATCTTATCTTTATTTGAATTCATCCCCCGCTGCAAGCAGCGGGGAATTCAAATTTAAATGACGGAATTTAATTCGATCTTATATTATCGGAGCATTATGATGTCCTTAAATGAAAGTCCTGATTGTAAAATCGAACAAATCATTCATGCCGATGACGCAGAGGTAATTGCCAAGGTCTCCGTAGACCTTGAAAATGAACAAATGGAGTATTTTTTATGTCATCAGGATTGTTTGACAACGGATTTGCACAGCACAAAAGCCAGGCTCGGAATTAATCAGGAGAAACAGGGCGCTTTTGAACTCAAGGATAACAAAGTTTCTTATGAAGCAAGATTCTGGTTTTATATCCCCGAATATGCCGCGGGCCTGGCCATTGACCGACTGATAATACCCGGCCTTAAAGTCAGCAAAATTTATCTGAGAAATCCAAAACTTAAATATACGGCACAGGAGCTCATCAACCTGATTTCAAATCGCATCATCATTGTTCCAAAAGGAACCAGGGTGCTGGAAGAAGGCATATTAGCGGTACCAGTACTGCCTTTTGTACATCTTCCCAACCCAAAAGTTCTGACACCTTCATATCTTGAGGCTGCCATTCAAAAAATAATCCCCCGTGAAGATCTCTATTTTGTCCAACCGGAACAAAAGGTGGATCAGGTCACCGTTCCGGCCGGAAGCGGCGTCATATCACATACCACCCTATTTACCCAGCAAAACGAAATCTACATTTTAGATCGGGAACATGCGGATGCGAGGGTGGGCAGCCGGCACACCAACGGAATCATTTACCTCGAATTTGTCGGTGGGGAAAAAGATTTTGTCAAAGAACTTGCACATTTTGAAGTTTACAAACCCGCTTCATCCCAAAAAAACATAAATAAAAAATACTATATTGACCTGAACAGCGATCTGCTTGAAAAGCTGTACACCGAACAGACGGTCAACGATAAAACCATTCTTGCCGTAAATGACACCGGAGCGAAAGGATTCATCAAACTAAATGACCGGTATGATCCTTTGCTCCATGAGCTTAAATCCAATACCACATTGATCCTGCAAGATTTCCCGAACCGGCGTCTTGCATCTTACCTTATCGTTGCCGCAGATCTCGGACTTCTCAGGGACCTGACGTTCAGAAGGGCCCCTGAAGAAGAATTCTTTTTCAAGTCGGAACACCTCGTCTTTATGAATACACTTCAGGATATGGGTGTAAATATTTATTGGAAGAGTCCTTTGCAAGGCGATCTGGTCTTGTACAAGAGATTCTTCATGCGGTCTTCGGTGATTCCGTCATTCCATGAAGCCCTCAGTTCAAGGAAGCTGGCCGCAATATACGGCACGGCAGGGCGCGTCGATGCCGATACCCAAAAAGAAATTATCGACAGTATCAAATCATTCAAGGATTTTCACGGCGGCATCTGTGGTATTTTGACCGGCGGCAGCGCCGGAAGCATCATGTCCTTTGTATCCGAAACCGCTGCCGCTCTCGGATTATTGTGCGGCGCCGTATATTGGAAGATTCCCGGAGTGGACATCTATTCCCACGTCGATTTTGCAGCTCATCTGGGCCGAAATGATTTGCTGGAAAGACAGGAAATTTTATCTGAAACCACCGAAGCCGACATTTATTTCAAGGGCGGTGTCGGCACGAACCTCGAGAACGCCATTACATTTGTCAAAAAGAAGCTTGGCATCGGTTACTACAAGCCTCAAATTTTTGTGGGAGAATTCTACAAACCGCTTCAGGACCTGCTCTTCCATATGGCATCCGAAGGCATGGTTGATCAAAGTGTGTTTAAAAATTGCTATTTCATCAAACATGGCGCAGAAATTTTCGAAACGCTTTGCCAACATTTCAGATCTGAAGATAAAATGATCCTCGAAGTTTCCGCCAACGACACCGGCCTGTCCCATACATCCCCAGCCTGTCCCAAGATGCCTTTTTGCTCTTAAAAACCTTCTGCGCGTTCAAAGGGTGTGCTCCCCTCTGAACACTTACAAACTCCGCATCGTCAAATCGTCGCCGATTTCGACCTCCTCGATCCCAATATCCAACAATATACAACACCTGGTGGAATAACCGGAAAATTAATACCATATATCGTATTTTTCCTTGAAATATGATTCTATCTAATGTACAGGTTAATGTCGTTAATTAACAGAACAGAAAGGAGAAAATTCATGAGAATTATTGCAAGCGCGAATCAAAAGGGTGGATGCGGAAAAACAACTACGGCAATCAACCTTTCATCTTCATTGTCTTTGAAAGGACAGAAAGTACTGCTTATCGATTTTGACCCCCAGGCACACGCCACCATGGGACTGAACGTAAAGCCGGCCGAACTCGAAAAAAGTATTTATGATGTTGTTACGCCAACGAAAAACGAGCCCTTGGGAATCGCGGATATTTTATGGTCAGTTAGAGAAAACTTCGACCTTGCGCCTTCGAATATCATCCTCAGTGCATTCGAACAAGAACTTTCGGGGCTGGAAGGCAGGGAAGACAGACTCTTGCATGCAATTCAACCCCTTGAAGGGAAATATGACTTCATTATCATTGATTGCCCCCCTAGTATCGGCCATCTGAGTTTCAATGCGCTTCGTGCATCCGAGGAAGTGATTATTCCCATCGATATGAGCCTATTTTCTCTTCGCGGCGTTTCAAAGCTGATGGAAATCATTATCCTGCTCAAGGATAAAGTCGGTCATGATATCAGGCCCCGAGCGCTGATTACCATGTTTGACCGCAGGACCCGCTATTCCAGAATTGTTTTAGAAAAAGTGAAAGCGGAATTTCAAAACAATGTCTTCGAAACCGTGATTCGTTACAATATCCGTCTCAGAGAAACCGCCGATTTCGGATTGCCGGTGGGAGATTATGATAAACACTCAATCGGCCATGAGGATTACGAAAATCTGGCGGATGAGATTCTTCGGTCGGATACAGTGCCCATGCATGAATACCGCAACGACTTAAACGCACCGCAAGACATTTTACAAAAAACAGAGGAATATATCGATATCGCCCGGGAATTGCCTGGGGATGAATCGTCGGCTTCCGATACGGAGGAATTATTTGAGGATGATCTTTCGGACGCTGCATCGGAGAAATATTCCTCGGATGAACTGCCGGCCTCCGAGATGGAGGCACTTTCCGAAGATGAACCGGCTGTTTCCGAAGTTGAGCAATATTTCGAGGATGACCTGACAGACGCTGAGATGGAAGAATATTCAGAGGATGAATCGGCCGCCTCCGAAACGGCGTCGCTATCCGATGATGAACCACAGGAATCGGAAATAGAGGAACTCCCTGCGTATGCTTCTCAATCCAATTATTCTCAGATGATCGAAGCGATTGCCGCCGATTCCAGGAAGTCATTTCTGAACGATGAGGATGAGTTTTAAAAAAGCCTAAGGAACGCATGTTCAGTGAAAAACAAGCGACCGGAAAGGGGACTGGAGGAAATCTCGCACATCTTTTTATCCGACGGAAACAGAGCCGAATATATTTCGCAGCCGCCGGAGAATCAATGCGAGATCCAAGAAACGGTGACGGTCCGAAAAAAACTATCCTTTTATAATCATCGCAATGTTCAGCAACATATCAAAACATCCCTGGCCAAGCATCTGGAACAAGGGTATCAATTAATACGGGTTTGCCTGCATAAAAAAGAGACGGATTCAAAACCGAAACACAACATTCATAGAGAGGAAGAGGTGGTTATTTCCATAGAGTAAGCGCCTCTTTCTCATTTTAGCGATGGTATTTTCTATTCAGACACCAGCACGCCTGATGAGGATTTGAAAACCATAGTCGGGTAACTATTATCGTTCTTATGCATGGGTATCCGAAGATTTATCGATATCGATGATCATGCTGCCTTTGATGTAAGGCTTGGTTCTGTATTTTGTGATCTTCATGATTTTTTTGGTAATCCGGGCCATTCTTTCGATCTGGTCTCTGATGATGTTGAGATTTTCGATGAGAGGATGGTCTTCCGGGATTTCATTGAGGAATAATTCATAATACCCGGACACGATCTGGAGCGGTTGATTCAATTCGTGGCAGGCAGCTCCGGCCATCTCGAGCACTCCGAGCAGTTTTTCCTTTTTAAGCCGTTCTTTTTCCGCCTGTTTTTGTTCGGTAATGTCCATTGTGTAAATGGCCAGTTTTTCGACATTTCCGGATCTGTCATATATCGGATAGACCGTATTGGTATACGACAGTCCGTCACGCGCATTTTCAAACCGGATGGGGTCACCCGTGCGGATGACGGCATCGACTTTTTGTTTAATTTGTATCGCAATATCCCTTGGAAGGACATCTTCAATATTCATCCGGATGATATTGGCATTGAGCTTACCCAAGCTGCAGACCGCCGCTTCGTTAACAGCGAGGATGCTACCTTTTCTATTGATAAGAATCGCGGACTCCAAAGTCGCATTTAACAGCGCCCTTGCCGTCTCCTCGGCCTCGCCCGCCGACTTTTGAGATTGTCTGCACTGATCGAGTGCTTGTTCCAGCTCCTTGATTTTCCTTTTCAATGTATTGCGATCCGTTTTTAACGTCATGAAAGGATTCTCCTCCGCATATTATCCAAATCACATGGCACATGATTATCAGCTTCGCCGGCAAGCACAACTGATAATATTATCAGGCTTGTATAACCTATTGTAATTATACTGACTACAATGTCAAGGCTTTGCAGAGAACAGGTGAACTGAAACATTTACCTATCCGGGAAAACCGGATCGGATTTTTAAGAAAATGCGTCGACTCCCCCTGTGAAACGGTGGTTTGAATTTTTTCGACTATTTATGGCGGACATCAGTCTTCGCCAAGGCTACGCCCGACAAGAAGGCACATGCGGGTCAGTGCTTTCGGTGTTGATCTGGCTTCCGGGTGCAAAGCACCCGGTTTGTTTTATAAGAATTAATTTCGAAAATGACCGGGTAAAAAAATAGGCAGTAAATCAGGCGGTGTTATCGCGTTCCAAAGAATCTATAATAAAATACGAAGATAAAATCGGATGCAGAGCCTGTTTTTGAATAGGATTGTGCTGTAACAGCGCCAATGGATTCTCTATCGGCTTCATTTCGATTGGATGCCTTTTGGCCTTTTTACAACGGTCAGCAGCATCTTAAATCGCTTTTCAGCGGTAACGGAATGGGGGATGTCAGACGGCATTACGACCACTTGTCCTTTGGCGACAGTCATTTCTTTGCCATCGATATTGACGACCGCCTCGCCATCTAATATTTGTACCATTGCATCACCGGGCGCCGTATGTGTGCTCACCCCTTCTCCCTTGTCAAATGAAAACAAGGTTAAACTTACGGATGAATTTTGAGCGAAGGTTCGGCTCACAACACGGCCAGCTTCATAAGTCACCAATTCCTCAAGATGATGGGGCTCCGAAAAAGTGATGTTTTTTATCAGTACCGGTTTATCATCCATAACACCTCCTCGGCATATATAAACACTTGTTATCCCAGCCTTTTTCTGATGTTATTTTGAGCCATAGGCGTTGTCGGCGAATCAATTTGTCATTTAAATATCAGACTGTTTTCCGGTCATACTATGAATTTCAACCTTTATGATTATAGCAGATTTTAATGGTACTTCCTCATATGAAAACGATTCATCCGAATATTGGCTCATAATGATATCAAAAGCGTCTCGCTTCAGGTCATCGTCCGTGATGAAACCGGCTGTTCCGAACCCGATAACACTTTTATACTTCATTCCCCACTTGCAGGCTTTGGCGGACTGGATAATCTGCGTAAGTATTTCGAATTCAAAGCACACATTAGGATTTTTTTCAAGAATTTCAATCTTTTTTCCTTTGGGAGCACTATGAAGGTACAGTATATTATCTTTAAAGCCGAAACACATGGGAACGATGTATGGGACGCCCCCCTCACACATGGCAAGTTTGCAGACTTTCGATCTTGAAATAATTTCTTCTATGGCCTTTTTATCGGTAATTTCTCTATCACTTCTTCTCATAATATTTCGCCGTCTTTTGTTGTTGGTTAAACGCTTGTGCAAATTCAGATACCTAACGAAAACGGTATTGTCAACAGATTGGCGGGAATTCGAAAAATTAATAGGTATTGATTTACGCGACCGACCTGATCCGATCCAACAAATGCTATGGATGTAAATACGTAACATTGAATCCGTATGTCTCCAGATCCTTTACGATTCCTTCGACATTACCGGCCTGGGCTCTCAACACAATGACCCAATCGCCTTTCTTTTTTCCGGGAATGCTTACGATGCTCAAAAGAGGCGTTGCATGATCGTCCAATACGCCGATTATTTTTCTCAGCTCACCCAATTTATTACCCAGACTCTCAATGGTAAGCCGAACGCCTTGGCTTTCCAATCCCAGAACTTCGGAAAGCACGCCGGAAATATCATGTTCGGTGATAATCCCCACCAATTTGCCGTCATCCACCACGGGAAAACCGGATATTCCTTGTTTTTTTCCCAGCCATATGACTTGTTCCATTGGATAATCCGAAGGTATAGTGATCACATTTTTGACCATAATATCATCTACCTTCATTTTCGTCAGAAGATAATTGAGCTCCCATATACTCAGACTTGTTCCGGATGACGGTGAAGCCTCCAAAATCATATGTTTGGTCACAAGACCGATGAGTTTGCCTTTATCCATTACCGGCAACCGTTTGATACGCTTTTCTCTCATGATGTTTTGTGCTTCCATAATAGACGTCTTTGTCTCTATGGTTATCACATCGGGATTCATAAAATTTTTTACTTTCATAATGCCCCCCGTTTTCTTTATAAAAAAAATCGATCATCCCTCCAGAAGCGGTATCAACCCGCTCAATATAAGACCACAATGTGGCATTTCAATACCCTTTCGTGAAGCATAAAACGATTTTTAAGTCATCGAAAGCCTTTATGGTTGTAGATATTTAATCGCGAAAGAACAAAAGGCCTGTTAAGAACCAATTGACTTTGGTGGCGTAAGCGTTATGTTGAATGTCAGATATGCTGCGCTTTGAGGTTTAAACGCTTGAACAACAAGTTTCTATTCAGGAGGACAAAACCATGGCAACCATGCTGGAATTCGCCGCCAGGCACGGTATCGGCCCAATAACCGAAACACTCCCCATGTCCAAGGTCAATGAAGGCCGTGGAAAAGATTCGCACCGGCAAACCGCGTTTCCGGCTGGTTCTCGAAAATGATATAGATTGAATCGAAATAGCGGTAAGGAGCAAATGAAGAAAACGCGTTTAATAGAAAAAATTGAAACATCGCCCGTTGAGCCCGGCGTTTACCTGATGAGAGATAAAGCCGGAAATATCATCTATATCGGAAAAGCCAAGAACCTCCGTAACCGTTTGAAAACGTATTTTGCAGGCGCAAAGGACGAACGGGCGTTAACGCCCTTTCTGACGCAGGAAATTGCGGATATTGAAACGGTGGTCGCTGAAAACGAAAAAGAAGCGCTTATACTGGAAAACGAACTCATTAAACGCCATAAACCTCGGTACAATATCAAACTGAAAGAAGGCGGAACATTTGTCTATCTCCGTTTGGATCTTGACCGAATCTATCCCCGTCTGGAAGTAACGCGGCGGGTAAAAAAAGACGGCGCGCGGTATTTCGGTCCATATCCTGCGGCCCGGGCACTTCGCGAAACGCTCCGGGTAATGAACGGCTATTTTAGACTAAGGACCTGTTCGGATCATGATCCGTCCCGGCATAAGCGTCCGTGCTTGTTATGTCAGATCAGCACGTTTCCGGAGTCTTCCGTATACGATATTCCTGCAAAAGAATATCACCGCCATGTGGAAGATGCCGTGAGTTTTCTTCAAGGCAAAAAACCGGAACTGCTGGATTCGCTTCGACAGCGTATGGAAAAAGCTTCCGGCGATCTTAATTTTGAGGAAGCGGCAAGGCTTAGAAATCAGATCGAAGCCGTCAAGCAAACACTTGAGCCGCAAACCGTTATTTTTGAAACCGATATGGATGCGGATGCGTTGGGTTGCTTTCGAAAACGCAATTCTTTAGTGGTATATTTAATTTTTTTAAGGCACGGGAGAGTGATCGGTGGAAGGGCTTTGTTTTTTGAGGCGACAGAGGAATTTTCGGAAAAAGACCGGTTGGCTTCTTTTTTGAATCTGTATTACAGCCGGGAGCATTTTATTCCCGACGAAATTTGGCTGCCCTTTGCCATTGAAGACCAAAACACCTTGGAAGAAATTTTATCGGAAAGAAAAGATGCAATGGTTCGGATTTTCGTTCCGAAAACAAAAGACAAAAGGGCGCTTTTAAGAACGAGCCAAAGAAATGCACGGCTATCGCTGTATCAGTCTCGAAAAGGTGAAGGGCAAACGCTGGAAGCTTTGATTAATCTTCAAAAACAATTGGGACTCAAGCATATGCCGCGTTATATGGAATGCTTTGATGTTTCCCATTTTAAGGGAGATGCCATTGTTGCCGCTAAAGCGGCAATGAAAGACGGCAGACCGGATAAAGCCCGTTACCGCCGGTTTAAAATACAATCGGTGACCGTCGGAGATGATTATGCCGCCATTTATGAGGCTGTTCTGCGCCGGTTAAGGCAGGGCGTGGATGAGAACGATCTGCCGGATCTGATCGTATTGGACGGCGGAAAAGGCCAGCTCGAAGCAGCTCGCCGGGCCATGAGGCGGCTTAATATTGCCGGCATCGACATGCTTGCCCTGGCTAAAGACCGGGATAAAAGGCACAAAAACGCCGTTGAGTTTATTTATTTGCCGGGGAAAAAGGAAGCCGTGGTGTTGGAGCAATCTTCCACCGAACAGCTCCTGTTGATGCGACTTCGTGATGAAGCACACCGATTTGCCGTCACATATCAACAAAAACTGCTTTTAAAAAAGACGCTGGCGTCACGTCTGGATCGCATCCCCGGTATCGGAGAAAAACGCCGAAAATCTCTTTTGCGGCGGTTCGGATCGGTCAGACGCATCGCAGCAGCAAGTGTTGACGATCTGGCTCGAACCGAAGGCATCGGACAGCAAACCGCCCGCAGGATTTTATTTTTTCTGAAAACAGAGAATCAGCCGTCCAAACTCCGCAAACCCATCAAACTCAAGGCAGATAAATCATGGCAAAATTGATCAAAGAAGAACGCGACAAGGGAAGGCTTCACATCGATTCCCCGCTGATGGGTGAATCCTTAGTCAGCAAGACACTGCTCAAGCAGACTGAGGCAGCCGAATATTTCCGGATGCAGCCTGACATCAATATTATAAAGATCGGCGGTCAAAGCATCATGGACCGGGGAAAAAACGCATTATTTCCCATTCTCGATGCCTTGATCAAAGCAAAAGACACGCACAGAATTTTGCTGATGACCGGCGGAGGGACGCGAGCGCGGCATGTCTACAATATCGGCGTAGATCTGGGGATGCCGACCGGCGTATTGTCGAAATTGGGGGATAAGGTTTCCTGGCAAAATGCGGAAATGCTTTCGGTCCTCTTGGCAAAACATGGGGGCGTAAAGATCGGCCACGGTGACAATTTAGAGCAATTAACCATGTTTTGCCGCCAGGGTTATATGCCCATTACCTACGGAATACCGCCTTACGGTTTTTTCGAGCACCCCGCCGAGCAAGGCTCAATCCCGCCTCATCGAACAGATTGCGGTGCTTTTCTCCTGGCGGAAAATATCGGAGCCCGATCTTTGATATTTTTAAAAGATGAGAAAGGGCTTTTTGACAAAGACCCCAAAAAAGTTCCTAAATCAGAGGTCGCCAGTCTTAAATTCTACGATCGTATTTCCGCCCGGGAACTCATCGAATTGGACCTGGATGATCTTATCATCGAGCGTCCGATACTTACTTTGCTGCAAAGGGCGAAGTGTTTGAAACAGCTACAAATCATCGACGCATTAAGACATCCGGGATACATATCGGCGGCGCTGGAAGGCGAGCACGTGGGCACCATCATTTATAAAGACGAGTAGAATCCAGCCCCGATAACCAGAGTTTAATGCAAAACGGGTCGGCAATGTTGATTATTGCCCGCTGCCGTTTTTATGGCCTTTTCCGGCTTCCAAATAGACGATCCCCGCGCCGGATTCTTTGCTGATTTGATCGAGTTCTTTTTTGCGGATATGCTTGACGTAAATCTTAACGTCCGAACCGCTGACACCAACGATGCGAAATCTTGGCTTCTTTTCGCCCTTTTCGACCTTTCGTCTTTCACGAACAAATATTTTAGTTGCCATTTCGACCTCCCGCATGGTATTTGTTATAAGGCTATATAGATATAATGAATATATATGTTTAGAGGATATATGTCAAGAAAAAACTCTAATACACCGAAAAAGTCACGGTATCCGGGCGCCAAGAAGACCGAGCGGTATATCCAGTCCTCCATTTTAATGGCGCTGAAGATCAGATCTTCCTATGGCTATGAACTCATAAAGGGAATTTCCCAATTCGGCTTTGTGGAAGGTCAAGCGCCTCCGGGCATGATATACCGACACTTGAGAGATTTGGAAGAAAACGGCCTGGTTTCGTCAGAGTGGCAGACCCAAGGAGCCGGACCGGCAAAAAGGGTTTATCGTCTGACGCCGGAGGGCAGCGAGGTTCTGGATTTCTGGATTGAATATATGAAAAATCAGGTGGAAAAATTATTAAATTTTATCAAGATCTATCAAAATAACAAAATGACCTGAAAGGCGGAATCGATATCGGTCGACTTGCCTCTAACGTTTTTATACTTGTATCAGGTCTTTGTAGCCGTTGCCTCACCTGCTTGCAGTTATTTGTGATTTGTTTTTCGTCTCACATATATATTTTCCCATCGCCTTTCGCCTCTGGGATGCACAAAAAGGATCGGTTGATGACCTAAAAGCCGGGGCCGAATCCAACCGTTTGTAAACACCACATCATCGGGGGCAGGGATTATTGCATCCCTTTCCGTTGAAACGACCTTGATGCCGTCGCTTCTCAACTCATGCACCTTTACTGTTTCCGAATAACATCGCAAATTATTCAACTCGATAAAACGTCCGGACCATCCCGATGCTGTCAATCCCACTGCCGCCGCCGCTCCGATAATGCCGTCATTCGTGCCGCCGTGGCCGGAAAGATGAACCGATTTTGCGGCTTCAATCGCTTGTCTTTGGGAAGATACGCCATGGGTGCAATAATGCCCGAACTCGATGAGCCGACTTAAAGAAGTATCGAATTCCGTCGCCACGCACAACCCGGGATCGCTTCCGGAAACAAAATGTTTTTTGAGATGGTTTGCCGCGCTTTCGATGGCCTGATCCACAAGGTCCGGATCGGCAAACTCGGCGATCATACATGCCGAACTGTTGTGAGAGGTGTATGGAATCTCATCACACACGTAAAGTTGCTGGCGAATCACGCCCCGGCATTCACAGCCCTTCGGCAAATCATTTTGAAACCATCGAACCAATTTGCCGGTACCATAGGGCGAGTCATGGATATCCGTATCATCGAAACCGAAATACACTTTCATCATTTTTCCTATTCTTTGCCTTTAGTTAAATCTCACGCGCCGACTGCCGTTCGAATAACCCATGGCAATAGACCGTTAAACTTTATTAACGGAAAAGAACAAAGGCGTCAATTATTTTATGATGTCGCCATTTATACTCAAAATAACAACCGATAATGACAAATTATGACCTGAATGACCAGGTAAGGGGCTCTTGGATACATCAATGGTGTTATCGAGAAAACGAACCGACAAAGCAGCAATTTTTTTTAATCCCATAAAATCGATCATCGGATTATTCCCGTTTTCAATTACATATTTGGCCGAATTAATGGAACCTAGCGTACATCCCTCCAGGGGCAGCAGCGGTTGCTCACCACAAGGATTGGTCGCTTCGATGGGGCCAAGATCCGGGGTGGGGTTATCTCGGTTGATTTGATCCAAAAAAATGATTCCCGGATCGCCGTTATGCCATGCCTGGTTTATTAATGCATGATAAACCTTTGCGGCATTGAGCTTGCCGACAGGCATATCATTCCGAGGGTTTATCAAATCATAGTCGGCGTGTTCGACAACTGCTTTCATAAATGCATCCGTTACGGCCACCGAGATATTGAAATGGTCAAGCTCCCTGTTTTTGCTTTTGCTGTGAATGAATGCCATGATATCCGGGTGATCCACCCTTAGAATGGCCATATTGGCCCCCTGCCGGGTTCCCCCTTTTTTAAGCTGCTCGGTGGCGGTGTTAAATATTTTCATAAATGATATCGGACCCGAAGCCCCCCCCCGAAGTGGTCACCGGACTATTCTTCGGGCGCAGCCGGGAAAAGTCAAATCCGGTGCCGCCGCCGGACTTGTGGATGAGTGCAGCATTTTTCAGTGTGCCGAAAATTGCCTCTATACTGTCTTCTACCGGCAAAACAAAACAAGCGGCCAACTGGCCCAATGGGCGCCCCGCATTCATCAGGGTCGTCGAATTCGGCAAGAATTTTAACTCGGCCATGATTTTGTAAAAGATCCCTTGAATTTCTTCAACCCGTCGATCATCGACGCCGTATTTTTTTTTCGGCTTCGGCAATATGGCGGGCCACCCGAAGAAACATTTGTCCGAACGTCTCAATAATTTTGCCGCTGCAATCCTTTTTGAGGTACCTTTTTTTGAGAACATTTTGCGCATTGTCCGACAGATTCAACCGGTTTGCGGAAAAATCCGAAAACGACGGGTCAAGCTCCGGAAGACCACCCGTGTCAAAACAGGCAGCTTTTTCAATCAGCCGTCTATGTCTTTGTGTCATTGCCCATTTCCATTTCAAACAATGGTCCCCAAAGTGCATTCTTTAAGGGACTTCAATATTCAATTTTAATAATGTGGGTGAAGCAGCGTTCTACGGCAGCCCTTTTTGCTTTTCAATCGCCAGCAGCTTTCTTTTTCGCTCTGCTCCCCAACGGTATCCACCCGTACCTTTTGTTTTGGGAACGACCCGATGGCATGGAATGACCAGCGCAACGGGATTGGTTGCACATGCGCGCGCTACCGCTCGAGCCGCTTTGGGCTGACCGATTGACGCCGCAATCTCACTGTAAGACATTGTTTGCCCTTCTGGAATCGTTCTGAGACGATCCCATACCTTTCTTTGAAATGCGGTTGCTTTGACGTCAAAGGGTAGCGCCGGCCACGGGCTGCTCCCCGCCAGATAATCGATGAGCATTTGGGCCCATTCAGATAGCTTTGAATCTGCTTCTGCGATTTCAGCATTATTAAATTCACTTTTCAATCCATCAACGAGCGTTCCGTGAGAGTCACCGATTCGAACGGAACAAATGCCTTGTTGAGTAGCTGCCAGCAGAAGGAGCCCCAACGGGCACTTAACGACTGCATAATAAATCTTTTGCCCTTTGCCATTTTCCTTATATGTTTTGGGCGTCATCCCCAAATATCGGGAAGATATTTCATAAAGTCGGCTGCTCGACCCATAGCCCGCTTCATACGTGGCAAGCGTAACGTCATCGCCGGCCTTCAATGCCTTTTTCAACCGCACTTGCCGGTGTACATCCGCATAATTTCGTGGCGATACCCCCAGAGCTTTTTTAAACACACGCTGCAGATGGGAAGAACTCAAGTTTACTTTTTGCGAAAGCTCTTTTAAACTCGGGGCATAATCGCAGGATTCAATATAGCGGCATACTGCAAGTATTTTTGATACGATTTCGTTTGTGCCCGGTTCCTCCGCCTGATCGGGACGGCAGCGCCGGCATGGTCTAAAGCCTGCCTTTTCCGCACTTTCTTTGGCAAAGAAAAACCTCACGTTTTCAAGCTTGGGTTTCTTGCTTGAACAGTGTAAACGGCAATAAATAAATGTCGATATAACCCCATAAAAGCATATCCCGTCATATCGGCTGTCCCGTTTCAACACTCCCTGCCATAAGGCGTGTTCCGATAAATCCATTATTTTCTCCTTTTATATCGTTTAAATGCCGGTTTGATCACTCGCTTCTTTTCTAAAGAGAACATGTCTTGATATTTCAGAACAAATATAATACCGGTGCGGAGAAAATTTCTATCCGAATCTTGCGATGAAATTATCTTTTTTATACAATTAAATTAAAAAGAACTGAATTGATTAAAAAATCTATCGATTCGAAAAATATTTCTACGGTTTGAGTGGTCTTTACGCTCATCGAAAACCACCGATCAGAACTGCCTCAACAAAGAGTTCAGATTCACATGAAACGCGCCTTGAAAAAGCAAGGGCGGTAAAAACGCAAAAAAGATCAGATTTGGTCTTCCTTATTTTACAACGGGATAAGATCGTCCGGCGCTGTTTTGAAATGAGGATCAATACAACCGACTCTGCTGATCGAATAAGTCGTCCTTTGGAAGAGGCGGCTTGATTTTATTTCAAAAAACGATATTATGTGCGGTATAAAAACAAGTAAATCTATTTGAAAGGAAAAATATGGGTATTAAACTGCTTATTATCGGTGGCGTCGCCGGAGGCGCTACAGCAGCGGCTCGGGCGAGAAGAGTGAGTGAAGATGCAGAAATTATCGTTTTCGAACGGGGAGAATTTATCTCCTTTGCCAACTGCGGACTTCCCTATTATATCGGAAATGTTATCAAAAGACGCGCTCACCTCCTTTTGGCCACACCAAAGGAATTTAAAAATCGCTATAACATCGATGTGCGCATTTTCTCCGAGGTCGTGGGGATAAGTGTCAAAGAAAAGACCGTTGAGATAAAAAATACGGCTACAGGTGAAACATACCGGGAGAGCTACGATAAGCTTATTTTATCTCCCGGAGCAGAACCCATCAAGCCACCACTTGAGGGGATTGACCTTGAAAATATTTTTCATCTTCGAAACGTCCCTGATTCAGACCGAATCAAAAAAATTGTGGACGAACGCAATCCCCGCCGGGCTGTTGTCGTGGGCGGCGGCTTTATCGGCCTTGAGATGGCCGAGAATTTGACCGAGAGAGGTGTTAAAACAACCATCGTGGAAATGCTCGACCAGGTGATGCCCTCTTTGGACTATGAAATGGCGACCCTCATTCATGAGCATCTTGAAGCCAAAGGCGTAGAACTCGAGTTTGAAAACGCAGTAAAATCATTTTCAAAAATAAGGGACCGGATTTTAGTCTCTACGCAAAAGGGAAGGGAAATTGCATGCGATCTGGTGCTGCTTTCCGTGGGAATCAGGCCGGAGAACAAGCTGGCCGTGCGGGCTGATCTCAAAATCGGTCCGACCGGCGGGATTGCGGTCGACGACACCATGAGGACCTCCGATCCCGATATCTATGCCGTGGGCGATGCGGTGGAGGTGAGAGATATCGTCACTGGATTTCCCACGCTGACCGCTCTTGCAGGGCCCGCTAATAAACAGGCCCGCATCGCCGCGGACAATGCGTTGGGCAGAAAATCAATATTTAACGGCACATTGGGGACTTCCGTAGTAAAGGTCTTCGATATGGTCCTGGCATCCACTGGCGCCAACGAAAAATTTTTAAAAAAACACGATCTTCCTTATTTTGTTTCCTACACCCATTCCGGTTCACATGCCGGGTATTATCCGGGTGCTACCAATACATCGATAAAACTTCTCTTTTCTCCGGGTACCGGTAGCGTTCTGGGTGCTCAGATAGTGGGTAAAAAGGGCGTTGACAAAAGGATCGATGTGCTTGCTACTGCTATTCGGGCAAAAATGACCGTCTTCGATCTTGAAGAACTGGAGCTGGCCTATGCACCACCATATTCATCGGCGAAAGACCCCATCAACATTTGTGGATTCGTGGCGTCCAATATCCTTAAAGGAGATATGGAAATCGCTCATTGGAGTGAACTCGAGACCCTTCAACAAAACGGTGAGATTTTGATAGACCTTCGTACCAAATTTGAGCTGAACCATGAGGGAAAGATTGAAGGCGCATTGCATATTCCCATCGATGAACTCAGAAGCGGGCTATCCGAACTCGACAGCAAAAAAACGTATATCCCGTTTTGTGCGGTGGGATTCAGAGGGTATCTGGCCCACAGAATCCTGGTCCAGAACGGATTCCATTCCAGAAACCTAAGCGGTGGCTTCATGACTTATGCTATGGCGAACAAGAAACAATAGCCAAAAAATGGTATGTGTTCAGGGGAAGCGCTCCCACTGAACACGTACCTAAAATATTCTAGAGGTATTTCTTTATCTTCGCATCTTTTTTAAGATCGGCAATATACTTGGCCGTTTCCTGCTGGGTCTTTTCCTGACGCAAACGCTTGATGAGCAGCTCCCTGATTTCATCATACGTCAGGATTTTTTCCGGCTTCTTATCATAAACTTTTATCAAGTGATACCCGAATTGGGTTTCGACGATGTCGCTGACTTCATTGGGTTTCAATCCAAATGCCGCATCTTCGAATGGCTTGACCATCTGCCCGCGTGAGAAATATCCCAGGTCACCCCCTTTGGCGCCGCTGCTTTTGTCTTCTGAGTACTTCTTGGCCAGCACGGCAAAATCCTGGCCGCTTTTCAACTCTTTTTGTATCTTTTGAATTTTTTGCATGGCTTGCGATTTCTTTTGCTGATCTGCGCCGGCTTCAACCTTGATTAAAATGTGGCTGGCTCTCACCTGTTCTGGCTGTTTGAACAAATCCGGGTGGCTGTCATAAAAAGCCTTGGCTTCCTTATCGGTAACGACGACCTTTTGGGCAATCTTCATATCGATCAACGCGTTGATGGCCAATTTCTCTTTGATCTGCTCTTTAATATCATTCTCTGAGATCTTCATCGCGCTCAAAGCCTTTTTATATTCTTCCTCGCTGGGAAAACGCTTTTTAACAGCCGACAGTTCCTTATTTATTTTGTCATTATCGATCTTGATTCCGGCCTTTTGACTTGCCTGGTACAGGATTTCCCGATCGATGAGATTTCCCAAAACCTTATCTTTTAAATTTGCCATCTGTTCTTTGGATAACTGTACCCCCTGCCTGGAGAAACGCTGAAGATGAAAGTCCAGTTCCTTGGCGAGCTCTGTTTGGGTAATGACCACGCCGTTTACCACGGCCGCCTTCTCCGGAGTGGATGTCGCTTCTTTAGCCAGGGCCGGAAAAGATGCTGCCAAGAAGGTCAACAGGATCGCAATGTTTCGCGCCAATTTAATGCGGTTAAATTTCATGATGGATTCCTTTCAAAATCATGGTAAAAAAAAATGGACTTCTAAGAGCCCTTTTCGGAAATACGTCCACTTCATATTGGAATTATCCAATCCGAGGCCGGATTTATCTGTTCAAGATACTCACCGAAATTATTTACAGCAGGCATTGTAACGCAAAAATATTTATTTTCAACAAATTAATCCGATGTTGACCTAAAAGCCATCTCAAAATTAGGATTTTCGGTCGAGATTTCCCGCCCAAGATCGGCGGGACGAGAACGCGATGCCGAGGATCAACCCACCCCGCCTGTTAACGGGATTCTCTAAAGGCGGACAAGTCTTCGACATGCATACTCAAGTATGTTGGGGGCTTGAGACGAGGGCTCAACGCAGATATCGGACGAAAAGACTTTTTTGAGATGGCTTCTGTTTAACCGGCGACGCCATCCAAAGTATATTATTCTTGTTATTGTCTTTTTGATTTTGCGCTCATTTTAGGATACATAATAAGCATTGATTGATTTTGGTCCAGCATACAACATTCACTGACAACGGGGTAAAACATGAAAATTTTATCGGAAAAAGCCGCTTTAAATCTGGCGGCAGTAAGAAAGAAAAAGCCGTTGATTCATAATATCACCAATTACGTGGTGATGAACTATACGGCAAATACGCTATTGGCGATGGGTGCTTCACCGGTGATGGCCCATGCGCTAAATGAGGTGGAAGAAATGGTGTCCTTTGCCGGGGCGCTGGTTCTCAATATCGGAACCCTTAACAATGACTGGATTGCATCGATGATCAAAGCCGGAAAAAAGGCGTCTGTATCAAAAATACCGATCATACTCGATCCTGTGGGGGCCGGAGCGACGTCGCTCAGAACCATCGCTGCAAAACAAATTATTCAAGAAACTCGCGTCAGTGTCATACGCGGGAATGCATCGGAAATCTTATCCCTCCGGCGGAAGGATTCGAAAACAAAAGGGGTTGATTCGATTCACTCGGTCGAGGCGGCCGTTCAACCCGCTAAAATTCTGGCCGGCGAACTCGAAACCGTCCTCGCGGTTACCGGTCCCATTGACGTTGTCACCGACGGTCAACAACAAATACGGGTTTCAAACGGCCATGCGCTTATGGGATATGTCACCGGCACCGGTTGCGCGGCTACAGCGACCATTGGCGCCTTTTTATCGGTCGACGAGAACCCGGTCAGCGCAACAGCCACGGCATTGGCTTATTTTGGATGGGCCGGAGAAGTTGCGGCAAAAAACGCATCTGCGCCGGGAAGTTTCATGATTGCGATGCTGGATGCGCTTTACACGATTACACCGGAAGAACTCAAAGAAAATTGTAAATTCGGAGACTGAACGGGATGTGACGCGTTGAGACCTTTGAAAAATGCTCATTTTTGTCTAAGTTCAAGGAACGCGATCCCGCCTTTAGCGGGATTAACCGTAGGAATACACTGAGTATTTTGAGGATTAAAATTTGAGTGTGACGCAGAAATTGGGCAAAAAGGGGCGTATTGCAAAGGTCTCGCTTTATCCTTTGAAGTGGGTCGAGCTTCAATCGCTTCTTCGATTTGGCTTTTAAAGCGCTTTTTTTAAGATTTCGATGAGCTCATCATCGGTTAATTCAACCGGATTTCCTTTCATACTGCTTGCTCGTTTCGCGCCTGCGATTATTTCAGAAAAGTGTGTTTTTGTAGCTCCTAATTCGGAAAGCGGCACGATATCCAGTGCGCTGCACAAATCGTTAATCCAGTCAATGCCGTCTATTGCTTGGGCATCCGGTCTGCCGGTCAAACAGCGGGCGACCTCATCATAGCGTGACAGGTACCTTAGGGGGTCTTTGTGCTGCAGCGCTTTGACATTGACCGCCATGACATGGGGAAGCAAACTGGCGCAGATCATGCCATGGGGGATTGAATACATGGCGCCCATGGCGCTTGCGAACCCATGAACCGCGCCCAGTTTGGCGTTTGCAAGCGCAAGTCCCCCGAACAAACTGGCAACAGACATGTCTTCGCGGGCCGAAGCATCGCCTCCGTTTTCAAACGCCCGGCGCAAAGAACGAGCGATTCGTTTCAGGCCTTCCCGGCACAGGGCATCCGTTAAAGGATTGGACTGCAAGGATACAAAAGGCTCCAGATTCTGGGTCAGTGCATCCATTCCGGTGCCGGCGGTTAAAGACGGCGGCATGGAATATGTCAGTTCGGGATCGATGACGGCAAGATCCGGCAGCATGGTCGGGCTTCGAAGACTGACCTTAACTCTGTGCTGTGTCGATGCCAACACCGAATTGCGAGTGACTTCGGCGCCGGTTCCGGCGGTGGTCGGTATGGCGATGCAGGGGGCCGAAGCCTGTGACAACGGCTTCCCCTGACCGATCACTTCCAAATACGCCATAATATCACCGCGGTTGGTTAGCAGGGCCGCAATGGCTTTGGCGCTGTCAATGACGCTGCCGCCGCCGATACCGATGACAGCATCGCAGGTGTTCTTACGGGCAAGCTGAACACCATCAATAATCATTTCTATGGTAGGTTCTCCGGTAATAGCGAAGGTAAAGGTCTGCAAGCTGGCGGCCTTAATTAAACCCAGTAACCCTGCCGCGCGTTCGGTATTTTTGCCGGTGACGACCATCAGCCGGCGGCCCATTTGAGCGGCCAGGGCCGGCACTTCTTTCAAAGTTCCCCGTCCGAAAATGATTCGAGATGCGGCGGCGAATTCGAATCGTTTCATTAACCCCATCCTTTCTCGTCGGGAAACAGATTGGTCAGCTTAATGCTGGTGCGTGGTTCGGCCATCATGTCTTCAACCGTATCCCGCCACATTTGGTAATGCATCGTTTCTTTGTGTCGGGCCGGATCTTCAGGCGTCCGGTAGACTTCGACGAGAATGAACCGTGCGGGGTCTTCTATATGCTGAATCACATCGAACCGCGCGACACCCGGCTCTAAAACACTGTTGCTCGCATTTATCAGGGTTGCCCCCTTGAAATCCTCGATACGGTCAGGCTTTACATGGACAAAAACGTGGACGATAAACATGGCATCCTCCGCAACCGGAAATGTGGGATAAAGTGAAAAAAATATTTAATTGGAGATCAATCTAAGGTAATACTTTGGCGAACCAGCGGATTTTGTCAAGAATAAATAATCTAATGTATCCTCCTGTAAAAATCATCCTCCAATTTTCATCAACAAAAAGCGATGGGATATGGAAACTGATGAATCAACAACTGTGCCCGTTTTTGTTTCAGCACTTCGGCGAACCCCGCTATTTTTGCGCCATCCACAATATCAAACCCATCACCTGCCGAATATTTGACCGCAAAGACTGTCGCCGACGTAAAGAGGATCGGGGCCTGAACGGCAGATAGATCTTGATATATCGTTTTATTTTCTTTGGATCGACAATTCTGTGGCGCTTTGGATCCCCATGACGATTTCCGGGATTGTGCCCATTTTGACGTAAATGGGGTGGGCCAGTTGTCTGAGTATCGGCAGCCGCTTGGATAAAAAAACAGGGTTGATTGTTGACACCCGGCCACCCTTTTCATATACATTACATTTTAGAGCTTCGTCTTTTATTATTTCCGATATAAATTCATCCAAAAATTCTCGATTTTTTGGATGATATCGCTTATCAAAAACAAACCCGGTCGTTATATAATCGAACAGATGCGAATCGTCCTGGTTAACCCGAATCCCATGAAACCGCCGGTGACGCCGGTATCTCTGGACTATCTTGGCGCTGCATGCCGCCATGCCGGCATCGATGTTGATTTGGTGGATTGCGCCGTTGAACCGGATTGGCGAAAAAAACTTTCCGATGTTTTGACAGAGGAACCGATTCTCGTTGGTGTAACACTCCGAAATATAGATGATTCTTATTTCGCAAGTCAGGATTTTTCTCTTCTCAGAGCAATACCGGTACTCGAAACAATTAAACATCTAACCGATGCACCGATTTGTGTCGGCGGTGTCGGTTTTTCTATTTTTCCTTCGGAAGTTCTAAAATTTTGCGATGTGTACTACGGCATATGCGGAGACGGAGAAGAAAGCCTCGTTAAACTGGCTGCGGCACTCAGCGATAATATTGAATTGGATACGGTGCCGGGGCTGGTTAGGATGGAAAATGGAAACGTTAAACATAATGCTACCGTTCCGTTTTCTCTTGAAAAAATCGATTTGACATCCAGATCCTTGATTGACAACCCGTATTATTTCAAAAACGGCGGTCAGGTCGGTTTCGAATCCAAACGCGGCTGCTCTTTGAAATGTATCTATTGTCCGGAACCATTTATCAAAGGAAAAAACGAAAGGCTGCGGCCGCCGCAGCATGTGGCTAAGGAATTAACCCATCTTCATGACCGCGGAATAACCGTATTTCACACCTGTGACTGTGAATTTAATTGGCCTCATTCCCATGCTTTTCAGGTATCCAGGGCCATCATCGATTCCGGATTGGGAAACAAAATTAGATGGTATGCCTACTGCTCTCCCGAGTATTTTTCAGATGAGCTGGCAGATGTTATGCGTAGAGCCGGATGCGTGGGGATCGATTTCGGCGCGGACCATGGCGATAATAATATGCTGCATCGACTCGGCCATCGTTACAATTCTGATGATTTGACTCGAATCCGTGACATTTGCCGAAGACATGATATTATTTGCATGTATGACTTAATCCTCGGATCTCCCGGCGAAACAAAAAAATCGATTGAAACCGCAATTCGACTGATGAAAAAGGTCAAACCGGATCGTGTGGGTATCAGTCTCGGTGTGAGACTTTATCCGATGACCCCCCTCGGACGTCAAATTTTAGAAACATCAAAAGGGACCTTGTCCAGAAACCCAAGTCTTTTCGGGGCCCTGGAAAACAATGAATCTTTTCTTCGACCGATTTATTACTGCGATATACGTTCGGGGGAAGATGTGGAAGATTGGCTGCACTCAATTGTGGGGGATGACCCAAGATTTCTCCTCGGCCGGCGAACCCAAGCAAATCCGGATTACAATTATAATGACAATCCCGACCTGACCGAGGCGATCAAATCCGGCCACCGCGGCGCCTATTGGGACATACTCCGAAGGGTATCCGATGGAATTCCGCCTTTATTTCAAATCAAATCCTGATTTTACAACCATTGAGACGGTTTTAGCGCCTTTCGTAACATAAACGGCGAAGCCCTCAAGGGAGATGGCTGTGGTTTCGGCGCCTTTGGCAGCGAAGGGGCTCAGTGTTGCCGCTGTTCTGGCGACACACCTGACATTTTGAGCCTTTGACAAAATATCGGCCGCGATCTTGCTGCCGATATTTCCCGTTGCACCGGTTACGGCAATCATAGCAAACTTCTTTTTCGATCGATTGAAATAATTCATAAAAAAATACTCGGAAGGCAGGAGTCAACGCTCAAACCGCAAAGCGAGCAGTTACCGGCAGCCCGGTTTTAGATGGCAATGCCGCTTTATACAGCAAACTTTAGGGTATGTTAACGGAGGCAAATAAAATGGCATTGCAGTCCGAGATGAATTGTCTTACTCCGGCAGAACGCAGGTGAGGTCCCCCATCTTGGCTTTGCGCGTCTCCACATAATGCGCGGCCGCCAAGGATGCCATGCAGCCATCGGCCGCCGCCAATACTATTTGGCGGGCGTATCTGTCACGCAAATCACCGACCACATAGATGCCGTCGATGTTGGTGGCGCACTGATCATTGGTGACCACGAAACCATCCGGAGACATGCGGATACCGGCCGGCACCAATTGATTATTGGGTTCAAAGCCGATGAATATAAAGACGCCGTCAATGGGAAGGTCTTGTTTATCACCGTTTTGGGTGTCCTGAAGCGTGACGGCGTTCACTCCGTCGGCGTTTGCTTTGATTTCAGTAACGACGGTATTCCACAACACCTCCATCTTACATTCCGCCTCGACGCGCTTTTGCAGAATCATGCTGGCGCGCAGCGCATCGCGGCGATGAACCAGATAGACCTTGGCAGCCAGCTTGGCCAGATAAAGCCCTTCTTCGCAGGCGGTATCACCGCCCCCCACGACCACGACATTTTTACCTCTGAAAAAAAAGCCGTCACACACGGCGCAATAGGATACGCCTTTCCCGTAGTAATCTTCTTCGCCGGGCACGGACAACTTCCGAGGATGACCGCCTGGTGCCAGTATTACTGCATGGGTTTGGATCTCTCTTCCGCCGGCGGTGCGTACTATATGAAAATCGAGACCTGGTTCGACGGCCGTTACCTCGTCATTGATTTCCTCGGTGCCGTAAACCCGGGCATGCTGGGCAAGCTTCATGGCGAGTTCGCTGCCGCTGATATTTTCGAAACCGGGATAGTTTTCCACCGAGTCGGATTTGTTGATCTGGCCGCCGGGGATCTCCTTTTCGATGAGTACGGTCTTTAAGGCCGCCCGCATGCCGTATATCGCGGCAGAAAGGCCTCCGGGCCCACCGCCGATGATGGCCAGATCATAAAGTTCTTGTGACATGGAATATCTCCTTATTTTCACCTAATCTGAACATTTCAATTGGTAAAGGACAATTATCGGGTTATTACCGGAACGGCAAAAAAGCCGATCCGTTTTTAATAATAACATCAGATAAATAACACTGGGAATGAAGATCAACAACAAAAAATATCCGAGTTAATTCGAAAAATTATACACACAATTCGCCCTGAATGGTCAAGAAATTTCTGGATCCAAGTTGCCGGTTCCATGTCGAAGAACCCAATTGCAGAGGCTATTTAACATCGTGAGAGAAAGGTATCATGAGCGAACGGGAAGGACGGGGAGTTATTTGATGTATGGGAAAATTCGAACAGACTAATTTGCGTTAATACCAACGTTTAATAACCGCGTTCACCGGTAGTGATTTTTACGAGCTTTCCGTTTCTGAATTTGAGGTAATGAATGAGCTGGGTGGGGCCGAAGTTATAATACCACCTTTCAAACTTTACCGGAACTTTGACCAGAAAAGGCTCTCTTCCCCATTGATCCTCTTTTTGGTAATTAAACGGGTGGCGAAAGTCTCTCATAATTCGTTCTTCTTCCCATTCTTCCGTGTAATCCGGTGCACCGCATCGGGCAATCACCTCCGGTTTGGTGTCGCCGACGGTTATCAGATGCGTACCGCATCTCAGGCCGGTGGCAAAACCTTGGCTGGAAAATCCGAAAACAAGCGTCAAAATCATCGGAAAGTAGATCAATTTTAATTTCATTGTATTGTCTTAAACAAATTGAACGTCTATATCACTTAAGTGCTTTTTGTAATAGAGACGCTCATAACACATGATGGTTTACCTGTTGGCGGAAAATATTCGTCTCTGGGGCATTTCGGTGAGACCTTTGAAAAATGTTCATTTTTGTTCGAGTTCAAGGAAGGCGATCCCGCCTTTAGCGGGATTAACCACATGAACACATTGAGTATTTCGAGGATTAACATTTGAGCGTGACGCAGAAATCGGGCAAAAAGGGGCGTTTTTCAAAGGTCTCTCAGTTTTGATCAAGGCGTCAGATAAAGCAATGCCGGTGTCATTTTGCAGAAGCGTGACGGGAAATATGAAATGCCGGCGTAAGTACTTGCGCTGGCATATCTTTCCATTCCTTTTGGCAAAAGCAAGCGCGGATTTTATATCGACCGGGAGGGATATCGCTCGGCAGTTTCCAACCGATTCCCATCATTTCGCCGATATCGGAAAACTGCGGGCATCTGCTGGGCGCATCCGTGGCAAAGACCGGTTTAAACCGCGTAATTTTTTTTAGCCGGCCGTTTTTTTCGACTCTCTCTAAAACAAATTCGGGGCTAACGCCGACGGGAAACGACGTCATCCGGATAAATCTGAGCGCGATCATATCACCCGGAAGATAAACATCATAATCTGTAACGATTCCGATCAGTTTGTTGTGTATTGAGATATTCGTTCCCACGCCGGATGTTTTTTCATCCCAGAATCGCTTGGGCCCGACATCGACGTGTACGAACTTTCCGTGGTAGTAACCGGTTCCGCCGAACCCGAGCTTTTTAATGACATTCCAGACGCGTTTTGATGAAGTGCCTAGAATCCGTATGTCCGCCGCCATCCCATACTGATGAAGGCTGGCCTTAGCGGCAAGTCTTCCCTTGTTGCGCAGATCGGCATTGTACTGGGGACTTCTATATCCTGAAGCAATGATAATCTTTGCGCCCGGGTGAAAGGTATCCTCCAAATAATCGAGAAACTCGATCAACCGCAGGGATACATTAGAAACGGGCTTGTCATTGTCCGCCCCGAATAAACGATTGATTTTGTTGAGGGCTTTTTTATCGTAGATAGCCTTGCCCTTCCGAAATCGCCCGTTGAACGACAGCCCGTTTTTTGGGCAGACAAGATTGAGCCGTCCATCCCCCTCGTAATTGAAGCGGCGAACGTCATGTGTTTTTTCAGATAAAGCAATACCGGGGGCAATAAAACCGAAGACCAACAAGATGATAATTGTAATTATATGTATTTGCTTCATATATTTAATTTCAGACTGGTTGACGACACTATTTAGCCGACAGACCGGAATGGTGTCGTGTTTTGAACGTCGGATTCAACGACCACTTACGAACAACGCGGTTTTTTTACCAGAATTACAACTCGATCGTTCAATCAAGCACGAACCCGGCTCCCTTCCCGCTCCTTTACTTTGACAACCAATTCTTCTGGAAGCGACGCGGGTCTTTTAGCCTTCTGGTCGGTATTTACCCACACGACCTCTCCCCTGACCAGGAGTGTTTCCTTGTTTTTCGGAAATATTTCAATTATAAACGTCAGGCTGGACCTGCCGATCTTCCCGGTCCGGACGTGAACTTCAATTTCATCATCAAAATGACTTGGGGCAAAAAATTCTATCACTGCTTTAACCACATGAAAATCCGTGCCGGTGCGTTTGACATGGGCGACGTAATCAAAGGGAAGATCGCGAAGGTACTCGGTAATGGCCGTATCAAAGTACGTCAGGTAATGGCCGTAAAAGACGATACCCTGCGCATCTGTCTCGGCATACCGAACACGAAGGGGAAAGAAAAATTGATAATCGGATTTGGCCATGATTCATG
>JAJDND010000085.1 GCA_022340885.1 Desulfobacterales bacterium | reverse complement strand
TGAATGCTTCTTTAAAAGATTTCGGAAATACATGAAAGCGGGTTACGTGAAGTGCGACACATATCATAAACTGAATAAATAATAGTGTTATTAAAAAATCAAATATATCGACTATCATTTCTAACCCCCAATTTATCCTTTAGATGAATTTAAGTTGACAATCTCATTTTTAATGGATCCTATGTCTGACTTCGCAAAGTTTTTTAATCATCAGAACGTCTATCCTGAGAGTCGCTTTCGGTGTTAAAAACAATTCGCTTTTAATAAAGGTGAACACACAAAACCCCAGCTCTCTGATCTGAGAAATGGGGTTCAATATCATCACATATGCTCTCCCTTTGTTTAGGCTTGCAGGACCTGTTTCGGAATCGAATGTTTTTTTTGGCAGATTCAACACAGCTTGTCAAGGACATTGCTAAAGATGATACAATGTGGCAAACAAGTCTCGCAAAAAATATTCTGGTATGTGCTAAAATATATAGGGGGGTTCTGTAAGTAAGCTTATATAAATGCAGTTTGCACTGTCTGTGGGCCTTGCGTAAGATACACCCAGTGTGCCACTCTATCTAAAATTGTACTATGTGGATTGACATCAATGGAATAATCTCCTGCCCCTTTTGTAAATGCTTCCCATGATAAACCTCTCGCTTTCTCCCTGAGTTTATCCGCGGGCAGGGCCAGGGACGCCCTTTTCAGCCTGTAGGGCCTATCCCGTGGATTTAAGATTTTAAACATATTTGCCGATATTATTAAATAGGTGATATGACATGATTTGCCGATATTATTAATAGGTGATATGACATGAAAACAAAGCTTTTAATTTTAGCCATCTCAATTGGTTACGCTGTGATGCTTGCGCTTTATTATACCAGCTGAAAGATCGGCTGGCGGTTAATAGTTAGATATGCTCTTTAAAATTATTTTCCGTTAACGGATTAATGACAATGAAAGTAGTTATCATACTATTTGCCATGGTAATGGTCGGCGTTTTGGTGCTGTTGTTTTTATTATTGTTAGCCAGTAGAGGATCAGACCATTACCCCGACATAAAAGATTTATAATAGATCTTGACATATCACAATGTGGTCGTTTATATATTGCTGCAAGATATAGATATGCTATTTATATCTTCAATCATATCCTCTATCTGTGAAACCCCTGGGGAAATCAAACCTCCATTCACTTCCAGGGGTTTCTTTTTCCCAGAAAATTGTGCAACTCTTTTACTGCCTTATCGCCATATCCAGTCCAGACAATTTCTCAGCAGCTAATCATACATGTTTTATCGTCGGTAAAAAACTACAGCTTCACCCGCGGTCTCCTTGGATCTGGGGCATTCTCGACTTTGGCTCAGTAAGGATTTCACAACAGCTGTCAAATGCTTGACGGCAAATATCAGTCGGTTTGGTTAAGCAGTAAGGGTTAATATGTCGTAATATTTAATTAAAATTTAAAAAAGGATTTCTGGTATATATCATGCATATGCATATATCAGTGAGTACCTTTAAGGTCGAATGTGCCTATAACAGCAAAAGTTTTGTCAAATTCCCTGTTTTGAGAGGTGAAACGATGGTTCAAGGTATTATGGCAGGATGGATATTTATAATGATTGTTGCGGCTTTATATAGTGACGAAAATTTACGTAAAGTCATACCTGCTGTTTTTGGTGCTTTTTTGGCATTCGTCGCTGTTGCGATACCGATATGGTTGCCCCTGGTACTGTCTTATTACCACAAGAGGGTAAAGACAGAAAAACAAGTGGTCGAGATTGAAGTCGTTGAATAATTTTGTTAAAGACTATGGAGATATAAAGCTTCCGGTCATTTTGGGCGGTTATTTTTGGTTGACAGGATTCATCTGAGCATTAATTTGAGATTATGGTTTCTCTGGTGCATGTACATCTTATATTCCGGTCACCAGCATAATGATGCAAAAGGAAAAATAAATTAAATGTGCACCGGGTATAATTACAGCATACCGAGAAGCCCTATTTCGGCAAGGGCTTAGTAGGATGGTTAATATATCTTCATAACCTTTGCTTGGGGCGATCCGAAAGGGTCGCCTTTTTTTATTTTTTAAATTTATTGCGTCCGAAAGCTGCAAGACCCACCAAACCAGAGCCCATCAGTATCAGTGAGGCAGGTTCGGGCACGGGGGAAACCTTTTAAATGGTTTTACCCTATTATGAAAAATATTTACCATTTTTTCACAGCTCTGCAGAATACTGATCATTTTAGGATATTCTCTTACAAAAATGAAGCGAATGACCTATTGACATCACACATTGTGGGATTATATTTTAATTAAGATAAATTAATAAGTTATAATTATAGCATATAATTAGATTTCTTCTCACATGGGATAAATTTGGCCGATATCGAATGTGAGAAGCAATTGATAGGTTTGGGGCGTAGTAAATGCATACAAATTCACTAAAAGAAATTAGAGAATCTTTTCTAATCAGCAAGGCGGAACTTGCCAGAATGGCGGATTTGTCGGTAGATACGCTGACACGAATTGAACAGGGCAAGCCGTGCAGGATTGAAACCAAGCGAAAAATCCTTTTAGCGTTAGGTTTAAAATTGTCAGACAAGAAGAAAGTGTTCCATTAGTTAAAGAGTTATGCCCATTTTTCAAAGAGCATACCTCTACCAGTTACTTGGTAGGGGTTTTTTTTCAAATTTGAATGAGAATAAAAGGGGAAAAATAATGGCTCGCCTTCTTATCGATACCAGCTTGCATCTCAGCCCGATGGAATCATGGGGGAATGTGGTTCAAAAGAAACAGGAGTGGATTTTTGGACCGGCTTTCCAGAAACAGTTACGTGATGAGGCCATGATGGCTGTCGCGTTCGGGTACAACGTCCCGTTGTTGGAAAAAGTTCTGAAAATATCGTTGCCGTACGAAATCGAAGATGTGTTGTCACTTTTTTCGCATCAAATATTTATAGAAACCAGTGTGAACGGAAACATTATCATTCACAATTGACGGACTATCCGGAGATGGTAACAAAATTAGGTGGCCTGCCTGATATTATCATTAGGGCCGCACGTTGTCACTTTCCGGCGGCGTCGACCCCAAAATTTTGTATAATACATCTTGACATGTTATTTTGTGGTATTAATTTTGGTCTAGCCAAATCCTCATTGGCGAAATTGTCTATTAACGGTTCCTGAGATCAACGGAGCCGTCATAAATGCCCCTGGTATCCCCGCCAGGGGCTTTTGTTTAATGCATCCGGTCGAGCGCAGCAAAAAAAATAGGCAGAGCTTCTATTGCTCTGCCTATATACAGCCGGCAGCCTCCCACGTTCAAAAAGCCAGGCATTATGCGCTGCTAGCTTCTCTAGATGCCGTTGTACAATGCAATTGCTGCATTTAGATCAACGGACATCCGAGAAGCCATATAAATGCGATATCAAGCCTCTCCTTTTACAGTGTAACCTTCGTGAGATCTCGTCATCACATGGTTTATAACATGGTGTTGAAGCTGATTCGCATTTGTTATTAATTAGTTAAAATATTCCTTATGATATGTCCATAAGGTTAAGGACTCATTTTAATGGGTCAAGGTCCCATTATATAGGTGTCGTCCCCAGAGCCCTCCTAGTTCAACATTTCAAGAAAAAAACCGCCATCACAAGATGAATTTATTTTTCTAATGAAGTTCAGCAAATGTTTCAACACGGTGAAACCTGTTTCTGAACGGCGGCAACATCGACGTTCGGTTCACCCGCATGACGTAACCAACTTTTTCCCGATCTCTCTGGCCTTTTCGAGCGTATCAGCCTGCTGAAGGAGATCGTTTTTATCTCTTGTTCCGGAAGCGACAATTGTGCCTTGAATATCGTAGTGCAAAAATGAAAACAGATTTTCAAGATATTCAAAGTAACTTTTGAACGCATTTTCATCCGGATTGCCTTGAGTAAAGGCCAGCAACAATCTTTTTTTTCCGTTTAAACGAGTGGTGAAATCAGGCCTGATAAACGGTACGAGACGATCCATAAATCGTTTCGTTTGTCCGGAGACCTGCCACATATAAACAGGCGAGCCAATGATGATGGCATCAGAGGCTTGTATCTCCTGGTGCATCAACTGCATATCATCATTCGTCACACAGGTGCCTGTCTCCCTGCAATTGAAACATCCCAAGCAATGGGAAATATTCATTTCGATAAGCTTATAAAATTTTGTATCTGCACCATTTTCCGAGGCGCTCTCAAGAATTGTTTGAACCAGTTTTTCAGTGTTTCCATTTTTTCGCGGACTGCCTTCAACACCAATTAATTTCATGTCTTAACTCCTTTTTAAATCGAAAGTCTGGTAGGCTTTCGCCAATTGAGCTGATCGGCGGTAAATTTTGTAATTTTACCACTCCAAAAAGCATATGCGGATATTCCGCTGAATAGGAGCGCGATTGTAGCGAAACATAGAATCCATCGAATTTTTCTTTCGATATGATATTCGGGCATTGATACCCCTTTCTTGGTCAGTGTCCACCCATCAACCTATATTTATTGGATAATCGATAAAATAATCCCCGTTTTTGTTTTACGGATTTTATTGCGCCTTCCGTTTCCAAAGAAGCAAGATATGTCTTCACCTCATCCGCTGGCAAGCCTAGAATTTCAGAGAGATCTTTTAACGTACAGGGACGTCTGGCTATGGTTCCCACGATCGCCGAAGCCGTGTCTTTGCGATAAGCAAAAAGTGCTTTATGTTCGGGTGGGTCAGCGACGATAACGGCAGATTCCATCTGTAAGTATTCCAAAACATGTTCAAGTTCGTCCAGGCTGGCAGGCCGAAGGGTCGAAACCGTTCCGGGTCGATCCAGCGTATTTAAATGGATCTGGTCCGGATTGATTTTTTCAATCGTCTGCTTTAGGGCTTCCAACTCATTGCTTGAATCATTCAAGCCGGGAATGATAAATATTTCAAGCCATATTTCCCCGCTGTATTCTTTTCGGAATTGAACGAGTCCGCGGATGATGCCTTCCAATCGCAATTGAGAACAAGGTCGGTTTATCTTTTGAAACGTTTTTTCTGTGGCGGCGTCCAGTGAGGGGATGACCACGGCAGCATCTATCACATCTTTTCGCACTTGTTTTTGATAAAACAAGGTGCCGTTGGTCAGCACCGCCACGGGAATGTCAGGTGCATGATTTCTTATAAAATGGATCACATCGCCGATTTTTAAATGAAGCGTCGGTTCTCCGGAACCGGAAAAGGTGATGTAATCCGGCCGGGTATGATGCGCCAGATAATGGGTCAGCTCTTTTTTAACCGCATCGAACGGCACATATTCTTTGCGTTCCAATGCCAGTCGGGAGGTTTTGCCGCACTCGCAGTAAACGCAATCCAAGGTGCATGTCTTCATGGGAACCAGGTCCACTCCAAGAGAAATCCCCAGCCTGCGGGAAGGTACCGGGCCGAAAAGGTAATTGTATTGCATTTTCTCCTCAATAGTGCTGTTATGTCGGTCCAAGGTCGACATTGCTTAATTTTTTAATATCCGCATCCTGCATAATAATACCTCAATCGTTGTGAACCCTCAATGGGTTTGTTAGGCCAGGATAAAAGACGATCAAAATGAACGAAAAAATACCCGGAATCATTGTCACAGGCGCATCCGGTTTTATCGGGAGGCATTTTGTCATCGCCGTATCCGGCAAGTTTCGGTTGTTCTGCATTGCCCGGCGAAGCCAGAAAGAAGCCGGCGTTCCGGAAAAAGACCGCACCCACTGGCTCCAGGCGGACATCACCAAGTGGGAAAATATTTTGAGAATCTTTGAGTATGTCCGGGACCACGGCGGGGCGGATTTTGTTTTGCACCTGGCCGGTTATTATGATTTTACCCTGCTGGAAAATCCTGTGTACGAGGAGACCAATGTTGTCGGCACCCGTTATCTTTTGGAGTTGTCAACACTACTGAAAATCAAACGGTTTATATTTTCAAGTTCTCTCGCTGCCTGTAAATTTCCTTCTCCAGGCCGGGCATTGACCGAAAAGAGTCCTTTGGATGCGGATTTTCCCTATGCAAGAAGCAAACGGCATGCGGAAAGGATAATTAAAGAGTATTCCAAAAAACTTCCCTGCTCCATTGTTCGACTGGCCGCCGTGTACAGCGACTGGTGCGAATATCCCATTTTGTACATGATGTTAAAATCCTGGCTGTCCAAGAAGAAGCTTTTGTCCAGGATTGTGGCCGGCAAGGGTGAATCGGCGGTGCCATATCTTCATATCAAAGACCTGATCAAGCTGTTCCTTCGGATAATCGCCATCAGTGAAACTCTCCCTCAACTGGGCGTATATATCGCCGGATCACAGGGAAGTATTTCCCATATCGACCTTTTTCGAACCGCTACCCGATACTATTATGGACATGATGTCAAGCCGCTTAAAATGCCAAAATTTTTGGTGCGGCCGGGATTGTACGTTCTTTGTTTTTGGGGATGGCTGATTGGAAAGGAGATGCTCGAAAAGCCGTGGATGTCCGAGTACATCGACAAAAAGCTGACCATAGATGCTTCCGTAACCTGCAAGTCTTTAGACTGGAGACCCACGCCGCGATTTCATGTATTGCGGCGGTTGCTGTTCATCACGGAAAAAATGATTACCCATCCGAATAATTGGACATTCAGAAATGAACTGATGCTGCAGCGGGTGGCTTACAGAAAAAGCACCATGATTTATGATATTCTAACGGAATTGCGGGAATCATCGGTGGAAAAGTTGGTCAACGAAGTACTAAAGCCCGAGAATGCGGCACGGTTTCCAAATTACCGAAAAATGGACCGGGATTTGCTGAAATGGTATATTACGTTAAATTACCAGCTTGTTTCGGCCACGGTGCGAAACAGAGACCGTGCGATGATCCCCAATTATGCGCAGGTTATGGCCTCCCGGCGCTTTGTAGAAGGATTCAAGGCGCGAGAAGTCAAGGATTTGATGTTTTTGACGGCGAAAACCATGGAAATATCCCTCCTTGAAAGACCGGAATTTAAGGATTCGAAACAACGGGTGGATGACTATATTATTTTGACCGCACAGCTAGCCATCGATGAGTTTGAAGATACCTATGAGATTCTTAAATCGTATCCTCCTGAGCAGGTGACTGCCGTCGATACCATCAAAGAAATTTCCGGCAGTGATGATCTTAAACGGATCGTACATCAGCTTGAAGATATCTGCAGCGATTCGCTGTCCCATCAGTTAAGCGGCATATTTTAAACAGCGCTAGTGCCCTGCGGCGAGTATTCCGCTGGCTGCGGCACCGAGAATAATGACCTCGAGCACCGCAAGAATCGCGTAAATGATATCTTTGTTTTTCAAAAGGGTCGGTACGATGGCGGCATAGCAGATTATGGTAACGCCCGACAGGATGACCACGCCGATAAAATTGAGAAAATCGCCGTAGTTGAGCATTCCGATCCAGGCCCAGCCAGCATTGATGCCGGTGTGTTCCAGATATTCATGAACATTCATAGACCAGTAGCCGGAAAGCTTATTCAGAGGAATATAGGGATGGATCACACCGAGAACATAAAGAACGTATGTTATAAAGAGAACCAGCAATCCCAGATACATCCCCTTTTCCAGTATCTTGGCATACAGGACCTGTTCGGGGGTTGCCTTTAACAGAGCATTTGTTTTTTCTTCCATTTATTTTCTCCCGGGGAAAAAATCCGTATCCTGTTTGAAGCAAAAGTAAAACATTAAAATCCAAGTCCTTTGGACAGTGCCTTGATCCCGGCAAAGGCCAGGATGGCAATAACCATCCACCGGATCAGCGTCGGTTTGGCGACTCTAAGCAAACGGACCCCCACAAATGATCCGAGCATGATGCCCACAATGGAGGGCACGGTCAGCAGGGGGAGAATACAGCCTTTGTTGGTGTAAATCCATGCAGCGGAGGTGTCGGTAATGGAAAGGAGAAACTTACTGGTGGCCACGCTGATTTTGAGCGGTGCCCCCATCAGCAGGTTGAGCACCGGCACATTGGCCCATCCGGCTCCCAATCCGAACATGCCGGCCATAATGCCGATGATCACAAACAAGCCCAACCCCAATGGGGTTCGATGAATTTTCCAATCGATTATTTCGCCGGTGCTGGCTTCCTGATATACCCCGCAAATGTTGAGAATGGAAGAAAGCCGGTCGGCCTTCGGCACATCCGGGATGGTCGATTTTTTGGCCGTTACCATGAGGATGCAAATCCCCAGAATAGTGGCGCCCAAGGCGATTTGAACGATGTTGGTGGGAAGTGCCAGTCCGATCATGGCCCCGATGATGGCGCAAGTGGAAGCGATGAGGGCCACGGGAATCGCCAATCTCAGGCTGGCAAGATTCATCTTGAGAAGTCCGGGACCGGCGGCCAGTGCGCCGGAAAGGGCCACTAGAAGCCCTGTGCCGCGAACAAAGTCCAAATGGAACGGAAAAAATCCGCTGATGATCGGCACATAGAGAACGCCGCCGCCAACCCCGCCGAGGACGGCCAGGATTCCCATAATAAATGTGACGATAAACAGTATGATCGGCCAAAACCACCAGGCATGGCCGGCGGTTGCTGTTTCTGCCGGTACTTTCGCCAGGGCGGGCGATATACATAAGATTAATGAAAAAAGGCCGATGACCATCATGATCCACAATTTACCGGTTATCCGCATATCCTCCTCCTGAATATGACCGCGAAATTCTTATTGGATCTAGGTACCTGATAGGAATATAAATTGCATTTCTAAAAGTGGTTTCAAAACCTCCTCTCGGTCTCAATCTCTGTGTTAAACTGTGACGTTCAATCCTCGAAATATTCCCGATATTCCTGCGGTTGGCCATCACAGTTTGCCTTGACCTTGAGCCCGATTGAAGGTTTTTAAACCACTTCTAAGGATATATTGTTGGAGATGAATTTACCAAAAAATGCTATTTATATTACATTCCATGCAATGTCAATTAAAAATGTTCTGAAATTCACGTATAACTTGTTTAAAATACAATATTTTATCATCCTCAATCATTAACGGTGCCACAAAAAAAATATCACTATCTTTACAGGATGTTATCTGACAGAGTGTTGCAATATGAAACACTATCCTGGGGTGTGTAGAATTTCTTTTAGAGATCATTTTTATCTAATCTCATCCTTTGTCGAATGTTCTTTTAAAATTTTTCGGGTTATACTAAAAACATATTGAAACGTTATTGATTTGGGTGTAAAACAAAATGAAACAATTGGTTTGACTGATTCGATGATCGAAATATCATAAAAAGAACATTATTGAACGGTTTCGCAAAAAAAAACGATGAGCACATTGTTACGAACACCGATCAAGGGCTTGTTTGAAACGCCTGTCGAACTGCCTTCATTGATCGATGAGGTTCCCCTGAGCATCGTCGTGCTGGACACCCGGCGGCGGATCGCGATGATCAATCGGGCTTTTGAAGCCCTTAGCGGCTTTTCCATGGAAGAGTCAAAAGGAATACAGTGTTCTCACATCATGAGAAGCAAGCTGTGCATCCAAAAATGCCCCCTTGAAAATATGGATGTAAATTCCGAACCCGTTTCCGTTGAAAGCGATATGATCAACAAAGACCGGCAGTTGGTCCCGGTACGGATCAATCTGTCTCCGATTCGGGATGCTGAAGACAATCTGGCCGGGTTTTTGGAAACGGTTGAAGACCTTCGCCCCATTAAAGAGGTGAGTTCCAGAGGAACCCATGCTTATATTTTTCGCCATCTTATCGGAAAAAGTCCTGAAATGGTTCGGATTTTCCAGACGCTTCCCTTGTTGGCTCAAAGTGATTCGGCGATTTTAATTACCGGCGAAACCGGAACCGGAAAGGACTTGCTGGCCGAAGCCGTCCACCAGGCTTCCAATCGAGCAAAAGGTCCCTTTGTCAAGGTCAATTGTGGGGCGCTGCCCGAAACCTTGCTGGAATCCGAGCTTTTCGGTCATCAAAAGGGGGCGTTTACAGGTGCGGTGGAAAACAAACCCGGAAGATTTCGCCTGGCCCACAACGGAACGCTTTACCTTACGGAGATCGGAGATCTCCCCCTGGCGTTGCAGGTCAAGCTCTTAATGTTTTTGGATGACATGGTGGTCTATCCTTTGGGGAGCGCCAAAGGGTTTCAGGCCGATGTCCGCATCATTGCCGCCACCCATCGCAACCTCGATCACATGGTGAAGGAGGGAAAGTTTAGACAAGACCTGATGTTTCGATTGAACGTCGTGAGATTGCATCTGCCGCCGTTGAGAGAGCGAGGAGACGACATTCGACTGATTCTGGATCACTTTATGAATATTTTTGCCACACGCTTTCGAAAGAAAATCAACGGGATGTCTAAGAAAGCCCTTAAGATTATAATGGACTATCCTTTCCCCGGGAATGTGAGAGAACTCAGAAATATTATTGAATATGCGGTGAATATGTGTTCCAAGGGACAGATACACTCTACCCACCTTCCGGCGTATCTTGCCGAGACGAAACATTTTTATGGCCGTGTATCCTCTGAAGCCGGCGAAGGGTCCGGATGGGCATCCCCTGTGGCAACAGCAGACAAGGAACAAAGCGGCCAAAAGACGTGGGCTTCTTTGGAAAGAGATATGATTATAAAAGCACTGGTTAAGACCAAAGGTCGGCGCAACAAAGCCGCCGATATGTTGGGCTGGGGACGAAGCACGTTGTGGAGAAAAATAAAACAATATAAAATAGACGTTTGATGTTCGGATTAAATGAAACAATTTGAAACTTGAATTTGACATGCGAAATTTATGGGACTTAACGTTTAATCATGGCACAAAAAATTCTTATCCCGTTATACGCCGATCAGGTGGCGCCCCGATTTGATCTGGCCACAGAGGTTTCTGTCGTCTCGATGGCGGATGACGGCCGGCCTACGGAAAAAAAGACCGTGGTGTTGCCCCGGGCGTCTGCGGAACAACTTTGTCATCTTATCCTTTTGGAAAAAATTTCGACGGTGGTGTGTGGCGGCATCGAAGATGAGTATTATCAATATTTAAAATGGAAGAACGTCACTGTTTTAGATTCCGTAATCGGTTCTTACAAAAAGGTCCTCAAGGAGCTGGAATCAGGGACGCTTCGGGCCGGAGATATCGTTCGATAGAGAGTCGTGGAGGGGAACATGGCGCTGAATCTTAAAAAATGGTTCAACATCAGAGAAGGTCTGCAAATGCTCACCGACGTCGATTCCGCTTCAGATCGATATGCACTGCTCCAAAGGAATATCAGAATCCTGATGATCGTTCTGACCATTGTTCCCTTGTCTATGATGGCGTTGATCAATTACCATCAATACCAGAGCAGCCTCAGAGAAGAAATTATCACCCCTGAAACATTGCTGGCAAATAAGACCCGGCATTCTTTCGAATTTTTTCTGAAAGAGCGTCAGTCCCTGATAAAATCAATCTCCTATTTTTATTCTTACGACCAACTGTCTGATCAAAAGACCCTCAACCATATTCTTTTTACCCTCAAAAAGGAATTCGGCGGTTTTGTCGATTTGGGTCTGATCAACGGCGCCGACGGGACACAGCTTTGTTACGCAGGCCCCTATAATCTTCTTGGGAAAAATTACGCCGATCAGGGCTGGTTTCAGGAAGCGATGCTCAAAGGGACCTATATCAGCGATGTGTTCATGGGTTATCGAAAGTTTCCCCATATTGCCATTGCCGTTCAGCGTCTTGAACAAAGCGGACGATCCTGGATCGTTCGCACCACTATCGACACAACCATGTTCGACAACCTCATTGCCGCCATGGGGCTCGATGCGGAAAGCGACGCATTTATTCTAAATAAAGATGGAATCTTACAGACCGATTCCCGGTTGTACGGAAAGGTTCTCGAACACTGTCCGCTGACAATACCCAGGGGCGGGCATGCAACGTATGTCGAAGAGCGAAAGGACCCCTCGGGTAGAGATATTTTTCTGACATACACCCATTTTACATATCCGGAATACACGCTGGTGATAGTAAAACCCGAGTCCACTGTTTTGAAAACCTGGTATGCACTGAAAAGCGATTTGTTTTTCGTTTTTCTGGCGAGCTCCATTCTGATCGTCTACGTCGTATTTCGACTCACCGGGATTATGGTGAATCGCATCAGGGAAGCGGATCAGAACAGGGAGCTGGCCTTTAGGGAACTCCAGCACCATCACAAGCTTTCTTCCATCGGCCGGCTTGCCGCCGGTGTGGCCCACGAAATCAACAATCCGCTGGCCATTATCAATGAAAAAGCCGGACTTATCAAAGATCTCATCGAGTACACGACGGATTTTAAGCAAAAAGAAAAGTTTTCATCCCTGATTGCGGCTATTTTGCAATCCGTAAGCCGCTGCAGAACCATCACCCATCGACTGCTGGGATTTGCGAAACGGATGGAGGTCGAAATCGAGAAACTGGATCTTAACGAGTTGTTGGAAGAAGTGCTCGGTTTTTTGGAAAAAGAAGCCCTTTACCGGAATATCGATATTGCACTGGAACTGGCAAAGGATCTGCCCAGAATCGATTCGGATCGGGGACAGCTTCAACAGGTGTTTTTGAACATTTTAAATAATGCCATGGCGGCGGTGGAAGACGAGGGGAAGATATCCATTACCACCTGGGAAAAAGATGCAGATACCATTGCTGTTTCCATCAGGGACAATGGCTGCGGTATGTCCGATGAAACACTGCGTCATATCTTCGAGCCTTTTTTTACCACCAAAAGAGAACACGGAACCGGTCTTGGGCTTTCCATTACCTATGGTATCGTCAAGAAGCTTGGCGGGGATATCGAGGTGATGAGCAAAGAGCACGAAGGAACCACTTTCAACGTATTTTTGCCTAAAAAACCAAACGCATAAAACGGAGGCACCCCATGGACCCGATGAAAATCCTGCTTGTTGACGACGAACGGGAATTCGTTACCACACTGGCCGAAAGGCTGGAGTTGAGAAATATGGAAGTTACGATTGCCATGAACGGCGAAGAGGCATTGGGTGTTGTTGAAAATGATCCGCCTCAAGTCGTAGTATTGGATGTGATGATGCCGGGGTTGGGCGGACTGGAAGTTTTGGAAAAAATCAAAGCCATGGATTCCAGAATACAGGTCATTCTTCTTACCGGTCATGGCGCCACCAAAGACGGCATCCGGGGGATGCAGCTGGGTGCTTTTGACTATTTGATAAAACCCATCGATATCGACGAATTGATTGACAAGTTGAATGAGGCAGTAAAAAGCATGGCGTAGAACGCCGCTGAAAAATCAGATGCAAAAGGGGACGACATGGAACCGGATCGAATAAAACGCAAAGAGGTGGCTTTTTTCGGGAGAATCACCGCCGGCATCACCCACGAAATTAAAAACGTCCTGGCCATCATACAGGAATCGGCGGGTTTAATGGAAGATGTCCTTGAGGTTATCGAAGACAGCGCATTTGCTCATAAAGACAAGTTTATAAAATCCTTGGATAGAATTCGACGGCAAATTCAACGCGGCATCGACATTACCACCTGCTTGAATTGGTTTGCCCACAGCCCTGATCGTACGCCTGTGAGTCTGGATCTCAACGAGACATCTCAACAAATGGTTTTGCTGGCGTCCCGTTTCGCGAGGCTTAAAAATGTCGCTCTGGAAACGAGCCCCTCGGATCCACCGATTGTGATCACGTCCGATCCTGTATCCCTGGAAATGGCATTGTTTGAATCCATTGAAATCCTTCTTAGGGCAATCGATGCCGGAGGCAAAATAACGCTTTCACCGCGGAAGGTCCAAGACAGGTGCGTATTGGGCATTGGATATGAGAATGCCGCGCTTGTCAAAGAAGACTTTCCGACCCAAATATCATCCTCCGAGCGATGGGCATCGTTGCAGCAAACCCTGACGTATTTAGGGGGTGCCGCTAAAACGTTTGGTCCGACCCCGGAAATCTTACTTTACCTTCCCGACTCTATAGATAATTAAAAACGTTTCAAAAACATTCATAATTGAACGTTTTATATTGATTCATTATGAATCAATCTTTTAATTCCTGCCCTTCCCACAATTCATTTAACAGCCCGAAATAATTGTATATATAGATATTGGCACACTCCTTGCTTTCTTGGGAAACAACATCACCCGAAGCGAAATATTAAATCTCATTTCCGATAAACGGATTGCGATAAAGTCATGGGAGCTTCGATTCTGATTATAGAAGGAGACAATCTGTTGCAGCAACATCTTGCGCGGCATTTTGAAATCAAAAATTGGCGGATGTTTAACGCCATGAAGACAAAAGACATCAAACGAATGTTTAAAAAACATGGGATCGATGTTGTGCTGCTCAGCCTGAACGATCTCAAAAAAGAAGGGTTGGTGTTGATCAGAATGATCAAAAAAATGCGGCCCCCGGTTCAAATTATCACCGTCAACAGCCCGGATCAGATCTCTTTGTCCATTGAAGGGATGAAACTCGGCGCATTTGACGATTTTCTCATGCCCCTGGATCTGGATTCCCTCATTTTGCGGATCCGCGACGCATGTCAGGCAAAGAAAAATATCGAGATCATCAAACCGTCACTGCTCCAACGCTGTCAGGATTTGATGGTGGCCGCAAGTTTTGCCGAGGCCGGCGACACCGAGACAGCCAGAGAATTGTTGGTAAAAGCACCCAAAAACGCATCGCAAACGGCAGGGCAAAAGAAAGGAGATTGAAATGAAAGAGATGAAAGTACTTTTGGTTGACGATGAAGAGGAATTCGTAAAAGCGCTTTCCGAACGAATGAAGATGCGGGATGTGGATTCAGAGGTGGCGCTTGGCGGAGAAGAGGCGCTTAAGACAATGGACGAAAAACTTCCGGATGTCATGGTTTTGGACCTGAAAATGCCCGGCATTGATGGCATGGAAGTTTTAAGACGTGCCAAGAAGGCATATCCGGGAGTTCAAATCATCATGCTCACCGGTCACGGGTCTGAAAAGGACGAAAAAGAGGCGCGACGCCTGGGGGTCTTCGAGTATCTCCAGAAACCCGTTTCCATTGAACAGCTCATGAAAACCGTCACCGAGGCATATAAAAAAAAATTTGAAGACGCCATGAGCGCCGCTGCTTTTGCCGAATCCGGTGAATTCGATACCGCAAAAGAAATCCTGGACAGAGACAAGAAATAACCACTCGACCAGAACTCAAAGAGGACGAAAGAGAGAAATTTTAGGTGCGGAGTTTAGGGAGGAAAACGCATGGAACACAATCACACTGAAGCGGATAAAACGAAAAAACCGGGGCTGCTTTCAAACAAGCTTCTCTGGCTGATTATTGGGGCAGCCTGTTTTATCATCATCGGGTTTATTATTCCAACCCCCCAGAGTCTGGTTGAACTGGTGGAAAAACAGAAAATTGCGGAAAAATTGATCGGATGGCACATTGCCCATGATGCCGGGCAGGCGGCATGGAAGGCAAAGCTCGTTCTGGGCATGATTCCCATGGCGGTCATCTATTTTGCGACCGAAGCGCTCCCTATCGGCCTGGTGGGCATTCTGATGCCGGTTTTTGCTTATTTTTTCCAACTGCTGCCCACGAAAATGATCGGCCAGACCTTTGCCGGTGATGCACCGCTGTTTCTGTTGGGGGTTTTGGCCATGGGCGTGACGGTGATCGGCGTGGGATTGCATAAGCGGCTGGCCACATGGATACTCGGGTGGACCCGGGGCTTTGTGGTGCCCATTGTCGTCTTATGCGTTGCCATGTCCGTGCTGGGATCTTTTATATCCGCCCATGCCATGGCAGCCTTTATGGCGCCCGTCATGGCCGCCGTTTACATGGGAGCGGTTTCGGGAAACAACAATCAAGGGGTCATCGAGCATGATCCGCAACTGGCCAAGCTCTTGCTGTTTGCTTTGTGTTTTGCGCTGAACGTCGGGGGCGTGGGATCACCCGCAGCCGGTGGCCGAAATGTTATCATGATGGGATTCTGGTCCGATTACAATGTGCCCATGAGTTTCGGCCGGTGGATGATGTACGGATTTCCGCTGACCCCGGTGTTGGGTTTGGCGGTGGCAATATACATGCTGTTTATATTCAGAAAGGTAAAAACCAAAGACCTCACCCCAGGCCTTCTGGCGATTAAGGAGGAAACGAAAAAAATGGGGAAAATGAGTTATGCCGAAAAAGTAGCGTTCGGCATGATGCTCCTGATACTCTTCTTGTGGATTGTCGGCGGGCACGGTCTCGGTCTTGGCGGACCGGCCCTGCTTGCCCTTGTCATACCGGTGGTGTTCAGGATTGGAGATTGGAGAAAAATTTTAGGCGGCATATCCTGGGATGCATGGTTTATGTATTGCGGTGCCCTGACCCTTGGCGCATTGCTACAGGAGACGGGTGCGGCCCTGTGGCTGGCGCAAATTTTTCTGGGCTCCCTGGCGGCGGTCGGTTTCGGGAAAGGTTTGGGGCTCTGGATCGGCATGAGCAGTTTTTCAGGCCTGGTGACGAATTTTATGTCCGATGCAGGGACCACCGCACTGTTAGGCCCCATCGCCGTTCCCATGGGCATCATGAGCGGGGTTCATGGCGAACCCTGGTCCATCGGGCTTGCCACCGCCTTTGCCACGTCATTTGCTCATTTTCTGATTGTCGGCACTCCCAACAATGCCATTGTTTACGGTCTCGGCGTTTATCCCGATACCGGTCAACGCATGATCAGCCCCATCGACTTCGTCAAATACGGGTTCGTTCTCTGGCTCATTTCGCTGGCGATTGTATGGGTGTTGGGTTTTATGGTGCTTTATAATGTGGTAGGATTCCCGGAAGGGATTACCGAAACGGCAAAGGCGGTTCTGATGAGCAGTCCGCATTAATTTTCAAGATCAGGGGGTCGTTATGAAAATAAGAATACTTTTAGTAGATGATGAAAAAGAATATGTTGAAACGCTCGCCGAACGCCTGAGAAACAGGGGATTTCATGTTACGGAAGCCTTCAGCGGCAGCGAGGCTGTCGAAAAGTTGAAAGGGTATAATTTCGATGTGACGGTGTTGGATGTCAAGATGCCGGGCATGAGCGGCATTGAAACATTAGATGAGATAAAGAAATTGAAACCGTTGACCGAAGTTTTGATGCTGACGGGCCATGGAACCATTGAAACCGCCATAGAAGGCATGAAAAAGGGCGCTTATGATTATCTGCTGAAGCCGTGCAAAATGGACCTTTTGTTGGAGAAGATCAACGGGGCGTACGAGCGGAAATCGGAGCATGAAGAACGGATACGAAAAGCCATGGTGGATAAACTGTCAACATCGCCCATGAGTGTTTTCGAAAAATGATCCGGCGGTATTTGAAATGAGATTTTTTGTCTGAAATAGAAGTCCTGTTCAGGCAAAATCCAAATGTCGAATTTCGAATTTTTATCCGAAAAGCAAGGTCTTCGGGCAAGAACTGTTGAAGGAGGGAGATGACATGATAAAGCCTTTGATTTTGTTGGTGGATGATGAAGCCCCCTTTGTGGAAACCATGAGCAAACGTCTTTCAAAAAGGGATCTTAACATTATAACGGCCTTTAGCGGCGAAGAGGCCCTTGAACGGCTGAACAATCACCGCAACACCGATGTCGTGATTCTGGATGTCAAGATGCCGGGAATGAACGGCATTGAAACACTGGCAAAGATCAGAGACCAATTCCCTTTGACAGAGGTGATCATGCTCACTGGCCATGCCACCGTGGAGTCCGCCATAGAAGGGATGAAGCTGGGTGCCTTTGATTACCTGATGAAGCCGTGCGAAATCGAACAGCTCATGACCAAAGTGCAGGAAGCTGCCAGGAAAAAACGGGACCACGAAGAAAAAATCAGAGAAGCCCGGGTCAGGGAAGCCCTTTCGGTACATGGACTGGAATAAGGTTAGAAGTGGTTTTAAAACCCCCTCTCGGGCTCAATCTCAGTGTTGGACCGAAAATCCAATCCTCGAAATATTCCCGATATACTGCGGTTGGCCGTTTCTGTCCGCATTGACCTTGAGCCCAATTGTAGGTTTTGAAACCACTTCAAAAGGGCCTTTGCAGCCATGGGTGTCGATTTTACAGAATTATTCAGCCGATGAAGGGTCAAACATGTTGAGTTGCGGATTGACGGCGCAGATTTTATCCATTATAAGTAGAAGCTATCTCAAAAATGCCTTTTGCCCCAATCTCTGTGTTGGGTCCTCGTTTCAACTCCTCGGAATACTTGAGTATGCCTGCGGGTTGAACCTCGGCCCCGCCTTGACCTTGAACCAAAATCCTATTTTTGAGATAGCTTCTGGTTGGTGTATCAAAGAATATGATTGATTCGGCTTGGGTAGAAAAAAAGAAATTCCTATACTGCTAAATTATATCTCATTGACAGATTAATGCTGAATGTATTGGGAAAGATAAGTCTTCGATCCAGAATATTATTAAATGTTTTCGCCCTGTTGGTTATCACGATCATGGGCGCGCTGGTGATGGTAGGGTACACATACCGGATGGAAGGACTCCTGACCCGGATCATCGATAACTACATGGTGGGGCTACAGACGGCCCAATCCATGGAAATTGCGCTGGCCAATCAGAAAGGATTTGCTTCCTACTATCTGTTGGACGGGAATCCCGACTGGCTTACACAGATGGAGAGATACCGCCATATTTTTGAAAATAAACTCGAAGAAACTCAGCTTCTAGCCACAACAGCAGAAGAAAGAAAAGTTCTCGAGCTCATAGGATCCGAATACAACAAATACATCTCCGTTAAAGATCAGGTTGTCAATTATTATAAGTCCGGAGATCGGGAAAATGGTATAAAACTCCATGAAAAGGTGCGGGAATACTTTTTTGATATTCTCAAGCATACGGAAGACTGCAAAACGCTTTTTAGGAAAAAGACGTTAACGGTTAAAGAACAAAGCCTTCATCAGGCTAGAAAGCTTAGAATTGTAGCCGGATCGGCAGTATTGATGATTCTTTTTTTGGGTGTCATACTGGCTTTCCGATTGCTGCATGATATTCTTGATCCCATACGCAGGCTGGCTTTGGAAACAGATCGCCATAACGGCACGCAAAACGAAGGAGACGAGGTTAGGACGCTCAGCCGGCGGGTACATGATTTGCAGAAAACATATACTGAAACCCAATCCGAACTGGAAAAAAGCCGGGAGCACCTTTTGCAGTCTGAAAAACTGGCCCTGGTGGGGAAATTGGCGGCCGGTACCTCGCACAGTATCCGAAACCCGCTGACTTCCGTAAAGATGCGCCTATTTTCCCTGAGCAGGAGTCTCGATCTTGACAGCAGTCAGAAAGAAGACTTTGATGTCATTTCAAAGGAAATCAGCCATATCGATACCATTGTGCAAAATTTCCTCGAGTTCTCGAGACCGCCCAGATTGAAACTTCAGCCGGTTTCACCGTCGGATGTCGTGGATCAGGCGATACAGCTTTTGCAGCATCGTTTGGCGTCCTACGAAGTCTTTATCAAGATTCAAAGAAAAGAACCGCTTCCAATGGTCCAGTTGGACCCGGAACAGTTAAAGGAAGTCATCATTAATATCATCATCAATGCCTGTGAGGCCATGGGTCGGGGGGGCGCGATCGTCATTCACGAAAAAACCCTTATCGAGCGGGGAAGCGATAGATTGGCCGTGATTCGGATCAGCGATAACGGGCCCGGTATTCCGGATACCATACAGTCGAAAATTATGGAGCCATTTTTTACGACCAAGGAAGAAGGCACGGGCCTCGGATTGAGCATCGCCGCCAGGATCGTGGAAGAACACGGCGGAATACTGGATATCGAATCAAAGGAAGGGAGCGGATCAACCTTTATCATTACACTGCCGGCGGAGGAGCCAGACCGTGAGCAACATATTGATAATAGACGATGACGACCAACTTCGAAAAAGTTTCAATAAACTTTTGATCGAAGAGGGCTACCGCTGTAAATGCGCGGCTTCCGGCGAAGCCGGTCTTAAAATCATCCGGGAAGCGGTTCCGGACCTGGTCATCCTTGACATGCGCTTGCCGGGAATGAACGGGTTCGAAACCTTCCAGGCCATTCACGAGATGGAACCCAAACTGCCGGTGATCATCATGACCGCATTCGGAACCACGGAGACCGCTATCGAGGCCACCAAGATGGGGGCATTCGATTATGTTCTTAAACCCTTTGATATTCCCGAAATACTGGTTGTGATCAAACAGGCCCTGGAAGCGAGCCGTTTCATGCGTTCTCCGGTGGATGTGGACCCGGTTTTACAGGGAAGCGTTCGTGATGCCATCATCGGAAGAAGCAAAGCCATGCAGGAGGTATACAAGGCCATCGGCCGGGTTTCCGAAACAGAAGCAACGGTTTTGATCCGAGGAGAATCCGGGACCGGCAAGGAGTTGGTGGCCCGGGCCATTTACCAGCACAGCCGGAGGGCTGACCGGCCGTTTCTGGTGATTAACTGTGTGGCCATTCCCGAGAATCTTCTGGAAAGCGAGTTGTTCGGGTATGAAAAAGGGGCATTTACCGGTGCAACCCATCGCCGCATCGGCAAAATCGAGCAGGCGAACAACGGAACTGTTTTTCTGGACGAAATAGGCGATATGCCGCTGAGCATCCAGGCTAAAATCTTGCGGTTGCTCCAGGAAAAGAGTATCGAACGACTGGGAGGAAGGAGTACCATCCCCGTAAATGTAAGAATTATCGCCGCTACCAATCGCGACCTCGAATCCGCCATTGCCCATGGCCGGTTTCGTGAGGATCTCTACTACCGTCTGAAAGTGGTTTCCATCTTTTTGCCGCCCTTAAAGGACCGGGTGGAAGACATCCCTGCACTGACTGATTTTTTTCTGGCGCGGTATTCACAAGAAGCGAAGGTGGAAAATCCGGGAATCACCAAGAAAGCCAAAGCCTTTCTTGCCGCGAATCTCTGGAGAGGAAATGTGCGCGAACTGGGCAATACGATCCAAAAGGCCTTAATTTTTAACCGCGGGGCAGCCATTTGCAAAGAAGACATCTCCCAGGCGATCCAGGAAAATAGTAGCTGCGATTTTATAAATTTCGAGAAAGGTGAAGAGGCCATGCGCCAGTGGGTTCGTAAAATACTGGCGTCGCCATCGGGTGAAAAACGCTTTGAAGACTGTATGGAGCGGTTTGCCAATATCATTATCAGCGAGGCGCTCAACTATACCGGCGGGAATCGATCACAAGCGGCAAAACTCCTTGGTCTTTCAAGACCCACCTTGCATTCCAAGATCGAAAAATTCGGTCTTGAGTTCACCACGTCCGTAAAAGAAGACATAACCTGACTTAACGTCCCAAAAACTTAAAAATTTATTGTTTTGATCAGTTTTTTTCGCCATCTGTGTTTGCGATATCCGCGGGAATGTTGTAATAATGGAATGATGGGTTTAAGGAATTCTCTCTCATTTAATCAATGTTTTTATTTTTCCCCTATATTCCACTATTCCATCATTCCAACATTCCAGACGGAGCGAAGCCCACGTTGTACTTTTACATTTTGTAAAAAAAATTGACACCCCTTCTCTTTTTATCCAAATTAAAACATCTAATCGGCATGAAAAAAAAGAATACCTAGAAGCCATCTCAAAAATAGGATTTTGGTTCAAGTTCGAGGCGGGACCGAGTTTCACCCCGCAGACATACTGAAGTATTTCGAGGAGTTGAAACGAGATCTCAACGCAGAAATTGGGACAAAAGACATTTTTGAGATGGCTTCTAATCAATGTGTTAGTCCATCTTTCCATAAACGGTCGATTTTGGCATGTCTTTTGCGGCGATATTTATATTGAAATTGATGATCATCCGCTCACAGGGTGATCGTTGACAACGCAGATGTCGTTAAAAAATCCAAAAAGGAGCATTCCGTGGGAAAATCCAAAAGAAAATTTCTGCTGGCAGTGGATGGTTCGAACCAGTCTTTTGAGGCGGTGCGCTATGCCGGCCGGTTGTTTCCGCCGGATCGTACGGAGGTTGTTCTTTTTAATGTGCTGACACAGTTTCCGGAAAGTTTTTGGGATATTGAAACAGAGACCGGAAACCATCATGAGGATGACCGCATCCGATCCTGGGAGGTGGAACAGAACCAAAAAGTTGACATATTCATGGAAAAAGCGCGCCGGTTGTTTATGGAGCAAAACTTTCCGCAAAATGCCGTTCAAATTAAAATCCAAGCAAGAAAAGCAGGCATTGCCAGAGATATTGTCCATGAGTCTCGTGATAATTATGATGGCGTGGTTGTGGGCCGCTGGGGAACGAGCATGCTTAAAGATTTTTTATGGGGAAGCGTTGCCAATAAACTGATCGGACGTCTTACCCATACGGCGGTTTGCGTTGTGGGGGGCACACCCCTTGTCGGGAAAATTCTTTTGGCCATAGATGCGTCGGAAGGCGCAAAGAGAACTATCGATTATGTCGGCGCCATGGCAGACAGCTCACGCTGGGAAGTCTCCCTGATTCATGCGATCAGAGATGTCGATGGAATAAAATCGGAACACATTGAAAAAATCATGAGTTTTATTTTTAAAGAGGCCGCGGATCATTTTGAGAAAGCCGGTTTTAATCGAAATAAAATCCATACCAGAATCGTTAGCCCGGTTCCCAGCCGAACCGGTGCAATTGTGATGGAGGCCTTAAACGGAGGATATGGAACCATAGTTGTCGGACGAAGGGGATTTTCGAATGTAAAAGAGTTCGACATGGGGCGGGTAAGCAACAAGATCGTACAAATGGCTAGAGAGATGGCGGTGTGGATTGTAACCTAAATTCTAAACCATAAAGATAGGAAAGAGAAAAGAGGGAAGAGAAAAAATAAAACCACGGATGAACACGAATAAACACAAATTAAAAAAATAATATTTATGTTTATTTGCGTCCATTTGCGGTTACTGTTTTCTAAGCGAGCAAGTTTATGAAAATATCCATTCCAAAAGAAGCTATCACTCAGATCATGGCCGATTATAATTGCACGGAAGAAGAAGCGGCCAAGGCATACCTGGATGCCCAGGAAAGGGCCGGCGAGGCATTCCAGTCTTTTCTAGAGAATCGATTTTCCTCGCAAAAAAAGACACCGGAAACCGGTGAACCCAAAATCTATACACCCAAAGAAATCAAAAAACATCTGGACAAATATGTCATCGGCCAGGAGGAATATAAAAAGCGGCTGGCCATTGCCGCAGGCTATCATTTCGCCATGATCAAATACCTCAGAGAGCATCCGGAAGATGAAACGGTAAAAAGATTTCGAAAGAAAAATACGATCACCGCGGGACCATCAGGCAGTGGGAAAACCTATTGCGTGGAGGTCTTAGGCGATCTTTTGCAGGTCCCCACACTCATTATCGATGCCACGGACTACACCGAAGCCGGTTATGTGGGCAAGAGTGCCGATGACATGGTTCGCGAATTGATTGATATGGCTCCGGGACACCGTCGTGAGGAGCAGGCGCGGTTTATCAGCAGATATGGGGGCTTGATCTGTATCGATGAAATCGACAAAAAGGCAAAAGACGGATCGTTGGCCGGACACGACATCTCAAGAGAAGGATTTCAGCGATCGGTTTTAAAGCTGATAGAAAGAAAACTCGTTCCCATCAACAATCCGTATTCCGCTGCCTCGCAAATCCAGGAGGTCATCGATCGACAGAGAGGGGAAAAAAGCGGCAAAAGAGACAGTATGATCAGTACGGAGAATATCCTGTTTATTTTGGGAGGATCTTTTGAAAGAATGGGCGACAATTTGGAGTCTATCGTAAAAAAACGTCTGCAGCATAAGGGCCGTGTAAAAGATGATGGCAGTGTCGAGATCAAAGGATTCGCTTCCGAAAAGAAAAAAAACGAAAAGAGTCGGTTGAGAAACTATTACAAGGAAGCGGAAGCGGATGATTATATTAATTTCGGACTTCTTCCCGAGCTGATCGGCAGGTCTCCCATACGAACCTTTGTCAACCTGTTATCCAAAAACGATTTGATTCGCATTATGCAGGACACCAAGGATTCGATCCTCAATCAGTATATAATGGAATTCAAGCTCTTCAATATCGATCTCGAGTTTACTCAAAACGCCATCGAATATGTTGCGGAAACTGCGGAAAATCGAAAGACAGGCGCCCGTGCCCTTGTCAGCGTATGGGAGAACATCTTGACGGATTTTCAATTCGAACTTCCGGGTTCCAATTTTTCATTTTTGAAAGTAAATCGGGAGTTGTGTGAAAAACCTAAGGATTTTCTTTTGAAAATGCTGGAAAGATCTCCATTTGTCGATTATGTAGAGAATTTTAAAAAAGAATATGGGATCGAACTCATCTTGGATGAATCGGTGCAAGATTATTTTGAAAACTATGCACACCAGCATAACCTCCAGATATACGAGACGCTTAAAAAATTTCTTTCCGGCGCATCCGCCTTAAATTATATGGGAGTCAGAGGGACGTATCACATCACCAAAGAGATGATCGAAGACGAGAAGTATTTCGATAAACTGTTTGCAAAATGGTATGAAAATCAAAAGAAAAAAATAAATTGACACTCAGAAGATTTCAAATCGTATATTACTCGCAATAATGTCAAACCCTAATTTTTTTTACAGCGTGTAAAAAAATCTGACACCAATATCCTCCTTGTCCATGTCGAAAAGTTGATGGATCTACTGAGAATACCATGACTTATCAGGGAATTATTTGATCTTGCCTGCAAAGTTTATCTTGGCATGTCTTTTGCCATTTTGATTCAAAGCCATGCATTTTAAAAATGCCGGTACAAAAAATGAAACGATACTGTCAGGAAGTTTGTAACAGAACTTTTTTAAGAAAATATTCTCTGATTTACAAAGAAAGGAGGAAATGATGACGACGCTTATTATTGTTGTTGGGTTTTTCATTTATTTTGTCCTTTATCTAACATACGGAAAGAAACTTGAAAGTGATGTGGTAAAGGTTTCAATCGATCAGGCGACACCGTCTCATCGCCTTTATGACGGTGTCGATTATATCCCGGCGCGAAAGGAGGTGCTTTTGGGGCATCACTTTGCCTCCATTGCCGGTGCGGCCCCTATCATCGGACCGGCATTGGCGATTTGCTGGGGGTGGGCGCCGGCGCTTTTATGGGTCTGGTTCGGCAATATTTTTATCGGTGCCGTCCATGACTATCTGTCGCTGATGGCATCGGTTCGTTACGACGGGAAATCCGTGCAGTTCGTTGCCACCGATCTTATCGGCAAGCGGACGGGGTATGCGTTTTACTGGATCGTTTTTTTCCTGTTGATCCTTGTGGTCGCCGCCTTCGCTGCCATTATCGGCGGAATGTTCGTCCGAACGCCGGCCATTGCATCGGCATATCTTTTTAAAATCATTGCCGCCCTGATTCTGGGGGTGCTGATATACCGGGTAAAGATGAACTTCGGCCTGGCGACGATCATCGGTATTGTCATGCTTGCCTTTGCGATTTGGCTCGGCACCGTCATTCCTATCAAGGCATCTTATCCGATCTGGATGTGGGTTTTCTTTTTCTACATCATCATTGCATCGGCGATTCCGGTAAATGTTCTTCTCCAGCCCAGGGATTATCTGAACTCCTGGCTACTTTATGCCGGACTGGTTCTGGGGTTTGTCGCCGCCATCTTTGCCTTCAAAGGGTTCGAGGTGCCGGCATTCGCCGGTTTTTCTCCGGTGCTGCTGGGAGGCAAGGCGACACCGTTCTGGCCGGCGATTCCCCTAGTCATTGCCTGCGGTTCGCTGTCCGGATTCCACTCGCTGGTGGCTTCGGGAACATCTTCCAAGCAGCTCGACAAAGAAAGCGACGGCCTGTTGATCGGTTACGGCGCCATGTTTATGGAAGGATTCCTCTCGACGATTGTCGTTGTCGCTATTGCCGGTTTCGGTTATGCGGCCCTCAAGGCGGCTGCCGCGGCAAAGGCGGTGGAATTCACCCTCAATGCATCCAACTGGGGCGCAACCTTTACGGGAATCTCCGCAAAATTGGGGCTTTCACAAGCCAACCTCTTTGTGCAATCTTATGCCGACATGGTGGCGTCGACATGGCTTTCATTTATACCTGTTCAATATGTCAAAGTGCTTGCCGGAATGTGGGTGGCGTCTTTTGCCATGACCACGCTGGACACGACCAACCGCCTGGCCAGATACTGTTTGTCGGAAATGGCTGCGCCGCTGAAGGAAAATGCTCAAGGACTATACAATTTGCTGACCCAGCGGTTGGTGGCGTCGATTATCCCCGCAGCCATCGGCATCTACCTTGCGGCCAGCGGCAACTGGCTCGTTATCTGGGGATCCTTTGGCGCTGCAAACCAGCTGATCGCATCCATCGCACTCATGACCGGTGCTGCTTATGTCGCGAAAAAGCTGAAATCCGGATATGCCAATGTCGCGGTGATTCCCGCCTGGCTGCTCTGGATTACCGTTACAGCGGGACTCCTATGGTTTATCGTTGTGGTTCAGCCCGGTGCGATTGCCGCAAAACCGGTTCCCGGGTGGTCGGTGATGGTGATTCTGCTGGTGATGTTTATTCTGAACTTCTTATTTGTTTTCGATTTCGTTAAATCAAAGTCCTATAAAAAGGCGGGATAAAAGTGCTGAATCAGCCATGGTAAGCGATTTGCATCGATTCTTGAAATATGATTAAAAATCAAACACGAAAACACGAAAGGACGAAAGCACGAAATAGTAAACATTCTTTTTCGTGCTTTCCGAATTTCGTTTTTTCGTGATAAAATTTCTCTTTTTGTTTCTCCGAGGGACACGCTGAAACCAAAAATATTTGCTACTTTCTGTTTTATTGAATATCAAGCCATTCGGTTGCAACCCATTTTACATTCTGTAAAAAATTCTGACACCAATCTATTTCACCTATGGTGAAGATTTTAAATGAGCTAAAAAAAATAATTATTTATCAGCCGTTTATCCAACACACCGGGATGATTGATAGCTGGCATATCTTTTGCGTTCTTTTTGTTAGCTGATTTACGCAACAGGGATTGGTAAACGGAATTTATATGATTTCAATTGGTTTCAAAAAAATCGGTAACGATAGATTGAGATTTAAGGAGGTGGATCATGTTGGGGCCCAAATCAAAGCAGAGCAATAAACGCAAAAGCTGGACATTTTTACTGGAAGCGTCGAATGCCAAGGAAGTCTTTCTGACGGGAGATTTCAATGACTGGAGCCAGGAAAAGCATCCCATGCGAAAAGATAAAAATGGGACATGGAAAAAACGGGTAATTCTTTCACCGGGAAGCTATGAATATAAATTTTTAGTGGATGGACAGTGGCTGGAAGATCCCCGGAATAACTCGAGATGTCCCAATCGATTTGGCACTTACAACAGTGTTATCCGATTGACCGAAACATAATACCGTGGAAGGAAGAAATGGAAAAAATAAGAAAAATCATGGTGGCGTATGACTTTTCCGACTACTCCAAAGAAGCTTTGTCGTTTGCTCTTGAATTGGCCGATGAGCTAAAAAGCGATCTGATGATCGTCAATGTCATCAACCAAAGAGATGTTGAAGCCGTACGGAGAGCGGAAATAGAAAGCATTAGTTTCTCCGCGGACGAATTTATCAAAGACAGGAAAAAAGATCGACGGGAACAGATCCATCAAACAGTCGAAGAGATGTCCGTCAAACACATTCCTGTAGAGATAAAGATCAAGACAGGCGTCCCGTTTCGTGAGCTGATACAAGCGGTTAAAGATAGCGGCGTCGATCTTGTGGTGATGGGGCGAAAGGGCCGCACCAATCTTGCAGGCATTCTTTTCGGAACAACCGCGGAAAAGATGTTCCGTCATTGCCCGGTGCCGTTGTTAAGTTTACGCAAAGATAAAGATATGGATCGATGATTAATCAGATTAACCGGCAGATGTTTTCTTCAAGGGGAGCGATTATGTATAAAACGATTTTAGTGCCGTTGGACGGATCAAAGCGAGCGGAACGGATTTTGAAACACGTCGAGGCTTTGGCTCAATGTTTGAACAGCAGGATAATTTTTTTGCAGGTGGTTACATTCCCCAATCTTGTGGGGTATGATGAGAGTGCAATTCTGCTGTACCATCATAACCTGGAAGAAATAGGCAAGCAGGCTGAATCTTACTTGGATTCCCTGAAGGGAGAATTTCGAGAAAAGGGCATCGAAGCCAAAACATGCGTTGTGGGCGGTCCGGTGGTCGAGCAGATTATCGACTGCGCTTTGAGAGAAAATGCCGATCTCGTCGCTATGTCCAGTCACGGAAGAACCGGTTTGGCCAGGGCTTTTTATGGGAGTGTAACGGCCGGTGTATTGAATCTGATCGATCGGCCGCTGCTGATTATTCGGTCACGAAGGGATGATTAGGCGCAAAAAAGTCTCATGACCAGACGAATGATTTACGGGTTCTGGACTATGACGGCCATCATATATTCAATACATTTTCTTTCGAGAATCTCGGGGAATCGATTTTTCATGAATCTTAATCGCTCAGGATAACACGCGTGAAGCGCATTCTCACATACCAGATCTATCCCTCTATCCCAAAATCATTGGCCTTTTTGGAAGTCTTGGCGCGTAATCTCTGGTGGTGCTGGAAACAGGATGCCCTCACGCTGTTTCGACGTATCGAACCGCAACTCTGGATAGAATCCAGAGGAAACCCGATTTACCTTTTGTCCCATGTCAGCCAGAAGCGCTTAGAGGAACTGGCCGGGGACGACAGTTTTTTGAACCATCTGCAACGGGTTAAAGATCGCTACAAAAAGCGGGTTGCCGATAGTTCGGATCCTTCAAAGTCTATTTATAAAAAAATGGGGCCAGTAGCCTATTTTTCGATGGAATTCGGTGTAAATGAAAATATTCCCATTTTTGCCGGCGGACTGGGTGTCCTTGCCGGAGACCATTTAAAAGCCGCCTCCAACATGGCGTCGTCCCTCGTCGGGATCGGCTTGCTGTATCGCAAGGGCTACTTCCGCCAATATCTCGATCAAGAGGGATTGCAGCAGGAAGAATATCCGGAAATAGAATTTTATTATCTTCCGCTGGAGCGCGCCCGGGATACCCAGGGCAATGAAATCACAATTTCAATTACCGGGCCAGAGGGTGAGATTCATGCGTTTGTCTGGAAAATTCGGGTGGGCCGCACCCCACTGTTTTTGCTCGATACGAATCTGCCTGAAAATACACCGGAAGCCCGAGAAATTACGGCCCGCCTTTATGTAGCTGAGCCCAAAATTCGGCTTGCCCAGGAAATACTGCTTGGCATTGGCGGTATGCGGGCGTTGGCGGCTATGGATCTCTTTCCTTCTGTTTGTCACATGAATGAAGGACATTCAGCCTTCTCCGCACTGGAGCGTCTTGCAATGTTCATGGAGCGTTATCACGTCGATTTAAACACTGCCTTGCAAATTATTCCTCGTTGTACGATATTTACCACTCATACCCCGGTCGCTGCCGGACATGATTCCTTCCCCGTCGATTTGATCAAACCCTGGATTCGACCTTTACAAGAACGTCTGGGGGCCAGTGAAGAAGAAATTTTATCTTGGGGGCAAACAAAATCTTTCGATAAAGACGCGCCGTTTTACATGTGTATTCTGGGTTTGCGAATGTCTCAGCATCGTAACGGCGTCAGCCGCCTCCATGGCCGCACCACCAGAAAGATGTGGGCTCATCTTTGGCCGGGCCTGTCGGAAGACGAGATCCCGATTTCTTATGTGACCAACGGAATACATGTCTCAACGTTTATTTCTCAGGAAATCTGGCCGCTGTTTGAACGTTACCTGGGGCCGGAATGGTACATGAGTTCACGGCGACCTGAAAACGTTGACCGTATTGACGAGATTTACGACGACGAGCTCTGGCGGGCTCATGAAATGAGCCGCTCCCGGTTGATTCGCACCTGCCGGGGGCTATTAAAACAACAATACGAAAGGCGCAATGCTCCCAAAAGCGTTATCGATAAGATCGAAGCCATCCTGAATCCTGAAGTGTTGACCATAGCCTTTGCCCGCAGATTTGCGGCATACAAGCGAGCGCATCTGCTCCTTGAAGATCCCGGTCGGCTGGCGACGATTCTCAACAACGATACCCGTCCCGTACAAATTATTTTTGCCGGTAAAGCCCATCCTCAGGACAAGAAAGGCAAAGAAATCATCAAACGTCTAATTGAATTTATTCGCCGGCCGGAAATCCGTCCGCATGCAGTATTTATTGAGGGTTACGACATGGCACTGGCAAGATCTCTGGTTCAGGGCGCCGATGTCTGGCTGAGTACTCCCCGCAGACCTTTAGAGGCCTGCGGCACATCCGGGATGAAAGCTGCCGTCAATGGGGTGCTCAATGTGAGTATTTTAGATGGATGGTGGTGCGAAGGTTATTCTGAAGAACGAGGATGGCGAATCGGGGGCGGTGAAGAATATGTCGATCATGAATACCAGGATGCCACAGAGAGTCAGGCCCTGTATAACGTGTTGGAAAATGATGTAATCCCATGCTTTTACGAAGAGAACGAGGGAGAACTTCCCAAGCGTTGGATTAGAATGATGAAGGCCTCTATGAAAATGGCCATGAAGAATTTTTGCAGCTTGAGAATGGTTGGAGAATATGAACAGCGTTTTTACATGCCCATCATTCACAGGTTAAAGGCGCTGTTGAATAAAAACGGTCAGGAAGCCCGAGACTTGGCCTTCCAACAACAGCGGCTACAGAGCCTGTGGAACGACATCCGAATCGGGCGGCCTATCCAGACCAATAAGGGACCGTTTCGCGTTGGAGATCGCTTCGAAGTTAGGGCAGATGTCCATCTGGGGGGACTCGATCCGGAAGAGGTCTGTGTGGAGCTTTACAACGGGCATATGAAATCCGTGGATATGCTGGAGGGCATCAATACGATTCCCATGACCGTCGCTGAACACTTGGATGCTGGAAATTATCGTTACGGATGTCAGGTCCCCTGCAGGCTGTCCGGCCGATATGGATTTACGGTCAGGGTCGTTCCCGCCGGTGATGATTATTTAAAATTTTTGCCCCAGTTGATCACCTGGTCTTAGCACGGATATCTGGTGAAGAGGGGTTCGGTCGGTCTTTATGATTCAGTTTGTGTGTTAACCTTTGAGCTGAAAAAAACGAAATAGGAAAGTCGAGAGGAGAAAAACATTTTTTCAATGTATGGGGAAAATTCCCGTATGGGAGATTTCCCCAGAAAAAATGAAGCTTTTCCCTATGGACAAAATCGATCAAGTCGAGGATAAATAATTGGTTACTGAAAGAAAATAGGAAAAATGACGGACATCAGGGGAAATAATGGATAATCTCTATTTTTTAGAGGATATTTTTCAATCCGATGGTATGGAAATTGCCGACGAAATTTCCAAATTCGATCATGAAACAGAAGGTGCGAACCAGTCGCTGATGATGCAAATGATGGATACAAATCCGGTGAAAAGTCCTGAAAAAAGGGCACATGAACGATTTCAAGCTAAAAAAGATGCCTTTGCCCTGATACGACCGGCTGGCGCCGGACATTTGCGTATTGCAGAGCAGAGTATGGCACAAATTGCATGTGCCGTATATCGATCGAAACCGGTCAGGTTCGGCAGAATCATTGACATCAGCATGGGCGGGCTTCTGTTTCGTTATATCAACGACGAGGAGCGATCTGTTCGATCGCTGGTGCTGGACATACTGGTCGCTGATTCCGGCTTTTACCTTGAAAGTTTGATGTTTAAAGACATTGCCGATATGGAAATATCCGACGATTTCACGATCAATTCTATTAAGATGCGGCAGAATCGAGTGCAGTTTGAAGGGCTAAAATCTGCCGCAATGAAAAAGCTGAAGTATTTTGTTGAAAATTACACACTATCCGGATCATAGAGAAATGTCGTCATTTATCCAGGAGTGGCTTCAAAACCTTCAACCGGGTTTAAGGTCAAGGCGGACTGAGACGGCCAACCGCAGGAATATCGGGAATACTTCGAGGATTGGCTGGCTCGGTCCAACACAGAGATTGAGGCTGAGGGGAGATTTTGAAACCACTTCTAAACCATAACGCTTTCCAAGGAGGAAAAGGTCAAAAAAAAACGCATAAAATTAAAGTTGCATAACCTGGATGGTGTTTCTTTGCATTACCAAAAAAACTCGGTATATGAAAAAGGTGAGACGTTGAAAATCAGGCATTCTCGCCTTTTTTGCATGGATAAAAGAATTCAATGCGGCATTTGAAAAAATTGTCTCCGGTTATTGCGTTTTTGATTTTCGGCAGCATTACCGTGTTGCTGTGGCAAAATCAGAACAGTTACGAACGGGAACTTGCCCTGAGACATGCGGAAACTTCTTCGAGGCAGATAATAAGCCGTATCGAAGTCCTGATGCGTGCGCGCATGGCATCACTGGAGTTGCTCGCGGAAAGATGGACTGGGAGGGTTCCGCCGGATTTCAGCAAGACGCGTTTTCTTGACTTTGCCAAGGTGTTTTATTCCCATAATCCGGGTTTCATGGGAATCAACTGGATCGATCCTGCGGGGGTCGTTCGATGGGTTTTTCCCAGAAAAGGCAATGAAGGTATTGTCGACAAGCAGATTTATGAACCTGGAAGCCCTCGTTTTCATGAAAAATTCCAGATACTACATTCCAATCAAAATATCATAACCCCTTGTGCGGAACTGATACAGGGGGGACTCGGCTTCAACACGTTTTTGCCTCTCGTCTATTCCGGCAGGATTCAAGGGTATCTGAACGGTGTGTTCCGAATTAAAGGTATTATGGACGTCAGTCTGGCCAAGGACATTTCCAATGAATTTTGGGTTCGCTTGTACGAAAGGGATCGATTGATTTACTCCAATGAAATTCAAAGTGGCGGCATACCGCATAAGAGTGGGTTGCAGGTGATCCGGGAGTTTCGGTTCCCCGGCAAAACCTGGATGCTGGATCTTGTTCCAAAGGACATTATTTACCCGTCCGGTGGAGGTTGGCATGTTTCTTTTCTTATTTTTGGGCTCATCATTTCGGCGTTCCTTTCGATGCTCCTTCATCTTCTTCTCGAACGAATGCAAATGTACCGGCAAGCCAGGGACCAGGCGTTTAAGGAGATCAGCGAACGAAAACGCACGGAAACAGCATTAAAGGAAAATGAAAAAAAATTGGAAGCCGCGCTCTCCGAACTCGCCGACAAAAATACGGAACTTGAAACCTTTGTGTACACGGTTTCCCATGATTTAAAAACCCCTATTGTCACCATCGAGGGATTTATCGGCGCCCTTCGAGAAGACTTTGGAGATATGATCGATGGGAGTGCTGAAAAATATCTCAATTACATGAGCGATGCTTCCCGGAATATGGAACTGTTAATCGACGACTTGTTGTATCTTTCCCGCATCGGACGGCTGCCGGAAAGAAAAACGGAATTTTCCTTTGACGATCTCATGGAAAAAGTCCTAAAAACGCTACAGCGTCAAATCGATGAAAGCGGGGTCGCAATAAATGTTGAAAAAGGGCTTCCCGTGGTTTATGGTGAAATGGAACGTTTGTGCCAGGTGATGGAAAACCTGTTGTCCAACGCCGTTAAATACATCGGAAAGGAGAATCCTTTTCCACGGATCGATGTGGGCGCGATGGATCGAAACGGCCAAAAGGTATTTTTTGTTCGAGACAACGGCATCGGTATCGAAAAAAGATATCATCAAAAGATTTTCGAGATCTTTCAACGGCTCCCGGCTGCAAAAAAATCCGCGGAGGGGACAGGCGTCGGCATGACCATCGTAAAGCGCATCATCGAACATCATGGCGGTAAAATCTGGCTGGATTCCGAGCCAGGGAAGGGGACCTCGTTTTTTTTCATCCTAAAAGGGAAGGAGGCATGAATCCATGGATTACGAACCCTTGGATATATTGCTTGTGGAAGATGAGCCGGCCCATGCGGAACTGACCAGACGTGCCATTCGAAAAGCGGGAAACGCCAACCGGATCTTCATTGTTTCCGATGGAGAGGAAGCCTTCGACTTTCTGTACCACCGGGGAAAGTATAAAAATAGCGTCAAATATCCTTTGCCCGGATTGATTTTGTTGGATATCAAGCTGCCCGGCATCGACGGCATAGAGGTTTTAAAGAAGATCAAACAAGATGATTTGCTGAAACGAATACCGGTGATCATGCTGACCACATCGGAACGCGAAGAGGACATCGCCCGGTCCTATAATCATTTTGCCAACAGCTACTTGACCAAACCGGTTGGATTCAAGGAATTTGAGGAAAAAATCATGCAAATCGAGTTTTACTGGATGATTCTCAATAAACCGCCTGTTTTAAACGGATAAAGATATTTTTTGCGCCGGCAGAAAAAATTTAGGAGTTTTGACAGTGGAACCGTTGAAGCTCGTCATCATCGAGGACGATGAAGCCCATTTCAGCCTGATGAAGCGGGCCATTACCAAAGAATTTCCGAACGCCTTGCTATATCATTTCCAGGAAGCGACCACATGCCTTGAAGGCCTTGATGGCATTATACCCACGGTTATCATTACGGATTACCTTCTGCCCGGTATGAACGGGATCGAGTTTTTAGAAACCTTAAGGCAAAAGGACGGAGATATCCCGGTGATTATGATTACGGGTCAGGGAGACGAGAATATTGCTGTTCGCGCTATGAAATCCGGAGCTATCGATTATTTGGTCAAATCGAGAGATTTTTTTACACTGCTTCCTGCAGTCATTGAAAAAGTGGTTCGCAAAAACAGACTCGAACAATCCCTTTTAAAATTCGAAAAACGATTTCAGGACATCGCTGAAAATATATCGGACTGGGTCTGGGAAATGGACGCTCAAGGCAGTTATATCTATTCAAACCCCGTTGTAGAAGACATCACCGGTTATTGCTGTGACGAGGTGATCGGCAAATACTTTTACGATTTTTTCTCTTCAGACAATAAAACCATCTTAAAAGAGAGAATCTTTAAATTGATGGCCGAATTAAAACCCATCAAGTCCTTTGATAATATTCTGGTTCGAAAAGACGGATTTGAAGTCATCATGGAGACCAGCGGCGTACCCTGTCTGGACAAAAATGGAAACCTAATCTGCTACAGGGGTGTCAATCGAGATATTAGTGAACGAAAACGCGCAGAATCGCGTATTCGACGTTTGTCTCAACAATTATTGAAAGCACAGGAGACCGAGCGTCAAATGATTTCCTGTGAACTTCACGACCGAGTGGCACAAGATCTTTCCGCCTCAAAAATCGGGTTTGATATGCTCTTGAAGGATCAGCCTGCATTGGACACCGCAGTAAAAGAAAAAATGCTGGACATCTCAAATTGCCTCCAAAGGGCCATTAACGCCATACGAGACCTCTCTTATGATTTGCAGCCTCCGGCCCTGGCGGAAATGGGTCTTGTGAAAGCGCTCGAGATTTATTGTGAAGAATTTTCAACGCAACTGGGAATAAAGGTGGACTTTCAATCAGCAGGGTTAAATTTATTCAGACTGGATTCGAATACCGAAATCCATCTGTACCGTTTGGTTCAAGAAGGTCTGAACAATATTCGTAAACATGCCGATACAGACCGGGCCGTTGTCAGGCTTGTGGGCGTATTTCCGAATATCATTCTTCGCATTGAAGACAGCGGAAAAGGTTTTGATATCCAAAAGCGGGAGCATGAATTGGGCGATGAAAAACGGATGGGCCTTCGAAGCATGAAAGAAAGGACCGGCTTGCTGGGCGGTCAAATGATCGTTCAAGCGCGCCCGATGCAAGGAACAAGGATATTTATTAAAATACCTTGCCAGGAGGAGGTTCGTGAGTCCCAAAAAGCGTATATTGATTATTGACGACCATCCCCTTTTCAGGGAAGGCATCAAGGCAATCATCGGACATAACCCCGGATATGAAATCGTCGGAGAATCTGGTACTGGCCGCCAAGGGCTTGAAATGGTCAAGGAATTCAAGCCGGATTTGGTTTTGTTGGACGTGGGTTTGCCGGATGTCAGAGGGCTTGTTTTGATCGGAGATATTTTAAGGTGTTCCCCTAAAATCCGTGTCATGGTTGTCAGTATGCATTCCAAAATCGACTATATCGTAAAGGCATTTCAGTGCGGTGCCATGGGGTACCTGGTAAAAGAATCTGCTGCGGATTTGCTCCTGGATGGTATAGACCACGTGTTAAAGGGCCATTATTACATGGATACGTCGGTATCCCATCAGGTGGTCAAAAAACTTATCGGGCTGCCGGAAAAGCAGGTGGCGTTGGCAGGTACCGGCTACGATTTGCTGACCGCCAGAGAACAGGAAGTTATGGGTCTTTTGGCTGAAGGACTGTCTACAGACCAGGTTTCCGATAAACTCTTCATCAGCCGGAAAACCGTTGAAAACCACCGGCACAGCATCATGCGAAAGCTCGATTTGCACAGCACGATTGAGCTGACCCGTTATGCTGCAAAGCTCGGCCTCATCGATGTCGAATTATGGAAAGAATAATTTTTCATTAATCTTTGACTCCGGGTCTCCATTGTTTCCCGCCCCTGTATGGGGATAATTCCCCCATAGGACATTTCCTCAGAAAAAATGAAGCTGCCGCTCTATGGACAAATTTGGTAAAGTCGATAATAATAAATCAAAATTCCAGCTAAGCTAATTTTGTTTTCTTTTCATATCCTCAGAACACAAGATTGTTGGAATTCTGGCAGGTGTGAATGGCAGACAATCTGGACAATAAGTTAAACGATCAATTCCCGGATTTAACACATTTCATCCAGAGCATTCAACGTATCGAGGGAAATCCGGACTGTTTCGGCGAATCAAACGGGGACTGCGACCGCAAAGATTGTATTTGGCGTGAATACTGCCTGAAGGAAAAAGCGATAAAAGATTGAGGCTATAGGAGGTGTAACATGTCAAAAGGAAAATCTAATCAGAAAACCAAACGAAAAAGATGGACATTTATGCTGGAAGCGAAAGATGCCCAAGAAGTGATATTGATGGGAGATTTTAACAATTGGAGTTCGAAAAAACACCCTATGCAAAGAGACGAAAAAGGGACATGGAACAAGACAGTGATGCTTTTCCCCGGAAATCACGAATATAAGTTTCTGGTCGACGGGCAGTGGAGAGAGGACCCTTCAAACGATCGTCTGTGCCAAAACTGTTTCGGAACATATAATAGTGTTATTAACCTTACCGAATCATAATTCAGATGATTTCTTTTCCTTAAGTAATGATCACATCAATAAAAGCGTCAGAAGGGCACAAACCCAAAAAGCTTAGCGATTTCTCGTCGGGCAATAAATAACTATCGGCTTGAGTGGAGACATTAAAGTGAGCCGGCTAAAAGAGGTGAAGCAATGGCATCCAATTTCAGAATCTATTGTCACCAAAACAGCGATAATCTTCATCTAAAGCTATTGGGAGACTTTGATGGTACATCCGCCTATGAGCTGATTCGTACCTTAGAGAGATATCACGGAAATGGCGGAAAGGTTTTTATTGACACGTGTGCGCTTTCTTCCGTTCATCCGTTCGGCCTTGAGGTATTTCAAAAAAGCAGTTCGATCAAAAAACTATCCCATGCTCTGACATTTACCGGGGAATATGGGGCAAAGATTGCACCGCAAGGGAGCAATGCACTCTGACGGCGTCTGGTTTGTATTACGGCAATAGATCATGAGCAAGAAATCAGCAAATCCCCGGGTTCTGCTGGTGACCCCTGAGGTCACCTATCTTCCCCATGGTATGGGGCGATCCGCCGATGGTTTGAATGCCAAAGCCGGCGGGCTTGCAGATGTGTCGGCAGCTCTGATTAATGCGCTGTACAATCAAGGCGCCGATGTCCATGTCGCCTTGCCGGATTATCGGTCCATATTCAACGGCAGAATGTCTCCCATTGTAAGAAAAGAACTTGGTATAATAAAAAAGAGCGTTCCGGAAGAAAGGATCCATCTGGCGCAAGACCGGGCGTTTTTCTATCTGAACCATATCTATTCCGATTATGAGTCTGAAAACCTTAAAATATCGCTGGCTTTTCAACGAGAGGTGATCAACAATATTGTCCCCAGGGTGCAGCCGGATTTAATCCATTGCAACGACTGGATGACCGCCCTGATTCCGGCCATGGCCAGACAGTTGGGCATTCCCTGTTTGTTTACCATTCACAACATCCATACGGTTAAATGCACCCTTTCTGAAATCGAGGACAGGGGCATTGACAGTGCTTTTTTCTGGCAGAGCCTTTTTTATGAATATTTCCCTTCCAGTTATGAAAATACCAGAAACTCGATTCCCATTGATTTTTTGGCCAGCGGTGTTTTTGCCGCTCATTTTGTTAATACGGTAAGCCCCAGATTTTTAGAAGAAATGGTCGAAGGCCGACACGGATTTGTAAAAAAATGTATGCAACAAGAGCTCTCCAACAAAATTAGCGCCGGATGTGCCGTCGGGATTTTAAATGCCCCAGACCCTTCTTATCACCCTTCCAATGATGAGGTACAGCCCTGCACGTATTCTGCAAGCAATCATGTTTTGGGAAAAAAGACCAATAAGCGGATATTTCAAAAAAAATTGGGTTTGATCCGGGATGCCCGAGCTCCCGTCTTTTTTTGGCCTTCACGTCTCGATCCGGTTCAAAAGGGATGCCAACTACTGACGGATATTCTTTATGGGGTCGTTTCCCGGTATTGGAAAGAGAATCTGGAAATTGTTTTTGTGGCGGACGGGGAATTTCAAAGGCATTTTAAAGACATTGTTGAATATCACGGTTTGTCCGATCGTGTGGCCATATGTGATTTTAATGAGCGCCTGACCCGGCTGGCTTATGGGGCATCGGATTTTGTGTTCATGCCTTCAAGCTTTGAACCCTGCGGGCTTCCCCAGATGATCGGCGCAATATACGGTGCTCTTCCGGTGGCTCACGATACCGGCGGTATTCACGATACGGTTTTTCATTTGGATGTTCCAAAGAATACGGGCAACGGATTTTTGTTCAAAACATTCGACTCAGGCGGTCTTTCGTGGGCCATCGACCAGGCCATGCAGTTTTATAAGATGTCCCCTGATATCAAAGAACGGCAGATCCGTCGAATAATGACCCAGAGCGCCGCAATATTTAATCATCAGGTTACCGCAAAGCAATACATCGATCTATATGAAAAGGTGCTTCAACGTCCACTTATTCACCGGCCGAATTTCGGTGCTCCTGATATCCATAAAATCTCAAGTCAAAAAGCATATCGTAAAACAAGCAGAAAAGATCCGGCAGCCATTAGGCTCCCATTAGTGAGTCCGGATGGGCGAAATATCATCCGTTTTCCAAAAAGACACCGGGCTGTTGAAAAACAGCGATCCAAAAAATATCGGGCAAAATCATAGGAAAATAAAGATCTTATCAGGTCTTTCCCAAGCGCCAGCCTCACTTTTTAAATCACAAATTCCAATTTATATTTTTACTTCTATCCGCCAACTTCCTTTTACATCCTGTAAAAAATACTGACATCAATTATTTTTCTTATATAGAGAAACGTTAAGGGAGCCTTTAAAATTAGCGGATTTATCAAAGAGTTATATAGGCACCTTTTACAAGACCCCTTTGGCATACCTTTTGCGATGTTTATGATCGAGTCTTTTAATTTTATCCGCATAATATAGATTTCTATATAAAAATGAAGAGCAAGAGGGTAGCAAATGAAGGGATTGAGAAAAATATACGACATGCTCATGTGCGGGGCATACGCCCATGCAAAATGGGAATATGAAACAAGCAGGTCAATTCTTAGAAACAAGAAGAAACTGCTTTTTTTGCTAATTCTGTCCGTTGTCCTGGTCTCCACGGCGACAGTTTTGGTCTATGCAAAAGGTGCTCTAATCCTCGGAGGAAGCAAGGCGTATGCCCCGCCGATCGGTTTTGCCGCTGGCGCTTTTATTGTCGCCATATTGGTGGGGTTTGCGGCAGGATTGATGACGGGTGCCATCGGTGTCGGCGGCGGCGTTGTCATCACTCAGGCCTTGATGAGCGCGGGAATCAGGGGGATCGTGGTGGTGGGTACCGATCTTTTACACATGTTTGCCAAGGGAATTATGGGAACCGGCGTGCACAAAAAACTGGGAAACGTGAACTATCGGCTAGCCGTCGCATTTGTGTTCGGCTCTTTTATCGGCGTTACCTGCGGCGGATATATAAATAGAACGATTTATACTATAAATCCGGTGCTGAGCGATGCGTTCATCAGCATTATCTACGTTGCGCTGCTCGGCTGTCTCGGATCCTATGCCATGCAGGATTACTTTCGCCTTAAAAAATCAGGAAAGGTCGTACAGGCAAAACATGAAAAAAAGGTGGAAATATCAAAAGCTGCCCGGAAACTGCAGTCGCTGAAATAAAATCTTTGGAGACGATACGAATCAAGGCCCTTGAACCGGCATTTAACTTTTATGGAATAGAAGCATCCTCTGCTTCGCAGCACGCCTGGGGGATCATCGGCATCATTGTATTTTATGTAGTTTACACGGTGTGGTGGGGATATGCCGTATTCTTTCTTTGCGAAGGCGTCGGTCTGCTGATGAAAAAATCCAAAGAAAAAAAGGAAGCATAGGCTTTTTAAAAATGTCCATCACGTTCCGGTAGTTATCGATTTTAATCAAAGGGGCGACGCATGTTAAGCAATATGAATAAAGCCGATCGGCTGATTCGGATGACGGTTGCGTTTGTCATTGCATTTGGTAGTATTTATATCAGCGCGTTATGGGCGATTTTGGGCATTCTGATTCTACTGACTGCGATTATTGGGTGGTGCCCGATTTACGCACTGTTTCATCTGTCCACTACCAAAGAGCAATCAGAAATACCGGCGAATACGTCCGGCAAACATGAACCACAGCGCGGGCCGAAACGATTGTTAAAATAATGGCGCCCGTAAGTGTCTTCTTATGGAATTGGTCGTAGCGTGTCTTTAAAGCAATTTGAAATTTAAAGATACCGCAGCTTATTACCCAACGACGTCATCAAAGGAGCCTGTCATGTATAAAAAAATTCTGGTCCCCCTGGATGGTTCGAAACGAGCGGAGGCAATTCTGCCCCATGCAGCGGAAATGGCAACCCGATACGGGGCTGAAATAATTTTTCTTCGTGTCGAGGAACTGTTCGTTATGCTGGAGTGGGATGAGGTCGTGGATCTGGATAATTGTCGCGAAAGGTTTAATGAACGAAAGACAGCATCGGAAGCGTATCTGAGTCAGATCGAAACCGAATTCCAAGATAATGGCATTCGGGCAGACGCGCGCGTTGTCCATGGACCGGTGGTGAAGTCGATATTAAACGCTGCCGAAGAAATGGGTGTGGACATCGTTCTAATGGCCAGTCACGGTCTTGGCGGCTTGTTCCGAACCTTTTACGGCAGTGTCACTGCCGGCGTATTGCAAAAAATAGACCGTCCGTTGCTGATCATCAGAACCCGCAGGATGGAGTAGGACAAGCGGAGTGATACAGACTGATGATATTTTTTACATGATGGTGGTTGTCATTATGTTCACGACCATTTTACCTACACCCATTCTGAGCGCTTTGACAAAGCGGCAGGACCCTGCCTTATCCCCTGCGGATTTATAGATCCAGGAATCCGGTTTTCAGGTAAAAATTTTCGATAATTCAGCAAATAGTTATAAAACCCATAAACGTTTTCAAATTGAGATTATTCTGGATCTCAACAGGTTGACGCAGAAAATAAAAAGTGTTTACTTAATGGCATATCTTTTGCATTATCTGCATAGAACGTATTTTTAATTAAAACCACGAAGAACACGAGTTGACGAATTTGAAATTATTAAATATTTTTTTATTGATTCGTGATCTTCGCGGTGAATTTTGGATTTTTTTTTACAAGACCATCAATTCTGATAATCGTCAATGGATGGAACGAATTTTTATCACGGCTGATTTATGAACGATAAAGTCTCCGGAATTCTATTTGACAAACACGACAACGAGCTGATCCGAATCGTCAATGACGTGCTGGAAGGGAAAAGCAGCTACAAGCACGCCCGCCGATTTTACTATCCGTACTTCCACTCCCACGGTATCAAAGAAATGATTGAAACCCGGGGTTTACGGATTGCCTATGCGGTGGTCCACCTGCTCAGTTCTCTGGAAGTCGGCGGGGTTGATGAGCGTATCAATGCATTGCGCCTTTTGCGCAATGAAGTGATCGACACCGCCGAAGGCCCAATGCCGAAAAATACCGCCAGGGTGTTACTGCAAATCATGAAGGATTTGGTGCGCGTTCACGGCGATTACCACAAGCAGCTTCAACTGGCCCATGACTTCCGAATGGCGGCATCCGGAAAACCGCGCATCATCCGGCGGCAGCTCAAGCGCTATCATCTATTGGAGATGCCCGAAGATTGGAATCAAATCGCCTTTGACGATCATGTCCACGATGTCAACACCAAGGGACGCAAATCTTCCACCCATCTTATCATGGACGCATGGATAAAAGGCATCCAACGCCTGCGGGTGATTCATTATAATTTTATCGAACCCCGCTTTGCGGCCGAACTCCTCGAAGCCGCCAAAGTCCTGAAAATCGACATTCGAATCGGCATTGAGTTTTACGCGCGATTCCGGGACAAATACGCGCAATTGATATGGGTTCCACGCGGGTTTAACGATGCCCAGGCATTCTTATGCTTTTTAGCAGAACCGGCCGTCATGAAAATCATGGAGGCCGGCCGAAAGGTGTCGGCCTATCAGCAGGAATGTGTGTCGGTGCTTTTTGAGAAATTTAACGAAAGCCACCGGCCGGAGATAAATCGGATTTACGAGATCGAGCTGCCACCCATTGATGAAAAAGAGTTTTTAGCGTATGTGGGAATCGGACAGAAATCGAGATTGCATCTGGCGAAATTCATCCACGACCGGATGTTGAAAGTGTTGCAGGGTGAGACAGACCGGTTAAAGGAAGAATTTGCCTCTGCAAGTCCCGAGCGGCGGGATGCCATCACCCAATGGATCGAGTCCATGAACACGCTGGATATCGAATCCGTCATCGAAGAATATCTGGCCCCTGAAAAAAATCCCGGAATCAGATATCCTCAGATGGTGGATGATGGTCCGGACATCCCGGAATTGCTGCAACTCAGTCCATTTGAAATTTTGAGACGGCTCGCTCAGCTCCATTCGGGGTACCGGGTGACGCTGAATTTAACCGATTTGAAAGCCGGGGATGTCGTTGAGTTGCTATACGATTGTCAGGGAATGATCACCCGGCTCGAGATATTCAATCTAAAGGATTATGCCGCGGGCAAAACCGCCCAAATTGCGGAAATCAGTCGTTTGCAGGAGGCGATCAACGACGGGAGCCCGATTCACCTGAAGCAAATCATTCGTGAGATTATTGAAGATCTCCGGGAACCGGGGACTTCGGCCAATGCTCAACAAATCGACAAATTAATTGCGATACTTTACGATATCGATATATTAAGGTCTTACTACGCCGGAAAGCCTCTTAAATCGAGGATCGGCAGCGATTCCACAGGCCGTTCTCCCAAGGTTCACGGAATGGGACTGGCGATCAAGGAAACGCTGCCGAGGCGGACGCAACGGCAAATCGTTCTGGATTGCCGAACAAATATTCGTGAAACCATTCCCATTAGAATCGATGCTTACAAATACACAATTGATATTCCGCATGAATCCGCCGGGCCGTTTGACAACATACTGTCCGGATTGGCAAGGATTCTTCCGGTTTTCAACCGATTGAAAGTCATGCGCCGACAAGGCTGGCAAGTTCAGGCGACCTCGACCCGTATGGTTCGCTCCGGCAATATCGTAACCCTGGGCGGTGCTCAGAAGAAAATTGTTAACGGGCTCTATCTCAAAACGCCGGAATCGCCGAAAAGGCGGCGGGGACTGAAGTGGATATATTTGAACTCAAAGCTGAAAAACGCCCTCAAGGTCGTGATCGGATTTATTCCGGCCTTTCTGACCTTCGCCCTGACCAAAGATTGGTGGGTGCTGGCTTATCTGGGGGCCTTTATCTGGTTCGGAATTACTGGTCTGCGCAACATACTTCAATCTGTTCTGGGCGGCGGGGGTTTTCGCCGCTCGCCGCTTCTGAATTGGAATGACTATGTCAGTTGGACAAGGATCACGGATTCCCTGCTTTTCACCGGATTCTCCGTACCGCTTTTGGATTATGTGGTGAAAACCGTGATATTGGATCGGGGGTTCGGTATCACGACGGAAACCAGTCCGATCCTTTTGTATACGTTTATGGCGCTGGCCAACGGTATTTATTTGTCCGGACATAACATTTTCCGCGGTTTGCCCAGAGGGGCGGTATATGGGAACTTCTTTCGCAGCATTCTGTCCATTCCCGTCGCTGTAATATTAAACGCCGGTATCGGCGGCATCCTCACCATGTCTCACACAGCAGGTGTCAATGATATTCTGCAAAAGTGGGCGGCGATTATATCCAAGGCCGCTTCGGATTTTGTTGCCGGTTTTATTGAAGGGACAGCTGACCGGTACAAGAATATCCGGATGCGTTTGCGTGATTATAAAAACAAGTTCAGAGAGCTTTTGGACATTTATGCACAATTGGAACTGCTCTATCCGGACGTCGAGTCTTTCAAAATCCTGGAGTGCGCCTCTGACGGGAATCGGAAAGCCAATGCAGAAGCTAGAGATCTGGAAAAAATCGTTATGATCCACGCCATGGACATGCTGTATTTCTGGATGTACCAGCCGCGGTCCCGCGTAGCTTTTTCGCAATTTTTGCGCACGCTTTCGGTAGATGAGCGCCATATTCTGGTCAGTTCGCAGTTCACGCTTCAGCGCCACCGTGAGATCAGCCAGATGTTTATCGACGGCATCTTGGGAATCAACTTTCCCCGGCCGCTTTCGTTTTATCTCTCACGCTACGAGGAATACCTTGAACAAATCAAACATTTGGTTTTCAGTGAAGAATTCGGGGAAGTGTATACCGGAGGCGCTTTGCCCCCTAATTAGAAGTGGTTTCAAAACCTCCCCTCGGGCTCAATCTCTGTGTTGGACTGCGCCGTTCAATCCTCGAAATATTCACGATATTCCTGCGGTTTCCCGTCTCAGTCCGCCTTGACATTAAACCCGATTGAAGGTTTTGAAACCACTTCTATTGTCCGTCAATAAATGGTCTTTTTGCCCAATCTCTGCGTTATGCTCAAAAAATAATCCTCGGAATATTAAACATATGCCTGCGGTTATTTTTTTCGCAAGCCTTGATCTTGAGCAAAAATCCTCATTTATCGACGGGCACTAATTGACCTTAAACAAACAAAGCACGAAACTTCTTCTTTTCGTGCTTTGTTTTTTTGTGCGCTCCCGACTAAGATGCCTTTGCTGTTTCGGTCCAGCCGGAAGATGAAAGTTCTTCGGCAAACTTTTTCTTAAAGGCCAGTTCAACGATTTCCGCCGCATCTTGTGTATTGCTGATATAGTCGCAATTGATCACCATATCGAACTCGTATGGAAGGGCTTCTTTTTTGCTGAAAACCTTTTTAAAAAATTCACTTTGTTCTTTATCGATCTGGGGCAGTTTTGAGGCGGCGGCTTTTTTTCCGACATTAAGGATTCTGGCCAACCGCTCGGTCCGGTGCTCGTCCGAACAGATGCATCTGATAGCCAGCACGCGGTCCCGGGGAAGGATTAAATGGGTTCCCCTGCCCACAAAAATGGTGGGTTCCAAACCGGCAATCGAAAGCACGACATTCGCCAGATGCCGGCTATAGTCGCTTTTGATAAACGATTTTTCACCGAAGAGCAGTTTGGCAAATTCATTCAAAACACCGGGATACCGTTCATCGAAATAGGAGACAGTTTTTTCGCTGAGTTTCGCTTCCTGGGCGATGTGCATCAGCAGTCCCCTGTCAACCACACTATAGTTAATCTTTTTTGCAAGAATATCTGCAATCTCCAAGGCGCCGACACCAATTTTTCGAGAAAAACAGATTGTCGGAAAAATTTCGGGTCTTTTTTCTTTTTGTTTCCGTTCGATCCATTTTTGGTCCATATCACGAAAATACTTATCCGCCAGTTGTGAGCCGGTCGGCCTTTTTTTTTCGTACATTCCCGGAATGTATTTTACACCTCCGATTTGTATTGCCATCATATACCTCCTTTTAGAATCATAACCTTGTCTGAATCGATCGATTTTCAAAAGGCTAAGCAATTACATGTTCACGTAGCTATTTGAAGACTATTTTTGCAACTATTATGCCATGGGGAGATAAAAGGGGAGAATAATGTATGTATATGAATTAACTTTTAATATTGTCATAAATTCCAAAAAAAAAATTAAGCCGATTACCGGATCTGTCCGGTTTTTTTACAAACTGTAAAAAGAAGATCGCATTGCCGAACTTTAAAAATTCCTTTTACACGTTGTAAAAATATCCGACAGGCTGTTTTTCAATTCTCGCACAACATTTCATCACAACAAGATCAATTTCCTATTATTACAGCGCCCTATATTATTACTGCCGACAATTTTATTTCTGGAATAGTTATTGCTTCTTGTTATTCAACAGATATCAAGGCTCTTTGCATTTCAAATTCGGTCGTCTCTTTCTATTGGATTATTGGAATAATAGGCGGCATCTATCCCTTGCTCCGGGAAAGGAAGGATCATGATGAAGACGCAATTTCAACAAAAAATTCTACTGACATTTGACGGTTCCGAACATGCTTTCCATGCGATAAATTATATCAGCGGACTCACCCCCTTTCATAAAATGAAGATAGTGCTTTTTAATGTTTTCAGCGGTATACCCGAGGCATATTTGGATCTCGGAAAAGATCCCCAATTCAGTCGATCCGCCCGGGAAGTCAGGGCGTGGGAAATGCAGCAAAAAAAAGAGATTCAAAACGCCATGGAAAATGCAAAGCAAAAGCTTCTCCATTCGGGTTTTTCTTCAGATGCCGTTTCAATGCGGATTCACAACAAAAAAGAAGGTATTGCGAGAGACATCGTCAAAGAAGCCGAGAATGGATATAATGCCGTTATTATCGGACGAAGGGGCATGGGCACCTATAAAGAGGTCATTGTTGGAAGCGTTGCGAAAAAAATCGTTGAAAAAGTGACTTTCCTGCCGGTGTTGATGATCGGCGAAATACCCCCTGACAACAAATTCCTCGTGGCCGTAGACAACTCGGAAAATGCCATTCGGGCTGTAGATTATGTTGCGCAGATTCTGGGTGGTTTCGAGTTCAAAATAAACCTGTTTCACGTCATCCGAGGCGGTCAATCCATTCATTCCGGGATTGCGCATCTATTTTTCTCCAAAGAAAGCTTAGAGGAAGCTGAAGCCGGTGCAAAGGCTGTATTCGACAATGCAAAGCGCCGTTTGGAAGACGCCGGATTTGCACCCGGTCAAATAACGACCAAACTGGTTTCCGGCGTCCCCAGCCGGGCAGAAGCGATCATTAAGGAAGCCAGAGAGGGAGATTACGGTACCATCGTTTTAGGCCGAAGGGGCTTATCCAAGGTCCAGGAATTTTTGCTGGGTAGAGTGAGCAATAAAGTCATCAGCATTATCAGAAGAAGAGCGGTATGGGTTGTGACCTAATTCTCATATAAGCTAAACCAATTTTAAAAAGGAGGTTCATTATGAAAGCAATTATGGATTTCAAAAAATTCGATTTCTTTCATGCGTTTTCAGATAATCAGTTAGAGAAACTCTTGAAAGTCACGGAGAAAAAAACCTTCAAAAAAGGAACTCAGATCTACAAGGAAGGTGATCGTGCCAACCAGATTTATATCGTTTGCAAGGGCTGGGTGAAACTGCGAAAGATCGATCCGGGAAAAGGCATTGACATTTCCTTTGAAAACAGGAGTAAAGGCGAGTTGTTCGGTGCGGCATGTTTTATGAAGCCCCAGGAGTATACGCTGAATGCCGTCTGTATGGAAGATTCTGAGGTGATGGCCATAAACGCGGATGACCTGTTTGATCTCTTCCATAAAGATTATCAAATCGGATATCTTTTTTTAAAAGAAATCGCCAAGGTCTATTTCGAACGCTATAAAAGCGTCAAAAGGCAGCTTTATGGCATGGTACAAGACCCTGCAACCATCACGGCGCTACCGGGATAAACATTAACAGGTGAAAAAAGATGGATTAAATGACAATAAAAGGAGATTCGTTATGGCAGACAGCGTATATAAAATCATTGAACTGGTGGGAACCAGCCGTTCTTCATGGGATGATGCCGCTAGAAATGCAGTGGAAACGGCTTCAGGTACGCTCAAAGATCTTAGAATCGCGGAAATTACCAAACTGGATTTGAAGATCGAAAATGGGAAAGTGGCGGCTTATCGCGCCAGGGTAAAGCTTTCCTTCAAATATGAAAGAGACTAACGCATAGAGGAAGGGGGAAGGTAGCGTAAAAGAGGTGGTAGCCGGCAAACCTTATGGCTGTCACCTCTTTTCATGTTCGAGCCTCTCTAACGTTTTATTTCAATATTACAGGGTATCAATGGCTTCATAAGAACTGAGTATTCGATCTCGAAGCAACAAAACGAGCTGTTCCAAGATTTTGATCCGAATCGTTGAATCCTGAACCATGGCGCTTCTAAGATTAAAACAGCCGACGGAGACCATCTTCGTTGGTTTTTCGCATATAGCAGAGCACATATGCACATGTTGCTCCCCAATGAGCGTATACCAGCTTCCCATCACCCGCCTATTTGTCCGTTCCATAAGGGAAAAGACATTCAGCTTGGCCTTGCGGGTGCCCCCGAGGTCAATCTCTCTTTCAAGAATGACACGCCCTTTGGCTAAAATATATAATTTTGTTCCGACGCTGCCTTGTCGATATATGATGTCTCCGGCTTCAAATTCTTCAATTCGGCACAGTTCAGCGATGGACTGCAGTTCATTGTCGGAGAGTTCGCAAAAGAGATCAGACATTCGCAGGATGTCCGTTATTTTTTCAAGGCTCATAGGAGACCTCCAATATTCATTTTTGATCCATTTACAGATATAAGCCCTCTAATTCGCTACTAGTAGACAGCAAGAATCATACCATAAAAAAATTCCGGACCACCGCGGTTTACCGGCATCGATCGCAATCGGGCTGACAAAGCTTGAGTTAGCGTTTTACACGCTGTAAAAAAAACCGACATCAATACCCATTCGTTATCGGAAACACGAAATTCTGTTTAACGGGAGTTTGCTCATATTATTAGCCGGTTAAAAAAATAACGATTTTGAAGTTTAGTCTTGGCATGAAAATTGTAACTTATTTTTATTTTGAGAATTTGAAATCAAAATAAAATCGTGTAACGATTTTATGAGACTCCCACAGAAGAAACTGTGGGACCTAATGAACAAAAGAAAAATCGGCAAGCAGAGAATAATTCAAATCTAATGAAATAGACCATATCAAAAAGTCTATGGAGATTCATATGCATTATGTTCATATAAATCCCATAAAAAATAGAATGTATGTCATTTTAAAAGAAGGCAATTCAAATGATATAACAGAATACGTGAATATTATCGAAAGTGCCTGCGGGGACTTGGCCTATAACTTCTCATGTATCGCTGTCTTGGATAAAAAAACGGGTGTTCGTCAAAATGATCTTGATCTATTGTTTAATACCGTGGATTTAATTTATGCGTATGGTGCCGGGAGAATCGTTCTCGTCGGAAAAAACAATACCGACGCTGATTTCTTTCAACAAAATCTTTTCAACTTAAAAGCCTGTTTCGCGGTAGAAAATGCAAGAGATATGCAGGAGGCAGAAGATAAACTCGATCAAGGGCAATATGCTGCCACCCATTAATGAAACCACTTCTAAACAAATACCCCATCTCTCCGGTTTTCCATTTATGATTTTTCAACCGCAATCAGTTTTCTTTACATTCTGAAAAAAATATCGACACAGATCCGATTTCAATGGAAAGAGATAGATTAAATAACCCATTGTAAAAGCATATATTATTAAATTTTCCGTTATGGCATGTTTTTTGCGGAAGCTTATAAAGAAATCCGTGCCCGCATCTTTTTTTAAACAAATGCAGGGTGTCTTTCGTCAAACTGATCGGTATCACCGATTTTCATAAAATCGTTGCACGATTTTATCCCCATATTCATTCGAATGGACGGAAAATTAAATATGCCCAAAATTCTAATCGTCGACGACAAAAAGGATATTCTCTCGGCGCTATATAAAGAACTGGCCATTGAGAACTTTCAAGTCGTAACGTTAAATACCATCGGGTCGATCTGGGAATATATTAAAGATGCGCGACCGGATTTGGTGCTTTTGGGACTTCATTCTGAAAGTTTTGACAGCTGGCAGGTTTTAAACGAAATCAAGAAAAAGGTTCCGGACCTTCCGGTACTTATCTACATTATTGATGGCCATCGTTCAATGATCAGCCTCAAACAGGCCATCGATGAGGTCCTTAAAAACGGCAACATTTCATCGGCATTTATGTTTCATGCCTTAAACAAGCCGGAATCCGAGAAGGTATGAGCAATTCTTATACGATAAAGCGAGGATACTTTTAATGAGCTATCCCATTTTAACACCGGATGAAGCTGCATCATACATAAGGGATGGCGATACGGTTTCGTTTAGCGGGTTCAGCCCTGCCGGTGCTGCAAAAGTTGTACCGCGAGCCATTGCCTCTCGCGCCCACGATGAACACGAAAAAGGAAATCGTTTCAAAGTGAGGGTGCTGACCGGCGCTTCCAGCGGACGTATCATCGATGATGAGCTGGCCCAAGCGGAAGCTGTTTCATGGCGGGCGCCGTATCAGTCGGGATCGGTACTGCGTAGACAGATCAATCGCCAGGAGGTCGAATATGTGGACATGCACCTTTCCCACGTTCCGCAGGCCGTGTCCGAAGGTTTTTTCGGTCGAATCAATGTGGCGGTGGTGGAAGCCACGGAAATAACATCAGACGGACGAGTATTTCTGACGACGTCCATCGGGGCTTCTCCGACATATCTTCGATACGCTGAAAAAGTCATCATTGAAATCAACCGTCATCAATCTGAACGGCTTCGCGAGATGGCGGACATCGTGGTGATGCCTCCGCCGCCCAAGCGGTATCCCATACATATTTACGACCCCCTGACGCGTATCGGTTTCCCCTATGCAGTTGTCGATCCCCAAAAAGTCATTGGCCTCGTGGAAAGCCGCGAGCCCGACAATGTGACTGAATTCGGGGCGCCGGATGACATCAGTTGCCAAATCGCCGAACATGTGGTTCAGTTTTTCTTGGGAGAGATGCATAGCGGAAGGATTCCCAAGACCTTACTGCCGATCCAGTCAGGGGTCGGCAATGTTGCCAACGGCATGTTGGCCACTTTGGGTCGCCATCCGGATATCCCTCCGTTTAGCGTGTATTCTGAAGTTTTTCAGGATGCCATGGTGGATCTCATGGCTGAAGAGAAGCTTCTGGGCGCCAGCGCCACCAGCTTGACCATCACATCTGATAAATTAAAGCAGCTTGTCGACAATATAGATTTTTTTGCCCGGCGAATTGTGCTGCGGCCTCAGGAAATTTCCAACCACCCGGGCGTTATTCGAAGGCTGGGGGTCATCGCTTTGAACACGGCCATTGAAATGGATATTTACGGCAACGTTAATTCTTCGCACCTGTACGGCATGGATATCATGAACGGCATCGGCGGCAGCGGCGAATTTACGAGAAACAGCTATTTGTCCGTTTTCATGACGCCCTCCATCGCAAAAGGCGGCAGAATATCTTCTATCGTGCCCATGTGCCCGCATGTGGACAGCAACGAGCATTCCGTTCAAATCGTCGTCACCGAACAGGGGTTGGCGGATCTCAGAGGATTAGGCCCTATGCAAAGGGCAAAAATCATTATCGAAAGATGTGCTCATCCTGCCTACAGGGGCTACCTTTATCGATACATAAAAGATGCCAGGCTCGGGCACATTCAGCATGATTTGATACGATGTTTTGAACTGCATCGCAATTTGTTGGAACACGGCGCTATGCTTCCGGATTTAGCGCATGAAGACATTTTCAATTAAATACCCGAAAAAAGTTCTTTCAACGATATGAGTAACGCGGTTAACAAATTACCAGGGATACTGGTCACCGGGGCCTCCGGATTTATCGGCAGGCATTTCGTCCTTGCCGTGTCCGAAAAATTTCGCCTGTTCTGTATCGCTCGCCGCAGTCAAAAAGAGGTCGGAATTCCCTTTCGCAGTAATATACACTGGCTGCAGGCCGATATAACAAAGTGGAAGGATCTGCTCAACGTATATGAATACATTCAATATCACGGAAACGTGGATTATGTTTTGCATCTGGCGGGATATTACGATTTTACACTACAGGAAAACCCCGTATATGAGCAGGTGAACGTCATTGCCACCCGCTATCTTCTAGAGTTGTCAAACATGATGAAAGTAAAGCGTTTTATCTTTTCCAGTTCGGTGGCGGCTTGCAATTTTCCTCCCGAAGGCAGTACCGTAACCGAAGAAAGTCCTGCCGACGGCGATTTCCCTTATGCCTGCAGCAAGCGGCGCGCAGAAATGCTAATCAAAGAGTATTCGGAATCCTTTCCATGTTCCATTGTCCGTCTGGCGGCTGTATACAGCGACTGGTGCGAATATCCCATGTTGTATATGCTGTTAAAGTACTGGCTATCCAAAAACAAGTTTATGTCGAGAATTGTGGCCGGTCATGGCGAATCCGCCATTCCCTATATCCATATCCGGGATCTCATTAAATTGTTTCTCAGAGTCATCGACATCAGCGACATCCTTCCCCAGCTGGGCGTTTATATTGCGGGTCCTAATGGGAGTGTTTCCCACAATGAGCTTTTTAAAACCGCTACCCGTTATTATTACGGACATGATGTAAGATCGTTTAGAATTCCCAAATTTCTTGTGAGAATGGGATTTTATGTTCTTTCTTTTTCGGGATGGATGATTGGAAAGGAAATGCTCGAAAAGCCGTGGATGGCCGAATATATCGATAAGAAGCTGGATATTGATGCTTCGGCAACCTACACGGCTTTGGGCTGGAAACCGACCCCCCGGTATCATATACTGCGACGCCTTTTATTTTTAACCGAAAAAATGACCAGCCAGCCGAAAGACTGGGTGTATCGCAACGAAATCAATCTATACCGTCCTGCTTACAGAAAAAGTACTCGAATCTATGATCTTTTGATCCGTTTGCGCGAACCTATCATTCAAAACATTGTGCAAGAAGTAAACACATCTGCCAATGCGCGACAATTTCCCAATTACCTGACGATGGATCGCGAACTGTTGACGTGGCACATTATGTTGAATTATCAAATCATAGCGGCAACGGTAAGAAATAGAGAACGGTACATAGTTCCAGCGTTTGCTCAAGAGGTTGCGCGCAGACGGCATGCCGAGGGGTTTCCGGTAAAGGAGGTCAAAGCATTGATGACGCTGACCGGAAAAACCATGGAGGCATTTCTTCTCAAAAGGCCGGAATTGAAGGATTCGAAACAACGGGTGGACGACTATATTGTTTTAACCGCTCAGTTTGCCGCAGACGAATTTGAAGACGCATATGAGATTCTTGAATCACAACCCAAGGATCAAACAGTATCCATAGAAACGATAGAATCGCTGACGAGCTCTGAGAATATTAAGCAGATTGTCGAGAAGCTTGAAGATATCGGCGCCAACATGTTTTCATTTCAACCAAAAGGAGAAGTCTTGTTCAAAAAATACGGTGCCCTGATAAAATTAAACACCCCCAATGAATATAATTTCAGGAAATAGAAGACCGATAACCGCAAATCCTCATTTTGAGATGGCTTCCAGTTTCTTTTTTTCAGAATATCTGCGTTCATCTGCGGTCCCCTTTTACACCTTGTAAAAAAAGTCGACATCTAATTTCTTCGCGATGCTTGCAACAATCACTTTTCAACCTTAAAAACACTTTTATTTCAATTAATTAATGAAGTATCAGACAACGATTTCATCTGGCATAGCGATTGCTTCATGATAAGGCAGTACATTCTTTTCGTTTAAAAAGGACATGTTTTTGAGCCATGAGTGCGATTCACCTGGACAAAATATTTCAGCCGAAGTCCATTGCCGTGATCGGGGACGATTCACCGGGGGGACGAATTTTTACAACCCTGGTGCAGAACCTGATTGAAGGCGGATATTCGGGAGGCGTGTATCCGATTCATCGGTGCCACAAAAAAATTGGGGAACAACCTGTTTATCCGTCTCTTTCAGCGCTCAATCCCGTGGTAGATCTGGCCGTACTTGCCGGGTCCGTAAATTCGGCGCCACAAGTCATCCGGGAATGCATCGATACAAAGGTGAAAGGCCTGGTCATCATTTCGGCCGGTGGAAAAGAGGCCGGGATAATCAGCCAAGAGACGGTAGTATCCGCCGTCAATTCGGCGAGACGTCAAGGACTTCGCATCATCGGACCGGGTTGTCTCGGAATCATCTGTTCCGGTTCCAAACTCAATCTCAGCTTTTCGACTCATACCCCGCATCCCGGAAAAATGGCGTTTGTTTCCCAGAGCGGCGCGATATGCGTTTCGGTTCTCGATCTCTGCCTAAGAGAGCATATCGGCTTCAGCTATTTTGTAAGTCTCGGATCCATGATGGATGTGGATTTCGGGGATATCATCGATTATCTCGGAGGAGACTCCCATGTCGGCAGCATTGTAATATTTGTAGAAAGTATTCCGCGGATTCGAAATTTCATGAGCGCTGCGCGATCCGTATCCCGAATCAAACCGATCATTGTGCTTAAAGCCGGCCGGACGGCAGCGGGGGCTTTGGCCATTGCATCCCATACCGGCAGGTTGGGCGGAGAAGATGCCGTATATGATGCGGCTTTCGAGCGTGCCGGCATCGTTCGGGTCAAAACTTTCGAAGAACTTTTCGACTGTGTTGAGCTCTTGGCCAAACAGCCGCGGCCTTTGAACCCCGGGTTAGCCATTGTCACCAACGCCGGCAGTCCGGGCGTTATGGCCGTGGATGCCCTTGCCGATCATGGTGTGGATCCTGCGGTTTTAAGTGTCGACACCATCAATAAATTAGATGATCTTCTCCCTCCCGGCTGGAGCCATACAAACCCGGTCGATATTCTGGGAGACGCTTCTCCCGAGCGGTATGAAAAAGCCGTGGATATCTGTTTAAAAGATCCCGCAGTGAACGGGCTTTTGATCATCCTGGCCCCTCAGGCTTTGACGCGTCCGACCGATGTGGCTGAATCTCTGGCCGGTGTTATAAAAAGAACATCTTTTCCGATATTCGTTTCGTGGATGGGTGGGAAACAAATGGAGATCGGCCGGGATATCTTCAATCTAAAAGGGATCCCGACATTTGAGACACCGGAGCGTGCGGTCAGGGCATTTATGGATCTTTACCGTTATTCGAAAAATCTAAAAGTGCTTCTGGAGATTCCGCCAAAATTTGACAGAAAGATCGAATTCGATGTTAAAAGCGCGCAAATCCAGATCCAAAAAAAACTCTCGCAAAACGAATTGTGTCTGACTTCAACGGAAGCAGCTGATTTGTTGAGCGCTTACGGAATCCCCGTTTATTCGGAAGCAATTGATCGTCCAAGTCAAAGCGTGGAACAAAAAGAACAGCAATACGAACTGGCGATCGGTTCGAAAAAGGACCGGGATCTCGGACCAGTCATTTATTTCGGGTTGGGGGGTGTTTTGTCTGAAGTTTTAGACGATCGACCCGTTGCGCTGCCGCCTTTAAACCGCCTGTTGGCCAGAGAGCTCACTAAAAAAACAAAAGTATATGCGCTGCTAAAAGGTTTCAAAAATTATTCCCCATGCAACCTGGCCTTGATCGAAGAAATTTTAATTCGACTGTCTCAAATGGTAACGGATTTTCCTGAGATCGAAGAGATCGATATCAATCCTCTTATCGTAACACCAAACGATATCCGAGTGAAAGACGCCCGGATCGTTTTGCGCGCCACCATGATAAAAGCACACGATCACCTGGTCATCAGTCCATATCCCAACCAGTATGAGACCCGAGCGATACGTGAAGGTGTCGGAGAAATTTTTATCCGGCCCATTCGACCGGAGGATGCGCCGCTGCTGGTTCAGCTGTTTGAATCTCTTTCACAGCAGAGCATTTACTTTCGGTTTTTCAGCCCGATGAAAACGCTCCCTTCCCACATGCTCGTCCGGTTCACGCAGATTGATTATGACAGGGAAATTGCACTGGTTGCACTTTTAGGGACCGAACCCGACGAGAAAATGCTGGGAGCCGCCCGCGTGATTTCGAACATTTATAATCGAAAAAAAGCGGAATTTGCCGTTGTCGTGGCTGATGCATGGCACGGGAAGGGCATCGGTGCAGAACTTCTCAAACGATGCCTTTTGATTTCAAAAGAGCGCGGAATCGAAAACGTATGGGGGCTCGTTTTGCCGGAAAACACCCAGATGCTGGCTTTGGGGAAAAAACTGGGCTTTACGGCAAAAAAGATGATCGGCGAAAGCGATTATGAATTGAATATAGATTTGACAAAGATGGAGGCTTAAAAAACCTGCGAAACCGGGGTGTTTTTCGAACAGGCGCTCCATGGACAATCTTTTTAAGAATTTGAAAGAAAAGCTCCCCGAGGGCTCGAAAACCTGGCACATGCTTATGAAGGAATGGATTCCTTAGACACGTACAAAACATAAAGGAGGGGGTATCATGCTGGTCAAAAATTGGATGAGCAAACCGGCCGTTACCATTGATGTGGGTGCGTCCATGAATGATGCAATTAAGCTGCTTAAAAAACACGACATCAAAATGCTGCCGGTGATGGAAAAAGGCAAAATCGTCGGAATTATAACCGATCGGGATATCAAAAGGGCGTCCGCTTCCGATGCGACGAGCCTGGAAATTCATGAACTGCTATACTTGATTTCAAAAATTACAATTAAGGAGATAATGACCAAAAATCCCGTTACGGTTCCTCCGGACTATACCATTGAAGAAACAGCCGAAGTTCTTTTAAAGCATAAAATTTCGGGAGTGCCGGTGGTGGATCATTACGGAAATGTGGTGGGTGTGGTGACTCAGAATGACATTTTCAAAACTATTATTTCACTGACCGGCGCAGAAAAAAGAGGCATTCAGTTCGGCATGGAAGTGGAGGATCGGCCGGGCGCAATAAAAGAAGTGATGGATATCATCCGGGAATATGGCGGCCGTACGGCAAGTATTCTGACGTCTTACGACATGGTTCCGGAAGGATTGCGACGGGTATATATCCGTATGTACGGCATCGATCGGTTTAAGATCGACAGACTCAAGACAGCACTGAAAGAAAAGGCGCGATTGCTGTACATGGTAGACCGCCGTGAAGTCACTAGAGAAACATTTTAATTTATCCATAGATGCTGATGCAAAAAGAATTTAATTTACTGATTGTTGATCGCAATCCCCATATCCGAAATTTTTTAAAGCGGGAGTTTCAATCCGAAGGCTATAACGTTCAACTTGCGAGGAATAGCAGGGAATTGGTGGATCTGATTTACGGACCCGCACCCATCGACCTTGTTATTATTGATCCGGATATTCCTGATGTCAGTCAGTTGAATCTGTTCAAGAGCCTTGAAGATCGAGTCCCGCCGCTGCCGTTTGTCATTCACAGCGATCTAAATGATTATCTCGAATTCACATCCCATATCAGTAAGGCAGCGTTTGTTCCAAAGCAAGGAAGCAGCAGCGAAACCTTGAAAGATGTGGTCTGGAACCTTTTGAAGGAATTGTGCTTGAAAAATTTCGAGACGCCCGATGATCGGAAAAAGTAATCAAAGACATCCGGAAATGAAACAGACGGGATATCAAAAAAGCGACTATTACCGATCTTTAACCCGGAAAATGATTCTGACCGTCATTATTGTTTCATTTACGCCTTTGATTCTGGTGGGAAGTATCATCCTTTATCAGTTCCACGTGTCATATCATGAAAAAGTAAAAGCGCATCTTCAAGAATTGGTGCTCAAGCATAAACAGAGCATCGATAATTTTTTAAAGGAGAAGCTGGGAGACATCCGATTTCTGGCGGAGACCTTTAGTTTTGATGAGTTAAAAGAGGCGTCTTTTCTACAGGACAGAATGGATTTGCTGCAACAGTCTTTCGGCCCTGTGTTTGTTGACATGGGGGTTGTCAATTCGCGAGGACTGCAGGTGGCGTATGCCGGTCCTTTCAGACTCGGAGAGGCATTATATTTCGAGGCGGATTGGTTTAAGAAGGCCATGAAAACACGGTATTTTATCAGCGATGTTTTTTTGGGTCTTCGCGGACTTCCCCACTTTATCGTCGCAGTAAAAGATAACTGGAATGGTGATCCGTGGATTTTGCGGGCGACCATTGATTTCGTGGCATTTAACGATTTGGTAAAGAACATCCGTATCGGTGAGACAGGGTTTGCCTATATCCTTAACAGAGATGGAAAGTTTCAGACAAAACCCTTTTTCGATGTCGCCCCTAAAAATGAACCCTATCGGGACTTTCTGAAAATCAAGGAAGACGATCTTAAAAAAGTCCATATCGTAGAGAGAAGGGACGACTCCGGCAATAAAATGATCTACGTCGCGTCCTTTTTAAAGGATGGTGATTGGCTGTTGGTTTATCAGCAGAATCATCGCGACGCTTATCTGGATCTCTACAAGGCGATTATCGTCGCCGTCATGATTATGGTGTTCGGCGCCTTGGGGATTGTTTTTTCCGCATTTATCCTTTCCAGGAGAATGGTCCGTCGTATTTCCATGGCGGACGAAGAAAAGGAAATGATGGACAAACAGATTATAGAAACCGGCAAACTGGCATCCATCGGAAAACTGGCGGCAGGAATCGCCCATGAAATCAACAACCCCGTGGCCATTATGGTGGAAGAGGCCGGCTGGATAAAGGATCTGCTGGAGGAAGAGGAATTTCGTAAAAGCGAGAATCTGGATGAATTTGAAAGGGCGTTGAATCAGATTAAAACCCAGGGGCGGCGCTGCAAGGAAATTACGCACAAGCTGTTGAGCTTTGCAAGAAAAACAGATTTCAGGGTTCAAAGAACCCATATCAACGAATTGATCGCAGAATTGATCGCACTTTCGGAACAAAGAGCAAAATACGCCAAAATAACGATTCATACCGATTTCCAAAATGATCTTCCCGTCACGTATGTGGCCCAGTCGGAAATGCAGCAGGTTCTTTTGAATCTGATCAATAATGCCATCGATGCCATGGAAAACCAAGGGGGTGAACTGACAATATCCACCCGTTTTGAATTTGAGGACAGCATTATTATTATTGCAGTTTCGGACAACGGTCCGGGAATTCCGGAAGCCAACCTTTCCAGAATATTCGAACCGTTTTTCACCACCAAGCCGGTGGGAAAAGGGACCGGTCTCGGATTGTCCATTTGTTATGGCATCATTCAAAAAATGGGGGGTCGAATAGAAGTGAAAAGCAGCATCGATTCTGGGACTTCGTTTTACATCCGCCTTCCGGTGCAAGGACCGACCGAAGACTCAAATTAAAAAGCTGAAGGCTCAAAGCTGGCAGCTGAAAGAAAAGGAAAACAGGTCACGTTTCATGTTTGAAAACAAAAGCAAACCACTGAGGGTTCTTCTGGTCGATGATGAAAAAGGATTCGTGGACGTCATTTCCAAAAGAATGTCCAGGCGGAACATCGACGTCACCAAAGCTTACAGCGGCAGGGAGGCGTTGCAGGCATTGAGGCGGACCGATTTTGACGCTGTGGTTCTGGATCTGAAAATGGAAGACATGGACGGTATCGAAATTTTAAAAATTTTTAAAAACATCGTTCCGGATCTACCGGTAATTATGCTCACAGGTCACGGATCAGAAGAAACGGCCAGAGACGGTATCGGGCTCGGTGCTTCGGATTATCTGATGAAACCCTGTGATTTTGATGAACTCATTGCAAAAATAAAAGACGTTGTGTCATTCGGGAGGTGATGAAATTGGAAGCCTTGAAAGTTCTTTTTGTGGATGACGAAACCGATTTCTTAGAAACGCTGATGAAGCGAATGAGAAAACGCGGCATGGATGTTGCGGGAGTCGGAAGCGGAGAAGCGGCGCTCGATTATTTGAAAAGGCAACCGGCAGACGTGGTTGTGCTGGATGTCAGAATGCCGGGTATCGGCGGAATAAACGCGCTAAAAGAGATCAAGAGAATCGATCCTCTGATGGAAGTCATCATGTTAACCGGCCACGCCAGTATCGAAGCGGCCATCGAAGGCATGGAATCGGGCGCTTTTGACTATCTTATGAAACCTGCGGATTTTGACGAGCTTTTTTGCAAACTGCAGGATGCTTTTAAGAGGAGAACCATACAAAAACAAAAAATTGAAAAACTCGGAAATTTCAAGCGGGCGGAACAAAAAAAAGGAGCGATATCGACATGAACTTTTTTAAACAATGGGGACAATTTATGATGATGGGTGCAAAGGCCCATGCGCGATGGGAACTGGGTGTATCCAGGGCTGTTTTTAGCGATAAAAAACGCCTGTTAATTTTAGGCCTGCTGACCATCCCCATTATCCTGGGAGGCCTCGCGTTTGCAGACCAGATCGGCGGCGCACTGCCGAATTTGTTGGGCGGTAAAAAAGCATACAGCCCAGCATTTTACAGTACGAGCATATTTGTCGTTTCCATTCTCATCGGAATGGGTGCCGGTTTGATTACCGGCTGCATCGGCGCCGGCGGCGGTTTTATTATTGCACCGGCCTTGATGAGCGCCGGCGTTAAAGGCATTCTGGCTGTGGGAACCGATCTTTTTCATATTTTTGCAAAAGCGATTATGGGAAGCGTCATCCACCGTAAACTGGGGAATGTTTCCGTGGGGTTGGCTATGGTCTTTTTAATCGGCGCCATTGTCGGCGCAACCGTCGGCGGCGTTATCAATCGAGTATTATACGCCATCAATCCCATTCTCAGCGATGCATTTATCACGACCGTCTATTCTTTGATGCTCGGTTTTCTGGGAAGCTATGCCATGACCGACTTTCTCAAGGCCAAAAAGGCCGAGCGCAAAGGATTTCACGGAAAGGATATACACGGCCAAAAAGTTGAAGGCGCCGAAATGGGGAGTCTTCCCCAAAAACTTCAGGCGGTTAATCTGCCGCCGAAAGTTAAGTTCGATTATGATCTTACACCGGAAGGAAGAAGTATTTCTTGGGTATTTCTCGTTTTAAGCGGTGCTTTAGTGGGTTTTACGGCGGCCATCATGGGTGTCGGCGGCGGGTTTTTAACATTTCCGATTTTTGTGTATGTTCTCGGTGTTTCTTCTATGACCACTGTGGGGACCGATATCTTTCAGATTGTGTTCACTGCCGGCTATGCTTCAATCAGCCAGTACGCCATTTACGGCTTTATCTTCTATACCCTCGCCATGGGGATGCTTCTGGGCTCTTTGGTGGGGATTCAGATCGGCGCCATTGTGACGAAGGTCGTACACGGCATCACGATCCGTGGTTTCTATGCCATGGCAGTCCTCGCCGGTTTTGTGAATCGTGCCTTTGCCCTGCCGGCCAAACTGGGCGCCATGGATATCATCAAAATATCCAAGGGAACCGGAGCGTTGCTGGAAAAAATCGGTGTATGGGCATTTTTTGTGGTGATACTGGGATTCGCGGTATGGGTAACCGGTACCTTTTTAATGAATATCCGAGTACTTAAAGGACTGGAGGCTGAATCATGAACGAGAACAGGAAAGAACTTTACATTGGCTTCGGGTTGTTGATCGGATTTACTGCCATATTGATTATCATATTTTCCCCGGTGTTTAAGGGGCAGAACGGTTTGAAATATTTAGATAACCTGTACAATTCCATTTCAAAGGGGTCGGCTTATTATATTCCGAAGGTCAAAGCGACGGCAGACACGTATTACGGGAGATCGGTCAATGTGAGCATTGACATGGGGGACGAGCGTCAGGCGCAACAGACAGCCGCTTTGTTTATGAAAGGCGGCGCTTTGGTCAATGTGTCCGGGAGCCGGTTGAAAGTTGAGGGGGATCTGGGAAAAATTCTTGCCAACTGCCTTGGGGATGCGGATCGAATGTATATGAATGACGGAAAGGCGGTTTTGTCAAAATACGGGTACAACGAAAGACAGGTCCTCTTTAACTGGTGGCAGGCGCTTGGTGCAATGGATAAGGTTTTAAAAAAGCAAAAACAGTTCAAGGAAGCTGAAACGGTCGACCTGGTTGTCAAAAAAGCAGTGGAGACGTCTTACAACTACTACCGGATCGAGCCTGAGAAAATATCCGATCGAACCTTTATTGTCTTAATTTCTTTGGCACTTTATGTTATTTATACACTTTGGTATGGTTTTGCCGTCATGTGTATATTCGAAGGATGGGGTCTGAAACTGGAACATTAGCGGTTAAAATTCATCCGTTGAAAAGGTCGGCGGCAGCCTCGGCCCCGCCTTGCTTTCGACCTATTGTTCAGATGTCCTGTATCCATTTGACACCTGAGAACATAAAATTATGAGCGCGCTGTTGAACCATTTTAAAAAGCTTTTTATTAAAAAGCCGGAACCTGCAGCCGGTGATGTCGAACAGCTTCGCATTGAGTTCAAGGAACGGTATCACAGTTTCAAACTTCTGCTGAATGCCAATAACAGGGCGCTTGAAATTATGGCCGATATGGAACGGGTCCTTGAGAGCGGACAGCCTTTTGGCATGGCCTTTGTCCGGGCAAGCTGTACGGCGGTTTCCGTCAATGTTTTTAATATGATAAAACATATCGGAAACCTCTCCAAAGGCAGATACGGGGAACTCGATAAACGGTTTAACGAAATCCGGCAAAAGATGGACGAATTACTTTCGCAGAAGAAATCGATGAAAGATAAAAGGCTTGTTATCCCCATTGACGCCGTAAGTATGGAGATGAGGGATGTTGTCGGCAGTAAGATGGCCAACCTCGGTGAAATTAAAAATAGACTTCAGATCAAAATCCCAGAAGGATTTGTCATTACTGCGGCGGCCTGTGAAAGGGTTATCCAGGATAACGACTTGCAGATGGAAATTGACCGACTTTTTCAATCCGATGAAGGCGATAATGTCGAAAGACGTTATGCCCTGAGCTCAAAAATCCAGCAGCTTATTATCCGATCCAGAATACCCGACGATGTGGCCGAAGCCGTCAGGCGGGCCTATGCCAGACTCGAATCGGACGCTAAAGGAAAAGTCGCTTTGGCATTAAGAAGCAGCGCCCTGGGAGAAGATATGCCGGAGAGCTCATTTGCCGGCCAGTACCGGAGCGAGCTGAACGTCGGCTTTGACAGCATCTTTCAGGCATATAAGGAGATTCTGGCAAGCAAATACTCGTTTCAGGCTGTGACATACCGGTTGAACAGGGGGATTAAGGATGAAGATATTGCCATGTGCGTGGGGTGCCTGCGCATGGTGGACGCCGTGGCAGGCGGCGTCGCCTATACCCGGAATCCCGTTGATATTGCCGATGACGCGATGTTTATCAATTCCGCATGGGGTTTGCCCAAGTCCGTGGTCGACGGCAGTGATGCCTATGATCTTTTTGTCGTTTCAAAAAAACCTGCCGGAAAAATTATTCGTAAAGAAGTAAACACCAAAAAAATAAAATTTGTATGCCTGCCCGAAGAAGGGGTCTGCCAAACGGGGTTAACCGGAGATCAAATGGATCTGCCCTCCATTGATGATAAAAAGGCATTGGAGTTGTCGGAACTTGCGGCCAGGATTGAAGAATATTATGCGATACCCCAGGACATCGAGTGGGCTGTTGACAAGGACGATGCAATTTACATCCTGCAGTGCCGGCCTTTGAAGCAAATAAAGCCGTTGAAAACGGACCTCCCCGAGCCTGAATTTACGAGATCCCATAATGCCGTTATTGCAGGACAAGGCGTGACCGCAAGTCCGGGCGCGGCCAGCGGGAAGGTTTTCCTGGTGGACAAGACCATGGATCTTTTGCAGTTTCCCCAGGGGGCGATTATGGTTGCGCGTCAGGCGCTCCCCATATGGTCTTCCCTGTTAAACAGATCGGCTGCCGTGATAACGGAGCAGGGCGGTTTTGCCGGACATCTCGCCAGTGTAGCTAGAGAGTTCGGTGTTCCCGCGCTCTTCGGCGTACCCGGTGCTATGGATCGACTGAATCATGGTGAACAGGTTACTGTCGATGCCGATACCTTAACCATTTATAAAGGTGAGATAAAGTCATTATCGACAAAATCCGGACCAAAGATGAATCTTATGCAAGGCAGCCCGGTCTATGAAACATTGAAACGGGTGAGCCGCCTGATTATCCCTTTAAACCTGCTCGACCCGGACTCTCCTTACTTTCGTCCGGTCAACTGCAAAACCCTTCATGACATCACCCGGTTTATCCATGAAAAAGCAGTAATCGAGATGTTTAATTTCGGGAAGGCGCACAATTTTTCAGAAAAATCGAGCAAGCAACTTTATTATAACGTCCCCATGCAATGGTGGATTTTGAATTTGGATGATGGATTCAAGAAAGAGATAAGCGGCAAATATGTTACGCTTGAAAATATCGCTTCCATTCCGATGCTGGCTTTCTGGAAAGGATTCAGCGCCGTTGCCTGGGAAGGCCCGCCGGCGATTGACGGCAAGGGCTTTGCATCGGTTGTATTTCAATCGACGACCAATCGGAATTTAATTCCCGGTCTTCGTTCGGCCTATGGTGCCCGTAATTATTTTATGATCTCCAAAAATTATTGCAGCTTAAGTTCGAGACTGGGATATCATTTTTCCATCATGGAAGCACTGGTCAGCGAACGCTTGACGGAAAACTACATCAGTTTCCAATTTAAGGGGGGTGCGGCAGATCATCAGAGACGACTCGGAAGAGTTCATTTAATTGCGGAAATACTTCAAAAACAGGGCTTCAGAGTAGATATAAGAGAAGACAATCTCATTGCGCGGGTGGAAGGCCATGACATGGAGTACATGAAAAACCGCCTCGAAATTCTGGGTTATCTGACGCTTCATACCCGACAACTCGACATGATCATGAGCAACAACGCCGCTTTGAACCATTACCAGCAAAAGCTCGAAAAAGACATTTGCAATATCCTCGATTCAAAATGAACGATAACGGTCCGGATTTTAAAATAAGACCTGACAAATGAAAATCAAAGTCATAGACAATTTAAGGGAAAATTCAAAACCGTTGAGTGATTCCGAAGCAAAGAAAATTGCAGCTCTGATCCGGCAAAACACTCAGGATGTTCATCAGGGCGAGTATCGTCCGGAAGATCTCGAAAGACTGGTGGCCTTTGCAACGCCCGAGAAAATTCAAGAAGAGATGAAAAGGGGATATCTGGCCATGCTGCTTAACGATGAGGAAGATCTTATCGGTTGTGTGCTCGTGGTTCGAAGGGGGGTGAAGCTGGTCATCAAAACATTGCAAGTCAAAATGATCTATTCCAGAAAAGGCTATGGTTCGCTTTTGTATGAGCAGTGTGAAAATTTGTTCAGGCAAATGGGAATGAGTGAGATGGAAGTAGAAGTTCCCAAATTTCCTTCCTCGGAAGCGTTCTATCAAAGCCGCGGATTTGTCAAAACCGGAAACCCGACCCCAAAAGACCTGACTTTTGCCATGTTCAAGTATATCTGATAAACGCCTGTCGCTAATTCAACACCACATCGATGACTTCCTCCAATTCATCGATTTCGATGATCTGAATATCTTTTTTAATATCCTCGGAAATATCCTTGATGTCCGAATCGTTTCTGGCCGGGAAGACCACGGCTTTCACACCGGCCCGGTGTGCGGCCAGGACCTTTTCCTTGACCCCGCCCACCGGCAGGATCCTTCCGCTCAGCGTCAGTTCCCCGGTCAATGCTACGTTTCTTTTGCAGGATCGGTCCGTTATCAGGCTGATAAGCGCTATGGCGATGGTGACGCCCGCCGATGGACCGTCTTTGGGAATCGCGCCGGCAGGCACATGGATGTGGATGTCATAGGTTTCGAATATGCTGTCCGGGATATTGAAAGCAGCGGCGTGGCTTCGTATGTAACTCATCGCGGCATGGGCCGACTCTTTCATCACGTCTCCCAATGACCCGGTGAGCATCAGATTTCCTTTCCCTTTCATCTTGGCGGCTTCAATAAAGATGATCTGTCCCCCGGCCTCCGTCCATGCCAGCCCCGTGGCCACGCCCACCCTTTCTTTGGCTTCCGCAACTTCAAAATAGAATTTTCGAGGGCCTAAAAAATCCTCCACCATTTCAGGGGTTAGGATATGTGGTTCGTTTTTATACCCGCCGCGCAAAGTTTCACGGGCAATCTTACGGCAGATGGAAGCAATCTGGCGCTTAAGATTTCTCAGCCCAGCTTCCCGTGTGTACTCCCGGATGATCTTATGGATGGTTTCCTCCGTGAACACCGGCGAGTTTTCAATGAGCCCCGCTTCTTCAATTTCTTTCGGGATTAAATACCGGCTCGCGATTTTCTCTTTTTCTTCTTCCGTGTATCCCAACAAGGTGATCACCTCCAGCCGGTCCAGCAGGGGTCCGGGTATGAGATCCAGGGCGTTTGCGGTGGCAATGAACATCACACGGGACAGGTCAAAGGGAACATCCAGGTAATGGTCCACAAAATGCGTATTTTGCTCGGGATCGAGAACCTCCAGAAGTGCTGCGGCAGGATCTCCTTTAAAATCACGACCGATTTTATCGATTTCATCGAGCATAATCACGGGATTCTTTGTTTCAGCACGTCGAATTTCCTGAATAATTCTTCCCGGCAGCGCACCGACATAACTTTTGCGGTGGCCTCTTATCTCTGCCTCATCCTTCATGCCGGCCAAAGATATGCGGACAAATTTTCGTTCCAGGCTTCTGGCAATGGACATGCCCAGAGACGTTTTTCCGGTTCCGGGCGGGCCGGCAAAACAAAGCACCGGACCTTTGGGCTCTAACCGAACCGTTTTTTTATACAATGCTTTTTGGATGGTCGACCGGATTTCATTGAGTTTTAGCGGCTTGGTCAGATAATGATACGATCCTTTTTTCATGGCTTCAATGGCCGTGGATACGGTGGCGTACCCAGTGATGATAATCACTTCGGTGCCCGGGTTGACCGCTTTGGCGCTTTCCAGAACCGTCATGCCATCGACTTTGCCCATTTTGAGATCCGTGACGATAACGTCAAATGCGCTTTTTCCCAGAAAATCCAACGCTTCCTGGCCATCCGATGCGGTATTGACGTGATAGCCGTCTTTTTTAAAAACATGCTCCAGGTTCTGGCGGGTAATTTGTTCATCATCCACCACCAGGATCTTATGTTGGCCGGACATCTTTAAAATCCTGACGGATAGATGCTCCAGAATGCGGTCTTTTATTTTGACCAGCCCAAAATGATCTTCGTTGAGGATGGATTCCGCCCGTTTAATATCGAGGTTGTCGTTAGTCATTTTGTTCCAGGGCAGACTCAACAGATAATCGATATAGTTGATTCCGATGGTGTATTCAGCGCTCGAAGGAGAAGTTTTGGTCAGCCGCTCGAGTTCTTTGTAAACGACCTTTTCCACCGGTTCGGGCATTTTGGCGCTTTGCACATCTTCCCTTAATTCATTGATTTCCGCCGGCAGTTCCTTCAATTGTCCTTTTTCCTTCTTAAATATTCGCATGATCGGATTCCTTTATTTTTTGTATACAATCAGATTCAATCGACCTTCGCAATAATTTTTTACGACCGGATTTTAAGGGATATTTGGGTGTTACAATGTGCAACGGAGCATTCTTTTTTGCAATGTTGTATAACCTGCTAATATTAAACTGAATATTTTTATCATCGGAAAAACTGTTGCATGTTGCAACATTCTGTTTGGATGTCATTTGCCCGCTTATGTCTATATAAATATAACAATATCAATAAGATAAATGTTTTTGATCAAGCCGGCACGGGAATTGCTCTAACAATGATTAACAGCAAAAACAATATTGAGCAACGGAGGATTCCACCATGTTTAAATTCAAAGAAACTTTCGACAGATTGATGGCGGCCATTAGCTTTGCCGAGGCCAACGAGCATGAGACAGCGCTCGATATCATGCATGATCGCCCGGAAAGCGAGTCCCGAAGAAAGGCCGAAGACCGTGTTCGCCGGAGCGAAGAGACCCGTCCCAGGATGCATGTTTAACCAGGCTGAAATGGGCAGCGGATAAAAGGGGATCACCATGAAAAAAGTCTTATTGACCATAGACGGTATAACCAGCGACCAAAAGGTATTTCATTATGCGATTTCGCTTTGCAAGCGGATCAGTGCCGAGTTGAGCATATTCCAGGTCATCAGACCCCAGTATTATCGCAAGTATATCAAAAAGATACGGAAGAACGCCATGATTGCACAGAAAGTTTTGGAAAGCACCATGGCAGCGGCAGCCTTTGCGGAAGCCGGAGAGCACGAGACGGCCTTGGATCTGATGGCCGAAGGCTCTGAGCAGGTTGAACATCTCTTGAAAGAATCGGAAAAGGCAGGCGTCCATTGTCGATTTTCGATCCGTTCCGGTAATCCGGAAAAAGAGATCGTCGATTATGTCAACGACCATCGGGATGTTATTTTGACTATATACGATGCTTCCGGAGACAGCGGGACTGCGGATATTTTTGAAAAGAAAACCACCCTTGCGAATATAAAGAGAAGTTTATCCGTTCCAGTGGTCACGGTTCACAGTTAGAAATCAAAAACCTGAAAATGAAAATATAGATGACTGAAGGAGGAGGTAAAAATGGCTGGAATTTTTGGAAGAATCAAACGAAAAATGAGCAGAACCGGCAATAAAATGGACAAATATCAAGAAGCGATTACCTTTGCCGAAGCCGGCGAATCCGAATATGCCATGGAAACAATGGCGGATCAAAAAGAAGTTCAGGCGCCCACCAAACTGCTGGTTATGGGCAGAGAAAGCGATTTTTCAAAAGAGATCATTGACTATGCTCTTGATATGGCACAGCGGATGTCCTATGAAATTTTGGCCCTGAATACGGCGCCGCTGTCCTGCGAAACATTCAAGCTGTTTTCATCTTCCCGCAATCAGGTCTGTGAAGAGTTTAAGAGCATGTCTGAAAAAAATGCCGGTTTGTTTCAAGAAGCAGCCGCCGAAAAAGGGATTCCGTTTCACCATATCGTGATGTTCAGCGAACCAGAAGAGGCGCTGGAATCCATCACCAGAGAGCAAAAAGACATCGCTTTTGTGGTTTCGGAAACCTTGGAAGACCGAGAGGACAGCAGAGTCGAAGAGGGGGAGCGTCTTCGCCGGAATCTTTATGTTTATTCCATGGTCTGATGAACGCTAAGATATTTCCTGCATAAAATCTCAAAATCCGGCCTTTCTTAAAAGGCCGGATTTTCTTTTGCGCCGATGTCGCCGGATATACAAGAGAATCGATTATTCGATGATCATAATGACTTCACCGGTGGCGACTTCCGAATCTTTTTGAACCCGTATCGTCTGAACAACACCGTCCATGGTGCTGGCAATATTATTTTCCATTTTCATCGCTTCCATGGTCGCCACGGTTTGACCCTTGGCCACCGGATCTCCGACGTTCACCTTGATTTCCAGGATACGTCCGGGAATCGGTGCCACGATTTCACCTGCAGCCTGCACTTTTTTGGGCGCCGGAGCCGGGGTCGGCGTTGCCGGTTTCGCCGGGGCCGCAGCGGTATCCGTTGCCGGTTTCGGCACCTTGGGTGATATCGGCGCCGGTTTCGCCGGTGATGACGGGATGGTCCCGGATGCCGGTGCATCAGCGGGTACCAATGCCGGGCTCAAAGTCTTCGATCCTGCTGCGATGTCTTTGTAGTTTTCAATGAGAACGTCATAGGGCCGGCCGTCGACGTTTACCTGGGCAATACCTTCCTTTATGTCATTGATTTCAACTTCAAAGGTACGGTCATTGACTGCAATTTTGTATTTCATATAAAAACCTCATCGATTCTGTAAGCGGTTAAATCGGTTTGTGGGTATGGATCGGGCGTTCATAATCCGTTCACGGCCCTGCCGGACCCAGGGCGATACCGCCGGCGTGATAGATGGGGAACTCGCTGCCCCGGACCGGCGCCCTGAAAAGTGCAAATGCAGCGCTGCACAGACAGCAGCGGCAAGTTCCGGTTCAATGGCCTCGGTCGGCTGGATATCGGGTGCCGGGACTTCCGGCTGCACTTGAATCTCTTTTTCCCTTTTCGCCTTTTTTTTGTCTATCATTTGAAAGATTTTGCCCGAAAGGATCATACCGATCATAAGAATGGACAAAACAAGAAAAATACCGAAGAATCGGATAAAAAGGGTGCCCAGGGCATATCCCCAAAAAGAGTCCTTGGGTCCTCCCGATAGCGTAATCCGGCCATTTACAGCGCCGTCACTGTCAAAAGGCCCGCCGTCTTTTACCGAAACCAAAAGTTCTTGGACCATGTCCGGCAGGCTGATATTCTTTGCATCGGCATTCATCCAGGGTTCTTTCAAGTTTCGGTTGAATATCCAATACTCGGTCGAACTGCTGAAAAAATCCGACGTGACGGATACCTTCGCCTCTCCGCCCGGCGGAACCCCGTCGATCTTGATAGTAAAAAGTTCGGACTTGAAATCCTTATTGTCGACCCCGGGACGCGCAGCCTCTTGAAAATCCATGCCTTCGACGTTGACGAGTCGGCCGCCTGAAACCGTAAAGTGAATCGAAACGCTGGTGCTTTTTGCACGGGGAATGAGCTTGGCCGTGATCATATTTCCCTCACGGGTGAATTCGGGCTTGGGTTTTTCCAGATCCTCGCCGAAAGCCGCATAAACCGTCGTTCGAGGTGCCAGGATCACCAACAACCCGGCCAAAATGAGCCACGCCCGGATGGCGTTCTTGAAAAATCCATGGGTTAAACGATTCATAAATCTCTCCTACTTGAACATGGCAATGAACATTCCTGCCGCGGAGGCGGAACCGATGACGCCGGCAAGGTTGGGGCCCATGGCGTGCATGATCAGCCAGTTGTCGGGATCGGCTTTCTGGCCTTCCACTTGAGAAACCCGGGCCGCCATGGGGACTGCGGATACCCCTGCGGAACCGATGAGCGGGTTCATCTTTTCCTTTAAAAACTTGTTCATGATGTGAACGGTAAGAATGCCGCCGAAGGTGCATATAATGAAGTCCAAGAGCCCAAAGCCGAAAATCAGCATTGGTTTCCAGCTCAAGAAAACATCGGCCTGCATGGTCGCTCCCACCGAAAGCCCCAAGAGGATCGTTACGATGTTCATCATGGCGTTTTGAGCGGTTTCGCTGAGACGCTTCACCACGCCGCATTCGCGCATGAAATTTCCGAACATGAACATTCCCATCAACGGCGCCACGGCAGGGATCAGAAGAATTATAAAAATCGACGCGATAAGTGGAAAAAGAAGCTTTTCCTTGGCGGAAACAGGCCTGAGCTGCCGCATTTTGATTCGCCGTTGTTCGGGGGTGGTCATCAGGCGCATGATGGGCGGCTGTATGAGGGGAACCATGGCCATGTAAGAGTAGGCGGCCAAAGCATTGGCGCCCAAAAGCTGCGGCGCCAGCATGGCGGTCAGGTAAATCGTGGTGGGTCCGTCCGCACCGCCGATGATTCCCACCGAAGCCGCTTCTTTTAAAGTAAAGCCGAAAAAGAGGGTTCCGCAATAGGTGATGAATACGCCCAGCTGTGCGCCGGCGCCGATGATCAGCGTTTTCGGATTGGCGATCAGGGGCCCGAAATCCGTCATTGCCCCCAGACCCAAAAAGATCAGGCAGGGAATGATTTCCCACTGAACACCGTATTTATAAAAGGCCTGGATGAGTTGGGGATCGCCGTGCTCGGTAAATCCCATGAGCGGTGCAAGGGGGAAATTCACCAAAAATATGCCGAAGCCGATGGGAACGAGCAGCAGCGGTTCATACTCTTTGGCGACGGCCAGGTAAAGGAAAAAAAAGGAAATGAGGATCATGATCACCTGGCCGATATCCAGGTTCGGTATGCCTGTCTGCGTTAAAAGGATGCTTTTAATCAGTTCCAATACTTGATCCCAGCTCATGTAACGCGCTCCTTTCTAAAGGTTTAAAGGGGAATGTTTCCATGTTTTTTCGGAGGATTGCTGTCTCGTTTGTTGCTGAGCATCCTTAGGGCCTGGATGATTTTCAGCCGGGTGTCCGCCGGATCGATGACCTCATCGATATAACCGTGTTCCGCGGCCCGGTACGGATTCGAGAATTTTTCCCGATAGTCCTCGATCAGTCGCTGTCTTTCCGCTTCAGGGTCGTCGGCTTTTTTTATCTGACTGCGGCAAATGATATTTACGGCGCCGTCGGCGCCCATGACCGCAATCTCCGCATTGGGGTAAGCCAAAATGATATCCCCCCGAAGATGTTTCGAGCTCATGACAATATAGGCGCCGCCGTATGCCTTGCGGGTGATGACGGTCACGCGCGGGACGGTGGATTCGGCAAATGCATAGATCAATTTGGCGCCGTGCTTGATGATTCCGCCGTGTTCCTGGTGCGTGCCGGGCATAAACCCCGGCACATCTTCAAAAATAACCAGCGGTATATTAAAACAGTCGCAAAAACGGACAAACCGGGCACCTTTATTGGATGCGTTGATGTCGAGAACCCCGGCCATGGCCGCGGGCTGATTGGCGACAACCCCCACCGCCATACCGTCAAACCTGCCGAATCCAACGACGATACTGGGCGCCCAATGTTCGTGTACTTCGAAAAAATAGTTGTCGTCCAGGCAGGCGGTAATGACATTTCGCATGTCATAAGGCTTGTTGGGGTCCGAAGGGACGATGTCGCGAATGTTTTCCTGGCGACGCATGGGGTCGTCGTCCGTTGATTGCCGAGGCGGATCTTCCATGTTGTTCTGGGGCAGAAACGACATGAGTTCTCGAATTTTATCGATACAGGTTTCATCATCGGGACAGGGAAAGTGCGCCACACCACTTTTGGCACTGTGCGCCATTGCACCGCCGAGTTCTTCCATGGTGACGTCTTCCCGGGTAACGGCCTTGACGACTTCGGGTCCGGTGATAAACATATAACTGGTGTTTTCGACCATAAACACCCAGTCGGTCAGCGCCGGAGAATAGACCGCCCCTCCGGCCGAGGGCCCCATGATGGCGCTGATCTGCGGGATAACGCCGGATGCCAGAACATTTAAAAGGAAAATATCGCCGTATCCGGCCAGACTCATGACCCCTTCCTGAATTCTTGCGCCGCCGGAGTCGTTGAGTCCGATGACCGGGGCGCCGACTCGCATGGCATGCTGGAGAACTTTGCATATTTTTTCAGCGTGGGCCAGAGAAAGAGAGCCGCCGTGTGCGGTAAAATCTTGTGCAAATACAAATACTTGTCTTCCATTCATCAGCCCGTGCCCTGTAACGACACCGTCGCCGGGGATCTTTTTTTTCTCCATTCCAAAGTCTGTACAGCGATGCACTTTGAATCGATCGAACTCGACAAACGTTCCGTCATCCAGAAGTTTATCGATCCGCTCCCGGGCGGTGAGCTTCCCTGAATCATGCTGTTTTTGGATTCGATCAGGACCACCGCCTTCCATGGCTGCCCGGTTCTTTTCCTCGAGTTTATCGAGTATTTCTTTTGAGTCCATGCAGTCTCCTTTGTCGGTATTCACTTTTTTAAAATGGTCTTCATAGAAAAAATAGTTCACCTGCCCTTAGCAAAAATTATTAAAGGATTCAATCGAAAAATACTGAAACAATTCTCAAATCGATATCTTTCGGGACAACACAAAATTCCAGAACCGAAATATTCATCAAAGGATCGCTTTTTCGAACCGCTGAATTTCCCCGATCGTGTTTGAAACAAGGATTGGGCGGTTGAGGTGAAGTTTGTTTCAGAATGAAACTCGATGTGGCGGATAGGTCACTATTGGCCATAAACAAAATACGTTATAACGCCATTAATTCCCAAGAATTGACCATGCGCTTGAAACAGAAGATTCTGATTTTATGTGGATTTCAGGATTTCTTTTTTTTTGAGCGGAAACCATATTCCATATTGCAAAAATTTTAAATCTATGCATTATATGACTCTTTTTAAAATCAAAATAGGGAGGATGGCGTGGATTCACATTTCATTTTTGGTCTTGTGCTGATCGGTTTTGCTTTCTGGCTGTGTTTTAAGTTCAGAAAAAAGAAATGACCGGAGATGTCGTTAAGATTTTGAAAATCACACGAGATGACACAGGAAGGGATATTTAGCGATGACACCTGAGATGATCCTGACAATGATTGTACTTGGTTTTGCCGTCGTTCTGTTTATTTTTGAATGGGTAAGGGTCGATGTCGTGGGAATTATCATGATGGCGCTGCTTCCCCTTATCGGCCTGATTTCGCCGAAAGAGGCATTTGTCGGCTTGAGCAGTAATGCCGTTGTTTCCATCATGGCAGTTATTATCATCGGCGCCGGTCTTGACAAGACAGGGGTCATGAACAAGGTGGCCGGCCCCATTATCAAGCTGGCCGGCAGCAGCGAGAAAAAGGTCATTACCCTTGTATCCGGTACGGTTGGCATCATATCGAGCATGATGCAGAACATCGGCGCTGCGGCCCTGTTTCTTCCGGCGACCCAGCGGATCTCCAAAAGAATGGGGATCCCGATATCTCGACTCCTGATGCCCATGGGGTTCTGCGCCATCATCGGTGGTACCATCACGCTGGTGGGGGCCAGCCCCACGATTCTTTTGAATGACCTGATGGTTCTCGGCGGGAAAAAGCTGCAACCCTTCGGTCTTTTCACTCAAACCCCCATCGGCATCTGCCTGCTTTCAAGCGCCATCATTTATTTTATCTTTTTCGGAAAATTTATCTTGCCGGCGGCAGAAGGAGAAGCGGAAAAAGGGGTTACGGCGCTGTTGATGGAAGCCTACCAAGGGCTTGAAAATACATTTGAAATACACATACCGGATTCCTTTGAAGGCCCTAAGACGCTTCAAGATCTGGCCATCCGGCCGAAGTTTCTGGTGACCGTGGTGGCCATCAGCTTTTCAGCGGAAAATGAAAAATCCTTTGTGCCCAAAAGCAGCGATGCGATTTCTCCGGGTGATGACATCGCCGTCATCGGCAAGGAAAAAATGGTGAGAATGCTGGCCGACGAATACGGGTGGGAGATCAAGAACGGACTGGATGTTTTTGGAGAGAGCCTTGCGGTCATCAATGCCGGAATGGCGGAAACGGTGGTCTCCCCCCGTTCGGAACTGATCGGCAAAACCATGAGCCAGGTTAATTTTAAGGAAATGTACGGCGTAAACCCGGTGGCGCTGTTTACCGGCAATAAAATTATTTACAGCAACTTGACCCACGTCCGGCTGCAAATGGGCGATACTTTGCTGCTCCAGGCACCCTGGGAGAAATTTCACATTTTAAGAAATCAGCCTCAACCCCGGGCGCTGACCTTTGCAACGGCCCTTGAAGGTGAAATCATGCGTCCTGAAAAAGCCAAACTGGCGGTGACCTGGCTGGCCGTGGCCCTGGCGCAAATTATTTTCTTCAAGATTCAGCTTTCCGTGGCGCTGATGTCCGGCGCCTTGGGCATGATCATCACCGGCGTGCTCTCGGTGGATGAAGCCTATCGCGCCGTGGACTGGATGACCGTGTTTCTCCTGGCTGGCCTGATCCCTTTGGGCATTGCTTTTGAGAAAACTGGTACGGCGGCGTTTATTGCAAAATTCGTTCTAGGGATGCTGGGTAATCCCTCACCCATCGTCTTGCTGGCGGCGGTGGGCATCATGACGTCTTTTTTCACCCTGGTGATTTCCAATGTCGGCGCAACAGTGCTGCTGGTTCCGCTGTGCATGAATATGGCGGTCATGGCCGGAGGAGATCCGAGAATGGCGGCACTGGTCGTGGGATTGTCGGCATCCAATACATTCGTCCTCCCGACGCATCAGGTCAATGCCCTGGTGATGAGACCCGGCGGCTATCGTACCGTGGATTATGCCAAGGCGGGAGCCGTTATGACAGCCATCTTTTTAGCGGTGGAGTTGGCCATTCTCTATTTCTTTTACGGCATTCAATAACGGTACAGGAGGTTAGCGGTCAATGGCGGTCATTACCATTTCTCGAGGATGTTTCAGCCACGGTCAGGAGATTGCCGAAAAGACGGCTAAAATGCTGGGGTATGAATGTGTGAGCCGGGAGATTCTGGTGGAGGCCGCCCAGCTTTTTAATGTCTCGGAAAGAAAGCTGATTCGATCGCTCAATGACGCGCCCAACATTTTAGAGCGGATGGTCCGCGGCAGAGACCGGTATCTTGAATATATCAAAGCCGCGCTATTGGAATATGCCAGGAAAGGAAATGTGGTCTATCACGGCCATGGCGGCCATCTGTTGCTGACAGAGATTCCCCAGGTGCTCAAAGTAAGAATCCTTGCCGATAAAGACGACCGGATCAAGTTGCTTCAAAAGCGTGAAAACGTCACAAAAGAAAAAGCGACCGGAATCATTGAAAATGAAGACAAGAATCGAATCTACTGGACCCGGTATCTGTACAAGACAGATATTCATGACCCCAAGCTTTATGATATTGTAATTAATATCGGAAACTTGACAATTGAAGACGCCTGTGAAATCATTTGTCTTGCAGCAAGGAGCAAGACTTACCGAACCACCGATGAGTCGAAACAAATCGTGGAAGATTTCGCCATAGCCAGCCGGCTGCGGGCGGCCCTGCAACCGGTGTGCGAGGCCGATGTTTTTGTTAAAAACGGGAACGTTCATGTAACGGTCGCGGCTCAGAAGCGAAAAAAATCCGGCTATGTCAGTCCGGCATTGCAGCGACATCTCGGCGAAGTCTATCAGGATGATTTAACCCGGCAGATTACCGAAATTGCGCGCGACATACCCGGCGTCAACAACGTATTCTGTCAAATTGCAATGCCCTATTATACCTGATACCCGCTGTTCCCGGCGTCGGACCCTGTATCCCATCATATGCAAAGATGAAAATCAGCATCAGAGGGAAAATATTTTTAGCCTTTGTTATTTTTATCGGCATCAGCAGCCTGATATGGGCACGCAGTTATTACAGCCAGTATATCCTCAATCAGAAGATCCAGATTATCGAAAGAAAGTACGATCTTTTAAACACCATTCTTGAGGCCCGCCGGTACGAGAAAAACTACTTTTTGTCCTTTGATAAAAAGAACATCACCGAGGCCTTGAACTATATCCAACGGGCCGAGGATATCCTTCGCGATATATTGACCCGATACTCAAAATATACCCTGGCCCAGAACCTCGATGAAAGAATTACCGAACTGGTGACATACAAGGATTCTCTCGCCAATCTTCTGAAACTCCAAGAACAAGGGTATTTAATGGTCCCCCCGAATACCGTCGAACGCATTCGATCCCAGGGTAGGATTCTGACCAGCGAGCTGGAAAAAATCGTTACAAAAGAAAGACAATTTACCCAAAATCTCATCGGAAAATCAAAGACGATCCATCTGTTGGCGCTGATCCCCGTCTTTATCCTCTCTGTTTTAGTGGCGTTGTTTTTGATTTTCAATGTCAACCGTCCGTTGAAAACCATTGAAAACGCCATCACCAGAATCGCAAGGGGAGATTTTAACAATATCCCGGAAATTAAAACCGGGGATGAATTCGAATCCCTGGTGACCAGTCTAAATAATATGATCGATGAATTGAACAAGCGAAGCAAGCAGCTCGTGCAGGCGCAGAAGCTGGCTTCCCTGGGAAGACTGACCTCGGGCGTGGCTCATGAACTGAACAATCCGCTCAACAATATATCTACCTCCCTTCAGATCCTTATCGAGGAACTGGCGGAAAACAACCTGGAATATAAAAAAGAACTGCTGACCGGCGCTGAAAAAGAAGTGGAGCGGGGCAAGGAGATCGTTCGATCTCTGTTGGAGTTCGCCAGGGAGCGGTCTTTAAGCTTGAAACACGTGGTGTTTAAAGATTTGGTGGACAGCGCCATATCCCAAGTTCGATCTCAGGTGCCGGACAATATACATTTCAACATCGATGTTCCCGAAGATATCCGGGCTACCCTGGGACCCCAGAGAATAGAACGGGTGTTGATCAATCTTATCGTCAATGCCGTTCATGCCATGAAGGACGGCGGTGAGATTACCATCAGCGCCAGACATGAGAAGGCGCAAGATGGATTTTCTTTTCACGTGATCGACACGGGTGAAGGCATCGATGAAAAAATCCTCTCAAAAATTTTTGACCCTTTTTTTACCACAAAAGGTGTCGGAAAGGGATCGGGGCTGGGGCTTTCCATTGTTTACGGCATCATGGAACAACATGACGGGAAGATATCTGTTTCCAGCGAAATCGGGAAAGGTACAACCTTCACCTGTTTCCTGCCGTATCATCAGGCCGGAGAGCGCCAATTATAATAAGGATGAACGTGAAAAACAGAAATGAAATCATTCTGGTTGTCGAAGACGAGGATATTGCAAGAAAAAACCTGGAGCATATTCTGATCAAAACCGGCTACGATGTCGTTGCCGTCAACAACGGCCAAAAGGCCATTGACATGCTTCAGTCACAAAATTTCGATCTTGTGATTACCGATCTGAAAATGGACAAAGTCGACGGCATGCAGGTGCTTCATAAAACAAAAACGCTTCAGCCTTACACGGAAGTCATTATGATCACCGGCTACGCCACGATAGAAACATCGGTTCAGGCCATGCATGACGGTGCCTATTATTATATCGCCAAACCCTATAACATCGGAGAAGTTCGCCAGATTACCAAGGAGGCGCTGTTAAAACGGCGTCTTCGGCTTGAGAACATCGAGCTCAAGGAAACCCTCAAAAAACAGCAAAAGATTTCATCCATTGTCGGACAAAGCAAGGTCATGATGGAGATTCAGAAAACAATTCACCAGATCGCCCCTTCGGACATCAACGTCTTGATTCTCGGTGAAAGCGGCACCGGCAAAGAACTGGTCGCCCGATCCATCCACCGGTTCAGTCCCCGTTCAGAAAAAGAATTCATCGCATTTAACTGCGGTTCGTTTACGGAAGAACTCATGGCCAATGAGCTGTTCGGTCATGAAAAGGATGCATTTACCGGTGCGACAAGGGCCAAAGCAGGGTTGATCAAGACCGCCGACGGCGGCACGGTTTTTCTGGATGAGATCGGGGATATGCCGCTGAGCATGCAGGTGAAGTTGTTGCGCGTGATTCAGGAAAAGGAAGTCTTGCCGGTGGGAGGCGAAACACCGGTTCCCGTGGATGTCCGCTTTATCGCGGCCACCCATCGCGAGCTCAAGGAAGATGTGGAAAAAGGGCATTTTAGACAGGATTTGTTTTACCGGTTGAATGTCATCACCATAGAACTTCCATCACTTACCGAGCGGAACGGCGATATTCCGCTTCTGGCGTATCACTTCTTGTTTCAAAAGAGCAAGGACATGAACAAAGATGTTCAATTGATTCAAAAAGAATGCATGGAATTGCTGTGCCAGTATGGCTGGCCGGGAAATATCAGAGAACTGGAGAATGTCATCGAACGGGCGGTTGCGCTGGCCAACGGTCCGGAAATAACCGTTAACGAACTGCCGGAATACATCAGCAATCTTTCCATCGAAACCTATCGCCGGCATGATCAAGCACTGCCGACCCTCGAGGAACAGGAGAAAAATTACATTAAATGGGTTATCGATAAGTGTGAAGGAAATAAAACCAGGGCCGCGAAAATCATGGGCATCGACCGGGTTTCCCTGTGGCGCAAAATAAAACGATTCGGGCTGGAACCTGAAGACGACTGACACTTTTACACAGTACCATATTCGGAGGCGAACACATGAAACAGCTTGGAAATCTGATGGATCGAATCATTGCGCGTATCAATGTCAATCTCCGAGAATTTCAATTTGACGCGGAACCCTTGGTGCGGCGAACGATTCCATTGGGGCGGCTGGTAAAATTTTACGCTTTTTACGGAATTAGTCCCCGACAAGGGTTTCATTTTCGCATATTTCGATCAAGTCTATCCGGAAGTTATTTTCTGGGCAGATGTACGGTGGACCACGCCGTTGTTTATAAGAGCGATATCCGGGGGGATGAGTTGAAAGCCAAAGGGGACCGGTTTCATTTTCAAGGGGCTGAAATTCCTGTTTGCGATGATGAGAATATTCGCATTAAAGATGCCTGTCTCATTAAAACCCTGGTTCATTGTTATACCCACGACCCGGAAATTTTAGAAGAGTTTTTAATTCAAAATACGGTATCCATGCATTATGCCAACATCCACGGTTCTCCGGTGGAAGGATGTTTTATCGGTCCCTTTGCAACCGTGGATCTAACAACAATCCACGACAGCGTCATCGGCGCTTTTTCTTATGTACAGGCCGGGGAGCTGTCTCACCAAAATATTGAACCCGGTACCGTATGGGTTCATGCAAAGGATGCATTCGATTTTCGGTATATTTTTTCAAATAACGTGCTTGAAAAGTATATTTCCCTGGAGCCGGGGGCCTCACCCAGGGGCATATTCATCGATTTTATACGAGATCGCAAAATGGATTTTCAGAAAATCTTTGATGTCGTAAACCTGAAAGCGCCCATTTCAATTCCGCGCGGCGCATCCTTAAACCGGTATGCGGTCGTGAAAGGTGACAGCGTTATCGGCGAAAACGTATTGGTGGCTCAGCGCGCCTGCCTTGAAAATGCCTGGCTGGGGAAGGGCGCCAATGCCCAGGAAAACTGCTATATCATCAATTCCCGCCTGGAAGGCAACAATGTCACGGCCCACGGCGGAAAAATCATCCACGCGCGCTTGGGGAAAAATGTTTTTGTCGGGTTCAACGCGTTTTTACGGGGAACACCCGAATCTCCACTCGAGATAGGGGATCGGTGTATCGTCATGCCCCATACCATCATCGATCTCGATGAACCCCTTAAGATACCGGAGGATTACGTGGTCTGGGGCTATATCAGAAACGCCGATGATCTTAAAACCCATGCCGCTTCCGTAAAAAGACTCTCAAGGGTCAAGAAGAGCCTGACATTGGGCGCGATGAGATTCCAGGGCAGCGGCGCCGGGTTCATCGAAGCATTCAAACATCGAATCGAGCATATACTGGCGGCCAACGGCGCTTTTTTTGACGGAAAGCAAAACAAGGGGCATGCTCAGATGGGGCAGGATCTAACGTTTAATATTATTCACCCCTATGGGAAAGGCCCCCAAAAAGGGCTGTATCCTACGATGGATATCCGGCCTTAGAACGCCAAAAAAAAGCCGTCAGGTTTTGATGATGAGATAAACGATATACCCCACGTAACACAGAAGAAGAACCACGCCGTCCTTGCGCGACACGATGTATGTTTTTCTCATCATCAGCCACGGCAAAACGCTGACAAACATCATGAAAAGGTAATCGATGAGAAGGCCGCTTTGAACAAAACCGCCGGGAATGGGGATGGGTTTTACCAGGGCGGCGGCACCGAGAACGCTGAGGATGTTAAATACATTGCTTCCCACGAGATTGCCGATGCTGATATCCATTTCTTTTTTCATGGCGGCAACAACGGAAGTCGCCATTTCGGGAAGGGATGTCCCCAGCGCAACGATGGTCAGGCCGATAAATTTTTCGTTGACGCCGAATACCTTCATGATGGCCACCGCCGCATCAATGAGAATTTCCGCACCGGCAACGACAACGATGATTCCCGCCGCAATCCACACCACCTGCCGGCTTCTGGACGCGATATATTCGATGTCTTGGGCGGCATGGCGAAAAGCAACGCCTTCGACTTGACTTTTATTGCGGGTTTCCTTGACGGCAGTGTAATAATTGAACGCGGTATATATTACGATACCTGCCAAGAGAGACGCGCCTTCAAGTCTTCCGATTTTCGAATTCAATGAAATCAGCAAAAGATAGAATGATACGCCGAGCATGATCGGTATGTCCCGCCGGAACACGGCCCGGTCGCCCCTGATGGGGTGAATCAATGCCGATATGCCGAGCACCAGGGCGATGTTGCAGATATTGCTCCCGATGACATTTCCGACGGCGATCATGCTTTTGCCTTTAATGGAAGAGACGACACTCACCACCAGTTCCGGGGCGGAGGTCCCGAACGCCACGACGGTCAGACCGATAACAAGGGGCGTAAGGCCCATACTTCGCGCCAGACTCGACGATCCTTTGACCAGCCAGTGGGCACCGTAATAGAGCATTAAAAATCCGACAACAAATAAGAGCAGGTGAAGTGTCATAGGCAACGCTTTGCATTCCATTATTTAAATATTTTCAACTGTATCAAACTTATACAACAAATGTAAACGCTATTTCCTTTTAGATGAATCGGCTTGAGAAAAAGGGTTGCATAAAAGTTTTAAATTCAGTTAAAATCTCTTGAATTTTTTCGTTTTGGAGAACCATTGATATGCACTATGAAGGAAACATCATTCGACCGCCCAGTGAAGCCGGCAGTATACTGCTGCAGGTCACCGTGGGCTGTTCCAGAAACAAATGTACATTCTGCGGCGCGTACAAAGGTGAACGGTTCCGAATAAAAAAGGATCCGGTGATTATGGAAGATATTGCCTTTGCGGCAGCGCATTGCCAACGGCAGCGCCGCGTATTTTTATGTGACGGCGATGCGCTTATCATTCCCCAAAAAAAACTTCTGCATATTTTGCAACAGATCAAACGGCAGCTTCCCTGGGTGACCCGCGTGGGGGCGTACGCCAATTGCAAAAGCCTGAAAATGAAAACCCTTGACGACCTTGAAACACTCAAAGCACACGGCCTTGGCATCCTGTACATGGGACTTGAGACCGGGGACGACATCACATTGAAAAAAATCAACAAGGGTGCGACATCGAAAGAGATGATCCAAATGGGCCAAAAAGCAAAGGCCGCGGGAATTAAGCTTTCCATTACCGTGCTGCTGGGGATTGCCGGTCCGTCCCGGTCGGATATCCATGCCCGTGAAACCGGTCGGGTCCTTACCGCCATCGATCCGGAGTATGTCGGCGCGCTGACGCTGATGCTCATTCCGGGGACACCCATGTACCGGGACTTTAAAAACGGAGAATTCTTTTTGCCTGAGCCTGAGGACATGCTAAAAGAGCTCAAAACCATGATTGACGCCACAGAACTTTCAAAAGGTCTTTTTCATGCCAACCATGCGTCAAATTATCTTCCCATTAAGGCAAGACTGCCGAAGGACAAACAAAAGACATTGCGTCTTATAGATGAGGCGCTGACGGGCAGGGTCGCCCTGAAACCGGAATTTTTACGGGCATTGTAAATCAGAAACCATCACATGCCATATGTTAAAAAAGGAGAAATGAATGAAGACCGAAGGCCTGGCAGAAAACCTGATAAACGTCGATGAGTTGTGTGTCAATACCATCCGCGGACTTTCCATGGATGCGGTTCAAAAAGCCAATTCCGGCCATCCGGGCGCTCCCATGGGACTCGCTCCGGCGGCATATGTCCTATGGACACGGGTAATGAAACATAATCCTTTAAATCCCGGATGGCTCGACAGGGATCGTTTCATACTGTCAGCCGGTCATGCCTCCATGCTCCTTTACAGTTTGCTTCATCTTTCGGGATATGCCGTCAGTCTCGATGATATCAAAAATTTTCGCCAGTGGGGCAGCAACACGCCCGGCCACCCCGAATTCGGTCACACACCGGGGGTGGAAACCACTACCGGTCCGCTGGGACAGGGGTTTGCCAACGCCGTGGGCATGGCCATGGCGGAACGGCACTTGGCCGCCCGGTTTAACCGTCCCGGATATGACATCGTCGACCACTACACGTATATGATCTGCGGAGACGGTGATATGATGGAAGGCATTTCTTCGGAGGCGGCGTCTTTGGCCGGCCATTTGGGGCTCGGCAAACTGATCTGCATTTACGACGACAACCGGATCTCCATTGAAGGTCCCACATCGATCACCTTTTCCGAAGATGTCGCTCTTCGATTCAAGGCGTATCACTGGCATGTTGTCAGCGTTGACGACGGCAACGATTTCCAGGCCGTTTATGACGCGGTCCAGGCTGCTAAAGCCAACACAAAGCAGCCGTCTTTGATTGTTATGCGCACGTATATCGCCTGCGGAAGTCCCAACTTGCAAAATTCCGCTGACGCCCATGGCGCGCCGCTGGGCGAAGAAGAGGTCCGTCTGACCAAAAAGTGCCTCGGCATGCCGGAAGATGCCTTCTTTTATGTTCCTGAAGCAGTATCGAATCACTTCAGACAATGTATTGACATGGGAAGCAAGGCCGAGGGCGAATGGCAGGAAAAATTCAAGGCTTACAGTAAAAAATATCCGGAGATAACGCAAAAATGGGTGGATGCCATGAGCGGGTTTCTCACCACCGGATGGGATGAGGATATCCCGGTATTTAAACCATCGGACGGTCCTTTGGCCACGCGGGCGGCATCCGGCAAAGTTTTAAACGCCATTGCCCCGAAACTTCCCACACTCATCGGCGGCAGCGCAGATCTGGCTCCTTCCAACAAAACGTATTTGAATGAATCCCATGAATTTCAAAAAGATGCCTACGACGGGCGCAACATCCGCTTCGGTGTCAGGGAGCATGCCATGGGCGGCATCATGTCCGGCATGTTTCTTCACCACGGTCTTCGGCCTTACGGGGGCACCTTTCTGGTTTTTTCGGATTACCTGCGGCCCTCCCTGCGTGTGGCTGCCATTATGAAAATACCGCTGATATATGTCTTCACCCACGACTCCATCGCAGTGGGCGAAGACGGCCCCACGCATCAGCCCGTAGAGCATCTGGCCGCGTTGCGGGCCATTCCGGGCCTTACCGTTATCCGTCCGGCCGATGCAACCGAAACCGCCCAGGCTTGGCGCCGGGCCCTGAAAACCACTACCGGACCGGTGGCGTTGATTCTGAGCCGTCAGAAACTGCCGATACTAAATTCCGGTGCCGGAGAAAACGGCTTGGAAAAAGGGGCCTATATCCTGGAAGATTGTGAAGGTAAACCTGATATCATACTGATCGGTACGGGATCCGAAGTTCATATTGTTCTGGAAGCCAAGTCCCTCCTCAATGAAAAAGGTATTGCCGTGAGGGTTGTCAGTATGCCCAGTTGGGAACTTTTTGAAAAGACATCGCAAAAATACAAAGATCGTGTCCTTTTGCCGGATGTCCCGGTTCGCCTGGCCGTGGAGACCGGATCTCAAATGGGATGGTGCCGATATGTCGGTTCCGGCGGCGACGTTGTCGGTATCGATGGTTTTGGTGCTTCGGCGCCGGGCAATATTATGATGGAAAAATATGGGTTTTCAGCGTATCATGTTGTGGAAAAAGCGCAGGCGCTTTTAAAGAAATCGTCCTGACGGCGGCCCCTGCGGATACAGCAATGCCGAATTGTACGAGCGACTGCTACGACTGTGCAGAATCATCAAAAGAATCGGGGCGGTTGGCCGTTCCAGTTCGCCTTTTTATCCCGCTGGTTTTTAGCGGGAGATATAGAGCACGATTGAAGGTTTTGAAACCACTTCAAGTGAAATAACCCCACTGACCCTTATCTTTCTGAAACCACCGTCAACGCAAACAAGGCAGGATGATCATCGATTCTGCCTTATTTATTTGCCCTGTCATCTGCTTTTTGTTATGATAATCGTAAGTTTGAAGCTTTTATTTTAACGGAATTATACGTCATTTTATCTTGGAGATATCTGATCTCTCAGATATGGCAGATATGATATCCATCGGGAGACACAGAATGGAAATATCAAATAATGCATTGAAAATATTAAATAAAAGATACTTTGCACCAGGTGAGACCTGGGAAAAATTATGTGAGCGCGTGGCGCAGAAAGTCGCAGGGGATGACAAGCGATCAAGTGATCGCGAAAAATGGGGAAAAAAATATAAAGAGATTATGCTCAGCCTTGACTTTTTGCCCAACAGCCCCACCCTGCGTAACTTCGGTCGCAACCAAGGTTGCGGGAGTGCCTGTTTTGTTCTTCCTCTGGAAGACAGCCGGCGGAGCATTTTCAAAACACTTTCAGATGCCGTGGATGTCCAGGCCTACGGCGGCGGAACAGGAATGAGTTTTTCAAGGCTTCGTCCAAAGGGCGATCACATTCGTTCAACCGAGGGCATCGCATCAGGCCCGCTCTCCTTCATGGAGATATTCGATTTCACCATCGGCGATATCATCAAACAGGGGGGGACTCGTGAAGGGGCAAATATGGGCATATTGCGCGTGGACCATCCGGATATCGAGCGCTTTTTGGCGGCCAAAAAGATAGAAGGGACCCTGAAAAATTTTAATTTATCGGTGGGGATTACAGATGCCTTTATGACAGCTGTTAAAAATGACTCGGATTATGATCTGGTTTTTGAAAAAAAGGTATACAAAACCCTTTCCGCATCCAAACTCTGGGAAAAAATTGTTGACGGCGCATGGGAAAATGGAGAGCCGGGGGTCGTATTTTTGGATACCATCAATAAAAATAATCCGCTAAAGGCCATGGGTGAAATCGAAGCGACGAATCCATGCGGGGAGCAGCCGCTGCTGCCCTATTGTTCCTGCAATCTGGGGTCCATCAACCTTTCACAAATGATTCGAGGCGATTGGATCGAGGGCGAGGCGGACATTGATTGGGAAAAATTGCGCCGTACGGTGAGGACGGCGGTGCGATTTCTCGACTCTGTCATTTCGGTCAACCACTATCCCATTGCGGAGATCAAAGAAATGACATTAAAAACCAGGCAGATCGGTCTGGGGATCATGGGGTTTGCAGATATGTGCATCAAACGACATATCCGTTACGGTTCCGACGAATCCATCGACCTGGCAAAAGCGGTTATGTCTGAAATTTATTCCATCGCCAATGAAACGTCCATTGCCTTGGGAAAAGAAAAAGGAATGGCGCCGGTTTATGAAGAATATCCGCTCGGGAATCCTAAAAGACGCAACGGTACCCTGACCACCGTCGCGCCGACGGGCACACTCTCTTTGATTGCGAACTGCTCATCCGGCTGTGAACCGAATTTTGCTTTCAACTATACCAAAGCGTGCCTCGAAGATGAGCATCTCGACATCGTACCTGCCGTGGTCAAAGAGTGGGTGCAAAGAAAAAAGACCGAATCGCTGCCTGAATATTTCGTTACCACAAAAGACATCTCCATCGATGAACATATTATGGTTCAGGCGGCACTTCAGGCAAGCGGTGTGGATGCAGGTGTTTCAAAAACCATCAACGCGCCCTATGATACGGAAAAATTCGAAATCTCCAGAGCATTTTTCAAAGCCTGGGAAATGGGCTGTAAAGGAATTACGCTATACAGGGAAGGCTCCCGGGTGGTGCAGGCCCTGACCACCCGAAGGACCCCCGAAAAGGCAAAAGAAACGTACACATTGGCCCGGGGAGAGCTCAAACACCGGCCCAGGGCGACCACCGGCCCGAGCCTGAAAATGAAAACCGCCTGCGGCAAGCTTTATGTGGATCCCCATTTTGACGAAGACGGCGTCGTAGAAATTTTTATCAGGACCGTCGGCGGCGGCTGTGCGGCCAACACCAAGGCGCTGGGCATCCTTTTATCTTACTGCCTCCGGGCCGGGGTGTCGCCCGATAAGATTATCGGCTCCATGAAATCGATCCATTGCCCGGCGTGTACCAAGGCCATATCTTCCGGCAAAGATGTTGAGGTGAACAGCTGTGCGGCCGGCATGGGAAAGGGGCTTGAAGTCGCTTTAAGCTATGCGGATATGTATCGCGAAGTTGCAAAGCGGATCGAAGATGCGGAAACCCACTTCAACGACGGCCACGCCGTCGGTATAAGAAATATGGTATGCCCGGAATGCGGCGCAGCGATTCATCGGGCCGAAGGTTGTCTTCTTTGCTCGAATGCGGAATGCGGGTGGACCAGGTGCTGATGTGAAAAACATATAAATTCCAAATTTTTTCTTTTGACGGCATCGAGGACATCCCCGGCGACAATGGTGAATTCTCAAGGCTGGCTGTTCTCAGCCGAAGGGGCCCGGGTCGCCGTTGCCAGGATTTCTTTGAGAATTGTTTTAGAGACGGGATCGAGTTTGAAATCTCTGATGCTCTTTCGGGTTTGTAATGCCTGAACGATGTCCACCGTGCGGCTCCTTAAAACGAAAAGGCTTTTCCGTTGACAGGCAAATCGATTTTATTATACTAAATAGTCTCGCATATTGTTCACTCTCCCATAACATTTATAGGTTGTCGAATTCAAGCCCGGATATTTCACTGGTAATTATCATATCCGAAGAAAAAATACGGATAATCATTTTTATGGCTAACTGTGTTGTTTCAATATTCTAATTTAATTTTTCAATTGAGAGGTGCTTCAAAATGGCTAAAAAGTGGGTTTATCTCTTGGATGAGGTCGATGAAGTAGAAGCCTATGTCGGCGGGGATTGGGAAAACGTACGGGGACTGCTCGGCGGAAAAGGCGCCAACATGGCGGAAATGGTCCGAATCGGCATTCCGGTGCCGCCGGGTTTTACCGTGACAACCGAAGCCTGCAATGCTTATCTTGATTCAGGCGGCGCCTTTCCCGAAAAAATGAAAGAACAAATGCTTGAAGGTTTAAAAGCGATTGAAGAAAAAACCGGGAAAAAATTCGGCGATCAAGACAATCCATTGCTCGTTTCCTGTCGAAGCGGCGCAAAATTTTCCATGCCCGGCATGATGGATACGGTTCTTAATATCGGGTTGAACGATAAGACAACCGAGGGGATGGTCAAATTGACCGGCGATGAACGCTTTGTTTTCGATTCATATCGCCGTTTGATTCAGATGTTCGGCAATGTTGTGATGGAAGTTCCGGACGAGGCCTTTGAGGACATCATTACCGAAGCCCGGATCAAAGCCGGCGTGGAAACCGATGCGGAACTGTCGGCCGAAGACTGGAAGCGGATAACAGAGAAGTTCAAAACCGTTTTCAAAAAATATGCCGGCCGCTTTTTTCCGGTCGATCCGTATGAGCAGCTGTTTATGGCTACGGAAGCTGTTTTCAGGAGTTGGAACGGCAAGCGAGCGGTGGATTATAGAAATGCCGCAAAGATTTCACATGATTTGGGAACGGCGGTAAATATCGTGACCATGGTTTTTGGAAACATGGGAAATGATAGTGCTACCGGTGTGGCCATGACCCGAGACGGTTCAACAGGTGAAAGCCGTATCGAGGGAGATTACCTGACCAACGCCCAGGGCGAAGATGTGGTCGCCGGTATCCGCATCACCAAAAATATCGACAAACTCAAAGCCGAGATGCCGGAGGTCTACGAAGAATTTGAAAAGATCTGCGGTAAACTGGACGCGCATTATCGAGAAATGCAGGATGTGGAGTTCACCATTGAAAAGGGCAAACTCTGGATGTTGCAGACGCGCGACGGTAAACGTACGGCTCAGGCTGCGGTGCGGATTGCCGTGGAGATGGTGGAGGAAGGGTTGGTCAGCCGTGAAGAGGCGGTGATGCGCATCAGCCCGGAACAGGTCGATTTTTTTCTGCATCCCCAGTTTGACAGAGATGCCGTAAAGACGGTCAGGGCCAGAGGAGACTTGCTGGCCAGGGGGCTGAACGTATCTCCCGGTGCGGCTTTCGGCGTTGTCGCTCTTGATGCGGATATCGCCGAAATGTGGTCCAAGTCGGAAAACAAAAAAGTGATCATGGTTCGGCCTGAAACCCGGCCGGATGATGTGCACGGGATGCTGGCCGCTCAGGGCATTCTCACCAGCCGGGGCGGTCGAACCAGCCATGCGGCGCTGGTCGCCCGTCAGTTCGGCAAGCCGGCCGTGGTCGGCGTTTCCGAGATGAAAATCGACATGATCAAGCGACACATAGAAGTCAAAGACAAGGTCATCAAGGAGGGGGACTGGATTTCCATCGACGGCACCATCGGTGAGGTGTATGCCGGAAAGGTCGAAACCATGGTGCCGGACATCAAGGACCCCTGGCTGATGAAACTTCTTTCATGGGCGGATGACTTCCGCAGGCTCGGTGTATGGACCAACGCGGATTATCCTGCCGATGCTCAGCGGGCCAGGGATTACGGTGCCGAAGGCATCGGCCTGTGCCGCACCGAACACATGTTTTTCGAAGCTGAACGGCTCCCTTTTGTACAGAAAATGATTATGACCGACCTGCCGAGTGAGCGGCGTGAAGCCCTCGAAGCGCTTCTGCCTTTTCAGCGGGAGGACTTTGCCGGTCTTTTTCGGGTTATGGACGGATTGCCGGTGATCATTCGCCTGATCGATCCGCCGCTGCATGAATTTCTGCCCAACCATGTTGATTTGCTGCGTGATCTGTCGGATCATAAGATTCGACTGCAAAACGCGGGAACACTCGAAGAGATCGATACGCTGCTGGAAAAGATCGAAAAAGAGGAAAACATTCTCAAACGCGTAGAGAGTCTTCACGAAGCAAACCCCATGCTGGGACTTCGCGGCGTCCGCCTGGGCATCCATATTCCGGAACTGACCGTTATGCAGGTCCGTGCCATATTCGAGGCCGCGTGTATGGTGGCAAAAGAAGGCATCGATGTGCATCCCGAAGTGATGATTCCGCTGACCAGCCATGTGAATGAGTTGAAGATACAGCGTAAGGTCCTCGAATCCGAGGCCCGGCAGGTGATGAAGGAACAGGGGATTGAGCCGGATTACAAGTTCGGTACCATGATCGAGATTCCCCGTGCCGCGCTTACCTGTGATCAGATTGCGGAATATGCCGCCTTTATTTCCTTTGGAACCAATGACCTGACCCAGACCACCTTCGGTATATCCAGGGACGACGCCGAAGCCGGGTTCTTGATCGAGTACATGGAAAAAGAAATCCTCCCGGAAAATCCATTTGCAATTATCGACCGGGACGGTGTTGGTTTGCTGATGAAAATCGCGGTTCAAAAAGGTCGGTCTGTGCGGCCCGATCTGGAATGCGGCATCTGCGGTGAACACGGCGGGGATCCGGATTCGATTCAGTTGTGTCACGAATTGGGTTTGACATATGTATCGTGCTCGCCGTTTCGGATACCGGTGGCGAGGCTGGCCGCCGCACACGCAGCCTTGAGAGAGAAAAAAGCAAAGAGTTAGGGATTATCGTCAAATCGTCAAATGGTTAGATGCTCGATTTGACGAAATCTCAAGGAGGGCGTTATGGCACTTTATCTTGTTCAACACGGCAAAAGTTTGCCCAAGGACCAAGATCCCCAAAAAGGACTTTCTCAGGAAGGTATTGCCGAAACCGAACGCATCGCCCAGGTGGCCAAAGGATATGGGATTCACGTATCAACGATCACTCACAGCGGAAAGACCAGGGCCCGTCAGACCGCTGAAATCCTTGAAGCGGCGCTCAAGCCGTCAGGAGGGATTCATGAACGCAGCGGCCTTAATCCCATGGATGACGTGAGCGTCGTTGCCGATTCCATCGATAGTACGGAAGACGGTATGCTGGTAGGCCATCTGCCGTTCATGGAACGGCTGACAGCCCATTTGATTACGGGATCTTTTGAAAAACCGGTTTTTAAATTCCAGAACAGCGGCATCGTATGTTTGGACAAAGATCCGGCTGCCCAATGCTGGATGATCAAATGGACATTGATGCCCCGTATTGGATAGAAGACGTGGTTCAGAAGAGCAAACTTTGGTTATCCTTGGAGAGAGGATTTGCTTTGTTGAATGTTCGCTGACTTGCTGAAATGATAAATATCAAATCACAAATATCAAATAAATCCAAATAATCAAAATTCGAAAATCCAAACAATTTTTGGCTTCAAAGGTTTTGGTCATTGAATGTCGGAATTTGAGATTTGTTTGTAATTTGGTGCTTCTTATTTGTGATTTCAGACACATAACCTTAAGCCATGATAATCTGATTCTATAATCCTATGAGGTTCTGAGGGTGATGGAAGACAAGAATTTTGGCAGACTGTTTACTCCTGAAATATTGAAACAGCTATTCCCGGAAGACCGGTCGGACCGGTTTTTTGACGCCCTTTACGGGGATGCCGAAGAAGGTGCTTACGATATTTGCCTTGAATATAGTGGAATCCGGAAAAACCGGCTTGAATTCGTGTTGCGCCTGACCCAGCGTCCCGGGAAATGCATTTCCTGCAGCCTCACATACGGCCTGCCCGAAGTCTTTTCCCGTCATCCGATCATCAATATTAAAGGGCTGGTTCAAAACATCGACGCGCTTTTAGACGGCAAAATCCGGTGTGTTGACTGGCGGCTCGGATCTACGCGAGAAATATCAAACAGCGTTCACGCCATTCCCCTTGAAATCATTTTGGAAAGCTAACCGGGTTCATTCTTGCAAGACAAACCGGGTGCTTTGCACCCGGATGCAAGTTCAACGTCGAAAGCACTGACGTGCTTCTGCCTTTTCGGCCTATGGCCGAAAATTCAAGCCATCCGCTTTGCGGGTGGTAGTTGACGCGGAGTCTTGGAAAGAAAAAATGTTTTCTTTAAAAGACATTATCGATATTGCTGTGCAGATCGAGCAAAACGGCGAACGCGTCTATCGAAAAGCCGCAGGAAACATTGACGATCAACTCCTGCGGTCCGTGATGGATTGGCTTGCCGATGAAGAAGCCCGGCACATCGAATGGTTTACCGCGTTGAAAAAGACAGCTCCGGACGGCGGAAATTATCCCGAGCAGGAAAAAATGGGAAAAGAGTTGCTCCAAAATGCCGTGGGTGCCCATAGTTTTGCTCTCGAGGACGCCGATTTTTCAAACATGGAAAAGATCGAGGACCTGATCGAAGCGGCCATAGAATTTGAAAAAGATACAGCCATGTTTTACAAAATGCTCCAGCCTCTGATCGAAGATCAGAAGACCCTGGACCAACTCCACGACATTATTCAAGAAGAAGAGAATCATGCGCAAAGATTGAAGACGTTTTTGGAAAGTTAATGGCTCCCGAATAAAAACCTGTCTTACAATTTTTCGTGACATCGAACGATTCAATTTTTTCCAGAGATCCCTGAAGAGAAAAAAGAGCTCCAACTAGCCGGCATCCTGAAAGAGATTGGACGAAAAATGCCAACCACAAATCAAGCGGTATCATAATGTTATGGGATAGCCCTTGATTCATTCCCCATGGTGTCGGCAACGTTTGCTTTAAAAGAATTAAAAAACAAATTAAATTGTTATTTTGAAAATTTTATGGCAAACGCCGCGACGATTCCCCACACCAGATTGAAAATGACCACAAATACCGGTGTGTACATCCCGAGATCCAGTCCCAAATAACCTTTGTGGGCTTTGAGCGGAAACACCACAAATAGCTGAACAAGGGTTGGGAAAATACTGATGATCGCACCTTTTAAAATGAGCTTGCTGTTTAAAAAGGGCAGCAAGAATACAAAGCCCCAGATTCCTCCCCACACGATTCGGGGGTATAACCAGGCGGGTGTCAGAGTCGGGGCTATGGCCACCCCGAACTGATGCGTGATTCCGTTAGCACCGAACGCCCACACCGCCAGGCTGTTGGCCAGCCCGCCCAGGCATCCGGCTGAAAAATAAACGAGTATTTTTTTCATTTCGTTATCCTGTCATTTTGGATTGTTGGGTAATTTCGAGAATTGATTTTTTAAATTAATTGATATTATAGGTAAAATTATCTGCTTCGTCCTTTTGCCCGTTTATTGGAAGGTTCTTGATGCTCATTGACATCATTATATATAAATGATAGAAATCATATTGAATACTGTCAAGACCCAATCTTACCTGTTTTAGCATCAAATGTCATATTATCAGCGGTTTAGATTGACTGCTTAAATGGCAGCCCTTCGTGACTTGATCCATTCAGGACACAGAGTAAAATCACGAGGCATTATCTTTTCGGCACCTTTTTGGTGAAGGACGCCATTTCTTGAAGCCGAAATTGATGATTTCGATGTTTTAAGAGTTCATCAAAATTATGAAGGGGAAAATATAGTGGCGACAGGTTCCAAGGAATATCCACGTGTTATTTATATTGTCGGTGCCGGCAACGTCGGTGTGTGGACGGCCTACCGGCTGACCCGGCTTTATGAAGCCGAGGGCTTGACACTTCCAGAAATTCACATCTTTGATAAAAACACCGAGGCTGCGCGGCAGATCAGCGCGCAAATCGGTGCGCATTTGCAGCCAGACGAGACACTGCATGATTTCGAGCATGGAATCCATCGTCTCAATCTCCGGCTGACCTTTGCCGATGGCGGCCGAATGCTCGGGTCTCCGGATATGAAACTGGAAAAGCGCTTGGAAGGATTTTCAAACCGCGGGCTGGAATGGCTGCTGCAGTATGTTGCCGCCGATCAGGGGGTTGAGGCGGAAGAATTTGAAAAGCGTTTGGGAAGACAGATCCAGATCGGTACACGAAGCATGCAGCTTTGGCATGAGACCATGGCCGAACTGGACGGCCCTATACCCGATTTCAAGCTGAGGTCCAATTTTACTTACGGTTATGAAAAAGATGGCTGTGGTATTCTCAAATTCATGGACCGCAAACTCCCGCCGGATTATATTACCGGCGGACTTGAAACATGCAATGAAAACGGCCTGAATTCGAGAACGATAACCTATGATACCATCACGGCTTTATGCGACGGTGCCTACGGGCTGGCTGAAGTCGAGGGCGAATTGGCGGGAGGCACTTGTGTACTTCAAGACGGCGGCGCGTTTCAGTCCGAGGTTGCGGCACGCCTTGTCCTTCACCACATGGAAACGCATGCCGGCTTCAATGTGACATTTCATCCGGAAACGAAAATTTCAAATATACGATTTGCAGAAGACGGCGGCATTGAAGCGCTGGAAACCGCCGACGGCACAGTGGTGGCCGAAGGCGGCACATTTGTGTTTGCAGCGGGCAACCTGGTAAAACTCTTCGAAACATCGCAAATGCGCGATGTTGTCCCCATCATGGGAATTTGCGGTGTGACGCAGAATATCGATCCAGGCCTAAAATTCTGGGAAGGGAAACAAATGCCGCGGCGGCCTATTAAATCCGTAACAGCAGGTGATATCGGCGGTATTACCAAATGTGTGATTACGCCTGATTTTTCGTATGCGCATAATGCGGATGGGTCCGTCAAACGCGATGATGACGGCGAACATGTTGTAAAATCGATGTATCTCCGTGTGGGCGGACAATTCGGATTTCGAGATCACGGGCTGGAAAAATTAGGGTTTCTGAGCGAGATCGGCGACCTTGACCCGGATTTACAGGCATTTGCCAAAGAAGCGCTTCAACGCGAACTGGAAGTGATGGAAGCGCTGTGGCCGGGCATCGTGGAAGCTGCAAGAAAACATTACCGTGAAACACATGGGATTTCCGACGGCCGGGAACTCAGTGATGCCGTTACCTTCCGGCAATGGCTTCAGGCGCGGCCCGGCAGCCCGGATCACTGCGCCATGGTCGGGCAACTTTATAGAAATGTCAACGGAAGGCAGACGGCCGTTCCCAATGGATGGTCAATTATGGGCCGAGGATCCGGCGGGGTGAGTTTTGTTCAGGCAGACGCAGAAATGCTCTTCCAGCAGATGATTCTGGGTCGCAAACCCGAAGACACAACACTTGTCAATGCCGGCGGAGACATCATTTCAGGTGCCGGCGAATCGGCCGATCCCCGCCGTTTTACCGATGAAAAAGGAATGTTTTCCTATCGGGATAAAAACGGAAATCAAGTGACCATCGCCGGAAGCATCCGGACAGATAAAGACCGCGCGTACGCTATCAAGCGTATTGCGGCTGCCGCCAATACCGCTATTCTCTGAACACGCAGATTGGGGACGTCCTCAGCTTTCACCTAACGTTGCATAAACAACATGGCAAAAGGGGGATTATCTATTCGAGTTTCAAACAAATATCATCGAAATCCCCCCATTTTTGATTTCCAACCCTTGGCGCCTTGGCTCTGAAGTCCTCAGACTTTTGCAAAGATAGGGTTCACTGAATGAGAATTTAAAGGAGACTTTTCCATGAACGAAAGAACGAGGCAGAACATTTACAAGGCGTTTATCGGGGAGGCAAAGGCTTATTTCAGACTGCTGGCATACGCAGAAAAGGCTGAAGAAGAAGGAATCCCGCAGATTGCGCTATTGTTTCGTGCCATCGCCGATGCCGAGAGGGTTCATGCCACCCGCCACTTGAACCTGGTCAAAGATATACTGGTTAAGGACACGGATACGAATTTGGAAAAATCCTTTCAGCAAGAAAAATCCGTCAGTGAAATTGAATATCCCGAGCTGATAAAAGATGCCGAAGAAGATGGCGAGACAGCCGCCGCGATCACTTTCAGTCAGGCTAGAGACGCTGAAACCTTCCATGCAAAATTGTATGAACGCGCCATTTATCAGGTGATCAAGGAAGAAGTAAAAGCATACCATGTTTGCCAGGTCTGCGGTTATGTGACCAGCAAAAAGATACCGGACAAATGCCCGATTTGCGGAGCGCCCAAGGAAAAATTTAAAACCATCGGAAAGTAAAGTAGTGCCTGATCGGCTTAGAAGTGGTTTAAAAATCTTCAATCGGGCTCAAGGTCAAGACGGACTGAAACGGCCAACCGCAGGAATATCGGTAGTATTTCGAGGATTGGACGTTTCAGTCCAACACAGAGATTGAGCCCGAGAGGGGGTTTTGAAACCACTTATAGGCAGGCGCTCCAAAGATAATCTTTTTAAAGATTTAGAAGCGAAACTCCTGGAGGTCGCAACGAGTTGTTCAGGGTTTGGGTATGGATACAGAAAGGAGTCTTAGATAATTTCAAATGATACAACCCAATGAAGCGTATATCGAAAAACTCTTAGAAACGGTAAATACCAGTCCCTTCCCGAGCCATCTTCGAATGAGACTGGCCGCTATCTCTTTGGATCATGCGACGGTGAAACTGGAAACCGCCCAATGCCATTTGCAGCCGTTCGGAATCGTTCACGGCGGCGTGATGGCCACGCTTATCGACACCGCAACGTTTTGGTCTGTTTTTTTAAGACTGCCCGAAGACGCCGGTTTGGTAAACATCGATCTCAAGCTCAACTATCTGAAATCAATCGCATCGGGAGTAATGACCGCTCGGGGGCGCTGCATCAGGGCCGGCAGGTCCATCAATTATGCCGAAGCCAGTGTCGAAGATAACGAGGGGAACCTCATCGCCCATGGAACGTCAACCCTTATGGTATTACCGGGAAAGGGCATACGAATGGATGCCAAAAAGTTTCTGGATTGATCGGATTGAAAGGTTCGGGGTTCAAAGTTCAAGAGTTCAGGGTTTGAAGGCGATAAAACCCCAAGCGATAACTAGTGCCCGTCCATAAATGAGGATTTTTGTTCGAGATCAAGGCATGCGAAAAAAATAACCACAGGCATATAATTGATATTCCGAGGATTATTTTTTGAGGATAACGCAGAGGTTGGGCAAAAAGACCATTTATGGATGGGCATTAACTAACTATCGATCAGAACATTGAACATTGAAAGGAGACCCTGGAATTTATCACGATTGTAGTGAGAAAAAGAAATCTATTATGGTTGCAAAATTGCCAAAAGGTCTAACCGTCAGAAACGCCTGCCCTGCAGATCACCAGAGAATTATCGCCGTAATGAAGAGCTGGTGGGGGGGAAGGGACCTCACGCCGATGCTGCCGAAACTGTTTCTTGACCATTTTTGCAATACGTCATTTGTCATCGAAAAAGAAGAAGAACTCATCTGTTTTTTGATCGGCTTCCTATCACCATCGAGAGTCCGTGAAGGTTATATTCATTTTGTCGGGGTTCATCCGAATTATCGGCGTATCGGCCTTGGGGAGTTTTTGTATCATCGTTTTTTTAACCTCTGCAAAGAACATCACCGTGACACCATACGGGCCTGTACGTCACCAGTAAACAAAGGATCCATCGCGTTTCATAAAAAACTCGGGTTCACCATTTCCAAAGGAAACGGTGACGTCGACGGCATTCAAGTGTCGATGGATTACAATGGCCCGGATGATGACAAGGTGTTGTTCGAAATAAGCATCTAACCCGCAGTCGGAATGACAAATTCTTTCAACGGCAGTTCTCCTGTGGAAGTAAATGGGATCGTGGAAGGAATGGCGCCTTTACCGAGCCGGAGACGTCCTTTGAGCGTATATTGAAGTTTATCGGTTTTGGCCAGTCCTCGCAGCACTTCCATGACGTCCAGAACCGATGAATACAGCGTCATCGGAACAATACCTGTTTCATAGGAAGGGATATCTGTTTTAACATTGGCCACACCGGTGGCCAGCCGTTTGCCGTTGATTTCCAGATCGCAATTGAGTCCTTTGATTTCCAGAGGGGTATCGTTGGTGTTAAAGACGCGCAATTCGATTTTGAAAACCGACTCAAAGACCTTTATCTCCTGAACGCTAAAATTTGACAGGGTTATTCGAGGCGCTTCCAGGCGCCGGCCCAATCCCGCGCAGCCGGACAAAATCAAAAAAATGAGAATGAATCCGCTCAATAGACTGATGTGATGTCGCAGTGGCATCAGGTATTTATCCGCTTTTTCATTTGTTGGATATCGGTAGGGTAACGCCGGCCGCCGAGCGTCATCAACCACGACGAGCCGGCCGATTTTAAATACAGTTACTATAGTAGGACCGGAATGCTGTGTCAATGGATTGGTGCTAAAAAGGGGGCTGCCTTCCTGCAAATTTGGCCAGAACCGTTCCGATTTGTGTTTCGGTGAAGGGTTTTTGAATGATGTCGTTGATTCCGGCGGAATGGGCTGCTTTACCCGCGGCCAACGTATATACCCCCTTGCCAACGGCAATCTTCCCAGAGTTTCGCAAACCGCAAATCGGATGTCGGGATTTTCAGTGAGGTCGGGCTGAATGGTTCCCTTGCAGAGCGGGCAGGGGAAGGGGATTTTTTTACCCATTGGGAGACGTCGTCCGGGATGTCGGATTTTTGGCATACACCCAAGGGCTTTTGGAAGCCTGCGGGCGCATTCGACTGTAAAAGTCCATGGGATAAAAACCATCGACGGATCCATGCATCGAAAAATATCTTGACACTTTTAGACATACGAACGGTATAATCAAAATCCGGTCTCACACGTGAGGTTGAACATAAGACCTTGACCATTCTATCCGAAATCTTGTTGGGGGAGAGGCACTATGGAAACGGTTTCAGTCGAACAACACGGTTGGGTGACTTTGGCGAAGCTGAATCACGGTGTTACCAATTCATTGAATCCAAACATTGTTTATGAGCTTGAAGCTGTTTTGAGAAGGGTTAGAGAAGATGAAGCCGTAAAAGGTCTTGTTCTGGCAAGTTCCAACGAGAAATTTTTCTCCATCGGCTTTGACATCCCGGAACTGTTTGAAATGAGCAAGGAGGATTTTAAGGGATTTTATCGTTTATTCAATCGAATTTGCATGGATCTGTTTACCCTGCCCAAACCCACAGTCGCGGCGATGACCGGTCACGCCATTGCCGCCGGCTGTATTCTGGCACTGTGTTGTGACTATCGGTTTATGGCCCAAGGACACAAACTGATGGGACTGAACGAAGTTAAGCTCGGTTTGCCGGTACCCTATTTGCCGGACAGATTGCTTCATGCGCTGGCAGGGATTCGGCGAGCGCGGGAGATGATGGAAAGCGGTGAATTCTACCCGGCGGAAAAGGCATTTGAAATGGGCATCGTAGATAAAATATTGCCTGTTGAAAATGTCGTCAGCGCAGCCGTCAAACATGCCGATACGATCGGTGCACTTCCCAAGGTCGGGTATAAGATTATCAAACAGAACCGCGTAGAAGTCATCGCGGAGGCGGTCAAGGCCCGTGAGGATCAGAAAGAGACGGTTTTCATCGAGAGTTGGTATTCGAATGAGGCGCGCGAACGCTTGAAAGCGGCAATAAAAAAATTTTAAATGCCGTATTCAGCCGAAAATATTATAACACGCCATATTGTGTTTTTACTTGACTTGGTATTTTGTTTTTATTATTTAGTACGTTTATTTTGATCCCCAGTAGTCCCGCTGGAAGCGGGATTGGCAGAGTCCCGCCGGTGGCGGGATTAACCATCGGGTTTTGCTGGGAATGGAATTGAGAATATAAACTTTTATACGATGCTATTAATCCCCAGTAGCTCAGTTGGCAGAGCAGATGGCTGTTAACCATCGGGTCCGCGGTTCGAGTCCGTGCTGGGGAGCCAAACAAATCAAGGGGTTAGCCGACAGTGGTTAATCCCTTTTTTGTTTTGTGTGAGAATCTGTGTGAGAATAACAATTTTTTGAGCTGTTTGGCATCCATTTTTTAATTTAGAACTCCAGGCTGATTCTCAAATGATTTCAACCATTTTCTGATGGAGTTGTCACTAACTCCATACTTTTTACCTGTTCCCCAATATCCCAGATTCTCAACTTCCTTTCTCAAGATTTTGTAAGGCGGCCGGTCAACCTTTCGATGCCAATATTCATTATGCATATTTGTTGGTTTATGCTTTTTGAGCGAGATGTCAGCCGAAAAAAGGTCAAGACCTTCAAGTCTGTTCATGGCATTACGCTCAGCTTCTCCAACAGAGTGCAGGTATATTTCGGTTGTCCGTCGATTCTTGTGGCCGAGAATCCGCTGTATGACTCCAATCGGCGTTCCCAAATCATCCAATATCGAAGCTGTTAGATGCCTTAATGGATGAAACCTGAAATATTTGACTTTGGCCTCAGTGCAAAGGGTCGTCATAATCTTTTTACGATCATTATAGGGCAATGCCTTTAAGTCAGGTGTTGCCCTTTTTTTATTTTCAGAACCAAACCTGATGACTTTACTACTGGAAACGAAGAACAAATTGAAAAAAAGGATAAGGATAGGTTCTTATTCTTAGGGTAAAAAATAAAAAAGGAGGAGAAAATCATGAAACAAGCAGTTTAACACAACATTTGATTCCGCGAATAACAGCGTATAAATATTTAATGTTACCAATTTTTCATTAAAATATGCCCTCAAATAGCTAACCTTCTGACAGGACATACCTATGACGAAGAAGGTTATCATAAAAAAGCCAATTTAAAGCCTTCACGGGGATCATGTCATCCTCTGAAAGGCTTTTTTTATTTCCTTTTTATAGAGTCCTCAATTCTAAACAATGCTCACAGATCTGGAGGAATGAAAATGTGGAATTCAATCTTCAAAGGTCATAATCTTCTGAAACTTGTCATCGTGCTGAGTATATTTGCTTTTGTAAGTTTCGGCTGTGGCGGTGGCGGTGGCGACGGTGACGGCGGTGGTCAAGATACCACTGCCCCCACAACCGTAGCGAATCCATCGGGCGGAAATTATGATACATCCCAAGTCGTTACACTGACTTCTAACGAAACTGCAACCATTTATTATACACTCGATGGCTCTGTACCATCCGCAGATGGGTCTACTTCGATTTCAGGGAACAGCCCCGTTTCAAATATCCAGATTGGCGTAGGACATACTCTATTACAATTTTTTGCTATCGATATTGCTGGCAATGAGGAAACTATAAAAACGGAAACTTACGAAGTAGGACCAGGACCCGCCACCGGCAGTTGGGTTGGTTCTTACTCATCGGATTTGCTTGAAGAAACTCCCCTTTTGTTAGAAATCACGCAGACGGGTGCCAATGTAAGCGGCACTTATAAGGATTCATCAGGTGGTTACGGAGATTTTAGTGCTGTTATCACTGATTCGAACTTTGATTTTACGACCAATTCCAATGATCCGAATTGCCCAGGCACTATTATGGGTACGGGAAGCATTGCTGGAAGCACCTTAAACTTTACCTTTACAGGAACTAACTGCGTGGGCAACCACAGCAATGGTGTGGGCAGCGTTACAATGCAGGTTGGTACTGTTTTGGCCTTTGGTCAGCAAAGCCCTTCTAACCTTCTCCTAAGCGGCGCTGACCTCTATTGGAGGGATATCAGCGAAGAACCCATTAAAAAGATGCCAGTGACTGGTGGCACTCCGATAGCTTTGGCTCGTTATATAGGTGTGCCCGCGGGGATGAACATCCAAGGTGGCGATATGTATTGGATAGACTTCCGTCCTGGTGGAAATACTTCATGTACACCTGGGAAAGAACAAGTCTTAAATAAGTCATCATTGGATGGATTGGTAACAGAAAAGCTGGCAACCGGAGAACATTGCGCTCATGAGAATGCTAACATTATTATTGATAACGAGAATGCCTACTGGATTAATTCCACAGTTTCGCCAAATGAATACTCAATTCAAAAGGTACCATTGGATGGTAGTCCCCCAACAACTATAACCACAACTTCATTCCAGCCAATTGATACGATGGTCCGTGATGATACTTATCTCTATTGGGTAGTGGGAAGGTTCCCTGACCCAGGTATTATCAAACGTATACCTCTTGCTGGCGGAGATATAACAGAGATATACACTGTTGCAAATGGGATAACCGGAAATTTAACTATCGAAGGATCTGACCTCATTGTTGCAGAAATCGTATACCCCTATCCTAATAACTATCGGCTTCTGAAAATACCTGCGGGTGGTGGTTCTGCAACTGTACTTGCAACACTTGCGCAGAACCCAGTACCGTTAAAGATAACCACTGATGCCACAACTATTTATTGGTTCGATGATACTGGAGTTTTCTCTATACCGATCAGCGGTGGTTCAGTCACCCAGCTTGCCAGCATAAGCACCTCTGCGCTTGATCTCGTTGTGGATTCGATCAGCGTTATATGGCTGGAAAGCGATGGATTCTCAGGCACTATTTATGAGGTTCCAATTGGGGGGGCTACTCAATCAACTCTGGCTACAGATCTTTTTACGCCTCATGGAGGTGCGTTGGCTATTAGCGCAAATAGAATTTTCATAACAGAAGGAGACAACTCTACTGGGTACGGACGAATTGCAGAAATTCCTCGCGCGGGAGGTGTGGCAACATCTTTCATTACAGGGGTTACCGCAAACAGTAATCCAATGGTTACTGATGGTACAAACGTATACGTGGTGGATGGATGGCGAATATTAAAGATACCAAGCAGCGGCGGACACGCTGAAACACTTGCTCGTGCGGACTTCTATATCGAGGATTTGGTTACAAATGGAACATACGTATATTGGCTTGAAGGAGGCCCTTATCAACCGATTAAGCGTATTCATGTTACTGGCGGTCCTATTGATACCCTCACAACAATTTCAGAATTGGCTGAAATGCTGGAACTCGATGACAGTTATCTTTATTGGGTAGAAGCTATCAATTCCATGAAGAAGATGCCAATTGAAGGTGGCCCCGTAACTACTATCGCCTCAGTTGGCGATGTTTCGGATCTTGTCAGCGATGGTAGCTATGTCTACTATTCGATGAAAGGTTCAGATTCTATACTTCGAGTTTCGGTGGATGGCGGTTCTGTCGAAACTTTAACGACTGAAGCGACCCTTCTATCTTTGTGGAGAGCCCTATCTGTTGACAATTCCAATCTCTACTGGATCGACCAGGTACTGGTTGGCAAGGTGCCAAAAACAGGAGGTAGTGCCGACTTGATTATTCCAGGTGGTATGCAGACGAATGACTTTCAACCAAGCACAATCGGAGTCGATTCGACATATATCTACTGGACAGAAGCTGAAGGTGGTACAATTAAAAGGCACCTTAAGTAATCTCGTAATAGGATGCTTTAAAGCCGACACATAAGGAGAAATATCGCATCAGCACACATTGTTGAGTGCAAGCAGTTGCCTGATGTTCCAACAAGGCCCAAAATAGATAAAAGCACATAAAGTGCCACAGGGCGAACTTGAATGATACTTGAATAAAATGAAGCCATAAAATCATTACAATTACGTTTTGAAATACTCAATTCAAAACTCGCACTATCTGCAATCAAAGATCAGTATAATTTCAAAAACTTTGTGTTTTCGGATATCAGAAAAGCAATTCTCATTTTTGGGCTTTGCCTTTTTTGCATTTTTGTAAGAAATACGATATATGCAATTTCAGTTGAGTTGCTTGAGCATGCGATCTTGGCAAGAAAACACAACTTTGATTTCGGTTCGAAATCTTATATTTTTTTTTGAATTTTAGTCGTATAATCTCAAACCAAGCTTCTAACTTTCTCCCTTGGATATTTTTTCATCCTAATAATTGACATATTGCTTTTTTTTATATATTCGTCAAATATTTGATTGCAGCTATCATTACATTCCAATTAAGCATAATATTTTAACCTGCTGTGATATTTTATTAAATTAAAACATTCATAAGGAAAGCATAACATGTTTGAGTTAAGTGAAGCAGGAAATCAAAGAGTAATTGATTTGGCCAAGCATAGATCTGAAGCAAAAGCCATTTTAGATGAATTTTATAGTGTGCAGTTCTTTTTAAAAGGTAAGGGAATATTCTATGAATTCAAATTACGAAATACTTCCTCAAATAGGCCATGTATTCTTGTAAAAAAGGACTCTCCCGTATTCCCAGAATTACAAGTTGGTGATATTTTGAATATGAAATACAATAACCCCGAATCATTATATGCCAACAGACTTTTCAAAACTCAGATCACTTCAAAAAATTCCCATGATTATTGTAAAGGGTATTTTATAGTCGAGTTATCTATCATCGATAATATAAGAGAAATGGAACGTTAATGCTAATAATTTGTCACTGGATGAAGATGAATTGACAATGGTCAAAAATAGGATTTACTTGACTTTACATCACCTAACTATGATATCTGCATATAAATTGTTGTTGTGATTGGTGCCGATACTGGCAAGTGATCACAGGTTTTAACAATTTGCTATTTTGATTCCATCCATGCTATTTTTTCAAGATACCATTTGATAATTTATATAATTACTTCCAATGTAATATGAAACTTAGCTAAGTTAAGGGGCAGTCTATGTAATGTATAAAGGTTCACAGAGGGTATTCTATAATACCAAAAATATGGATCTTTTTTGTTTTTAGCATTAAGAGGATGTTCATATGAATGATAAACTAACCTATGAAGAATTGAAACAAAGGGTTAAGGAATTAGAGAGAGACGCAGGTAAGCACGAACGCGTGGTGGAAATGCTAAACGAAAATAAAAGACTTCTCAATTCCATTCTTGAATCCACAGCCGATGGCATTTTAGTCGGCGAACGGGATGGAATTTTTTCTTATGAGAACTCACGATTTGCCGAAATGTGGAATATCCCGAAGGAAGTAGTGGCAACCAAGAAACGGGACAAGCTTCACGAAATAATCTCAGACCAATTGAAAGACTCATCGGCTTTCTTCTCAAGGTTAATGGAGTTATATCAATCTGAAGACGAACATCTTGACTTCGTGGAATTTAAAGATGGTCGTGTATTTGAAAGGTTTTCGACTCCTTTGAATCGAGATGGCCAAATAACCGGTCGAGTATGGAGTTTCAGAGATGTTACTGACCGCAAGAGGGCAGAGGAAGCGTTACGGAAGAGTGAAGAGCGTTATAGGCTGCTTGCTGACAACGTTAGAGATGTCATCTGGTTAAGAGATATGA
>JAJDND010000070.1 GCA_022340885.1 Desulfobacterales bacterium | reverse complement strand
ACCATTTCAAAAATTTGAAACGCTCAGCTTAGGTCTGCGTCACTTAAAAGCTCAGCAGTGGCTATCCCAAAATTTTCTTTACCAGCGATTTCACCCCGCCCTCGTAGCGCTTGACGATCATCACCGGCGTCTTTGAATACCGGGCGACCTTTTCCGGAATTTCTCCGAACAGGACGCTGGAAAAGAGACCTTCCCGTGACGCGCCCAGCACCAGTAAATCATATTGGGCAGCAGCCTTGACAAGGGTGGTGGCAACGGTGTTGCCCTCAAAGATGCGTATATCGACCTCTCCTGCAAGATCGGTGAGACGTAGGGTCTTCTCGACCCATTCCCGGGCCAGTTCCCGGTCGCGACTGCCGGCATTGGGGGGTACCACGTAACAGCTGGTGACATCGAGATTTCCTAACTTATGATACAGCCCCACATATTCTGCCGCCAGGGTTGCATGGGGCCCCCCGGCGGTGGGAATCAAGATGCGCCGTATGGGGCGGTCTCCTGTCAGCTTTACGGTGATCAGATCACAAGGGGCATAGCGGATCAACTTGTCCGCGACCTCGCCCATGATCCGATCGCGGGTGCTGGTATATCCTTTCCAGCCCATGAGAATGAGCGATGCCTTTTCTGCTTCGGCGGCATGAAAGATACCGTCCCACACCTGGTTGGCGATACGCATCGCCGAACGGGTTGCCACCCCCTGTTCCTTGCCGTACTGGATCGCCTTTCTCAGCAGCGGCATCTTGTGCTGGAGGAATCGCATCCCTTCGTGGGGCGGCAGGTTAATGGGAACGTCGATCACGCCGAGTACGATGATTTCGCCCTGGTTCGCCTTTGCCAGCGGTATGGCCAGGTTCATCAGCGGCATCACGTGATCGGGGTTATGGAGAGGGATCAAAATCCGGTATGAAAAGGTACTTGGGCTCTTGGCCTGCTGGACTTCAAGTACCTTCGGCGTGTCTGCAGCGGCGAGTTTTTCAAAATAGACAAAATAGACAAACAGTCCTGCCATAATCCAGACGACGGCGATGTAGCAGGCCCGGGGATCGAAATTGAACTGGTAGATCGCGAGGAACATATTGAGGATCACGGCGACGATGGGGGTTGCGGGGTAAAAGGGCGTTCGAAATCCCCCTTTCAATTCGGGGAACTTGCGTCTAAGGGCAATGACCGAAAGGTTCACCAGGCTGAAGGTCAGCAGGAACATGACGCTGGCGGCGGAACCGATGACCTGAATCGGGAACAGCACCGCCATCACCAGAACGATCCCGCCCGTTACCGCTATGGCCTTATGGGGCGTGCGGCGCTTGGAATGGATGGTGCTCAAAAACGTCGGCAGCATCTTGTCGCGGCTCATGGAAAAGGCCACCCGCGATGACGCCAGAATGGTTGCGTTCAAAGCGGATAAGGTGGAGAGCAATGCCCCGAAGGTAATGAGTATTGCGCCGAATAAAGGCATGAAATTCTGGGCCGCCCTGGAAATGGCCGTTTCCTGGTAATGGCCCAAAAACTGCCAGGACTTGCCGGCTGCCGGTTGAATGGCGCCGATACAGACCAACAGAACCAAAAGGTATATGAATACGGTGACGCCAAGGGAGATCATCGTGGCCCTGGGGATATTTTTTTCCGGTGCCTTGATCTCCTCGGCAACGGTTGCAATGAGGTCATAGCCTTCGAAGGCGATGAAGGTCAGACCCATGGCGATAATGACGCCGTGTGCTCCCATTGGCATGAAGGGCGTGAAGCTGGCCGATGCCTGGCTGGGGATGGAGAAGATCCGCTTCACGCCATAGGCGATAAAGACAGCCAGTATGATGATCTTGGCCATGGTGATGATATTTTCGACACTGCCGGTCAAGGCCGTGCCTCTCATATTGATGAGAATGAAAATTGCGCCGATAACCGTGGTCGTCGCCAGTACCGGAACCTTGTGGCCTGCGAGATTGAAAACAAAATCCGCAAGGCCGGGAAAATTGTGGTGGACGAATTCCCAGAAATAGCTCCCGAAGCCTAAAGCATAGAGGGCACAGGCAATGATGTAGCAGAACCACAGCATCCAACCCGAAGCGAAGCCCACCGGACCGGGAAATGCCTTGGCAATAAAAGAATAGCCGCCGCCTGATTTTGGATAGACCGAAGCCAGCTCGGCATAGGATAAGGCCGTCAGCAAAGTGACCAGCCCGTTGAGGCCAAAGGCCAAGAGGGCGGCAGGACCGGCTTCGCCGGCGGCGATGCCGGTGAGTACGAAAATTCCGGCGCCGATCATTGCGCCGATCCCGATCATGGTTGCATCGAACAAGCTCAGATTCCGGGCGAACGATACCTCAATGTCATGGGAGTTGCTCGAAGACGCTGGCGCCATAGTTGGGTCGATACCTGAATTTTGTAAGCAATTTAGAAATTACTAGAAGCTATCTCAAAATTAGGATTTTCGGTCGAGATCAAGACGAGGCCGAGGATCAACCCGCAGGCATACTCAAGTATGTCGAGGACTTGATACGAGGGCTCAACGCCGATATCGGGCGAAAAGACTTTTTTGAGATGACTTATAGATAAACCATCCGATTTTCCTGTTCCAATGACGTTTGATGTAGCCACATAAAGAAGAGATCTGGATGGTAACAAATAATCAAGATTAACAGGAAAAATTTCCCAAGTAAAGTGTCTTGAAACAAATCTTTTCGAGTTGGGTAAACATCCATTTCTGGTTGTTTGAAGGAAAAGCGCATCAGGAAAAACAGCATGTTGTGATCAACAAATTCAAGTATATTCCGGCATCTGTGCCATAAATGCCGTCGACGATGTAAGAGGTTCTTTCGATGAAACCTTAAAAAAATTAGGCCGGTGTTTACGCGGCAGGGGCAGGCGCTTCCGACATCGAATCTGTTGAGCCGGCGGCGCCACCGGAGATTCGCAGGATATTCACGTTTCGGAAAAGATCTTGACACCGATATAAAATAAAAATACAAAGCACGGTTACGGTTTGAAGGTGCATAAATTTGAGTTCAATGTCAGCCATCGGAATGTATAGCGTGGAACAGGTTACGGGAATCGTCATCATTGTCGGCAACTACGGCAGCGGAAAAACGGAAGTTTCCATAAACCTTGCCGTGAATCAAAGACGTGCGGGTTCGGAAGTAAAGGTTGCAGATCTCGATCTTGTCAATCCCTACTTTAGAACCCGTGAGGCTAGAAAACCGCTTTCGGATCTGGGAATTGAAGTGGTGGTTCCCGATGAAAAATATCTGCAGGCGGATTTGCCGATTTTGAGTCCTGCCATCGCCGGCCTGATTCGGCGGCCGAGCCAATTGACCATCATCGATGCCGGGGGAAACGATGTCGGCGCGACCGTCCTGGCGGCGCTGGCCGATTCCTTTGGTAAAAAACATGTCCGGATGCTGCAGGTGGTGAATCCCTTCCGGCCGTTTACCGACACCATTGAAAACTGTTTGAAAATACGGGATGAGATTGAAAAGGCGTCTAAGATGACCATCAACGGTATTATCGGCAATGCCAACCTGATCGATGAAACGTCATCGGATGATATTTACAATGGTTATGATTTCGTGAAAGCCTTGTCCGAAAAAAGCCGGCTGGCGCTCAACTTTGTCACCGCCCCGGTGGAACTGTTGTCCGAATTGGATCTTTCGCGTTTTTCCTGTCCGGTGCTGCCAATAGAAAGACAGCTGGTACCGCCCTGGAAAAAGGCCGTCGCATTGAACAGATAAATTTTCAATTATTTAAGAGGAGCTTAGTATATGTCCTATCAACATACTGTCGATAAAGATCGATGCAAAGGATGCGGGCTATGTGTGGCCGTCTGCCCAAAAAACGTACTGGAACTGTCCGAAGAAGTGAACGCCATGGGCTATTTCCCTGTGTATCGGGCGCGCCCCGAAGACTGTATTTATTGTTCAACCTGCTGCATCATGTGCCCTGATGTGGCAATCACCATCACCAAAATCGAAGAAGAAACAAAAGAGGAAAGTTAACCGGAGGAAACATATGGGCAAAATATTAATGAAAGGAAATGAAGCCATCGGCGAGGCGGCAATCCGGGCCGGATGCCTCAACTATTTTGCTTATCCCATTACCCCCCAATCCGAGGTTGCCGAGTACCTGTCTCGACGGATGCCGGAGGTCGGCGGGGTGTTTTTGCAGGGTGAAAGCGAAGTGGCTGTGGGGTACATGCTCTTCGGCGCAGCCGGTTGCGGGGAAAGGGTTTTTACCACATCGTCAAGCCCCGGCATCAGCCTGATGAGCGAAGCCATCAGCTATATCTCGGCTGCCGAGCTGCCGGTGGTTTTTGTCAATATCGTCCGCGGCGGTCCGGGGTTGGGCGGCATTCTGCCGTCCCAGGCGGATTATTTTCAGGCCACCAAAGGCGGCGGGCACGGCGATTATCATTTGCTGGTGATGGCGCCGGCCAGCGTTCAGGAAGCTGTGGAAATGGTCATGGCGGCGTTTCCTTTGGCGGAAAAATACCGGAACCCGGTCATGATTTTAGGGGACGGGTTGATCGGTCAGATGATGGAACCCGTTGAATTTTCGGATCGTCTGATATCCAAGCCGACCAACAAGGACGACTGGGCCACCAACGGCATGGATACCCGTAAACGCAACGCTCGCAACCTGGTGAAGTCTTTGTTTTTGGATGCCGTGCAGCTTGAGGAACACAATTTGGCTTTAAAAGCCAAGTACGATCGCATGAAGCAGGAAGAGGTTCGATATGAGACGTACAACATCGATTCGGATTTTCAGGCGCTGATCGTTAGCTACGGCACCATGAGCCGGGTATGCAAAACCGCCATCGACAATATGAAGGCCGAAGGCTTTGAAACGGCCATGATCCGGCCCCAAACGCTTTTTCCTTTTCCGGTACAGCCGATCAGACAGGCAGCCTCAAAAGACGGCTGCGAGGCGGTCATCAGTTTCGAACTGAGCATGGGACAAATGGTCGAAGATGTCGAAAGAAGCGTTCAGGGGAAACGCCCTGTTTACTGGCATGGGAAAGCAGGCGGAGAGATTCCCACTCCGGAAGAAGTTGTTGATGCGGTTAAATCTTTCGTCAAAACAAAATGACATTTTTAAACTGCTCAACCGATGTTAAATTTTTAAGGAGATAATATCATGGCAAAAACATACCGAAAACCCGAGGCGCTGGCCGATCAGCCGACCCATTACTGCCCCGGCTGTACCCACGGGGTGATTCATCGATTGTTGGCGGAAGTTATCGATGAGCTGGGGATTCGGGGACGGACTGTCGGCATTGCCCCTGTGGGCTGTGCTGTTTTGGCCTATAATTACTTTACGTTCGATTTTCAGGAGGCGGCCCACGGTCGCGCACCGGCCATGGCCACCGGCATCAAAAGGGTTCGTCCGGACCTGATGGTCTTTACCTATCAGGGAGACGGCGACCTGGCAAGTATCGGAATGGCAGAAATCATCCACGCCGCCAACAGGGGAGAAAAGTTTACCACAATATTTGTAAACAACACGGTCTACGGCATGACCGGCGGGCAGATGGCGCCGACGACATTGCCGGGCCAACGGACCACCACCTCTCCCGGGGGACGAAATGTTCAGGACGTCGGCATGCCCGTCAAGATCGCCGAATTGCTTTCAGCCCTTCAAACACCGGCCTATATTACACGGCAGACCGTGCTGAAACCGAAATATATCGTTAGAGCCAAAAAAGCGATTAAAAAAGCATTTCAGTATCAGATGGACGGCCGCTGTTTTAGTCTGGTGGAGTTCGTGAGCACCTGCCCAACCAACTGGGGAAAGACACCGGTGGAGGCGATTCAGTGGGCCGAAGAAAATATGCTGCCCTATTACCCGTTGGGCGAATTTAAATTGCCGGATTAAAGAGATGTCTCGGTATTTCTATATCTCATTGAAAAATTTAGTTGTTTAATAGATGTTTTTTTCTGCCGCCTGGAATGGTGGAGTGTTGGAATAATGGAATGCTGGATCTTAAAGCGGAAAAAGTCTTTTTATAAAAAACGAAAAAATACATTTAAACCCAATATTCCAATCTTCCATTATTCCATCATTCCAATAATGAGCGAAGCGAATCAATTTTAGGAGGATGGGATGCAACGTGAAGTCATGTTTGCCGGTTTTGGCGGGCAGGGTATTCTGCTAATCGGGAATATTCTTGCTCACACCGCAATGGAGGAAGGTTCCGAAGTGGCTTGGGTGCCGTCATATGGTCCGGAGATGAGAGGCGGTACCGCCTACTGCCTGGTGGTGATCAGCGACAAGCCCATTGGTTCGCCGATTATAAAAAATCCCATGCATCTTGTTGCCATGAATCGTCCTTCTTTGGAAAAATTTGCACCGGTTATCAAGCCGCAGGGGGTTGTGGTCATCAACAGCTCGCTCATTCCCGTAACCTCGGGCCGCAGCGATATCCACGAACTGTTGGTGCCGGCAAACGACATTGCAATGGACCTGGGGAGCACCAAAGTCGCTAATATCGTGGCGCTTGGCGCTTTTGTCGCCCGCAGTAAAATTGTCGACTTCGAGTGTATGCGGCAATGTGTAAAGGAGCAGTTTGCCTCGAGAGAAAAGCTTATCCCGATCAATATGGCGGCCCTCGACGCAGGCCAAAAGGCCGCGCAGTCAAAGTAGCATTCAAATGAAGATACCTGTTCCGGATTATATATTATCCATCACACCGTATTCGCCCGGGAAACCCTTGGAAGAACTCGAGAGAGAATACGGCATTGCCGATTCCATCAAGCTCGCCTCCAATGAAAATCCTTTAGGGCCGTCGCCGATGGCGATCGAAGCCATCAAAAACGCGATGCTCCGGCTGAATCGATATCCGGACGGCAGCGGGCATGATCTTATTCGAAAGATTTCGGATCACATTGGCGTATCTCCCCGGCACATCGTTTTGGGCAACGGCAGCGACGAGATTATCGGCATGCTGGCCTTTGCCTTCCTTCAACCCGGTGATGAAGCTGTATTGCCGAACCCTTCGTTTCTCATGTATGACATTATGGCTCGCGGGGCCGGTGCAGTTCCCGTATTTGCTCCCTTGACATCTCTATCCATCGATCTTGACCTCATCCTGGAACGGATAACGCCCAAGACACGAATCATTTTTCTATGCAACCCCAATAACCCGACGGGAACCATTATCACCAACAATGATTTTGATGCTTTTATAAAGGAGATTCCCGAAGACATCATTGTGGTGATGGACGAGGCGTATATCGAATTTGTAAGGGATCAAAACTGCGCCGTCGGTTACGAATACATGGACAATAAAACGCCGCTGGTCATCCTTCGAACCTTTTCGAAAGTCTATGGGTTGGCCGGGCTTCGCATCGGTTATGGGATCATGCCGGCGGCAATTGCAGATATTTTAAACAGAATCAGGCTTCCGTTCAACGCCAATTCACTGGCCCAGGCGGGCGCATGCGCGGCACTTGAAGATAAAGGGTTCATTGAAAAAGTTGTTTCCCTGATCCATGAAGGCCTTGATTTTCTGTATGATGCCCTTGATCGCCGGGGGATAAAATATTTCCCGACCCAGAGCAATTTTTTCCTGATCGATGTCCGCAAAGACGCCGACGACATATATGAAAATATGCTGCGGCAAGGGGTGATTGTCAGATCCATGAAATCATACGGGTACCCCAGCTATATTCGGGTCAATGTGGGGCTTCGTGAAGAAAATGTCCGGTTTTTACAGGCCCTTGAGAAGATCATGGCGTGAAACGATTGCTTATCACCATAGACGGTCCTTCGGGAGCCGGCAAGACTACGGTCAGCCGGATGCTGGCCGATCGCCTCGGATACCGGTATATCGATACCGGCGCCCTTTACCGGGGGGTGGCGCTGGCGACCCTATCCTCGGGTCTGAATCCCGATGACGATGAGGGACTTTTCAGGTTGTTTAATACGCTGAAATTGAAATTTGTGCCGGGTGAAAAAGGATTGCGTCTTTTTTTGAATGGATCGGATATTACCGATCGAATTCGAACCCCTGAAATATCCATGGTGGCTTCGGCGGTTTCCGCAAAACAGGTCGTGAGAGATTATCTTCTGAATTTGCAACGGGATTTGGGTCGGGACAAGAATGTCGTGTTCGAGGGTCGCGACATGGGAACCGTGGTATTCCCGGACGCGGATTTGAAATTTTTCCTGGATGCATCCCTACAAACCCGGGCAAAAAGACGATTCAAGGAGCTGTCATCGACAACGCCTCAATCATTGGAAGTGGTGGAAACGGATATGCGGCGCAGAGATACCAATGACAGCACCCGGGACTTGGCGCCCTTGAAACCGGCGAAGGATGCGGTCCGAATCGATTCAACGGATCTCACCATCGAAGATGTTGTCGACAGAATGGTTTCCGCCGTCAATGCGCTGACCTGATTAGAAAACTTCATCCTTTCGTTTTGCCGACGTTCCATCATTCCTTCCGCAAATACGCTGATCGGCTCCGAACAATTTATTAAAAATAATCATTGTTTTTTGGAAATGACTCTGATAGCTATAACATTTATGCTGTGCTGAAGAGACCTGTAAATCATGCTCGTTTTTGTTCAAGTTCATGGAAGGTGAGAATTTTAACTGAATGAATACATTGAGTATTTTTATGATTGAAATTTGAGCCTGGCGCAGGAATTGGACAAAAAGGGGCGTTTTGCAAAGGTCCCCGGACAGGCATCAGCAAAACGAGGCTTTATTCCGGTCTCGAAAATAAAATGCGGTTAGGGGGTATTGTATTTAATGGAAAATCTTGAAACAAACAATTTAAACAAAAATTCAACGGAAGAGACATCCGAAGAACGGTCGGATGCGGAAGGCATGAAGGACCAAGAAGCGATGGAAACAGAAGCGTCTGAGAAAGCAACACCTCAGGCGGATGTGCAAGAACCGATCGAGGATTCGAAAGAAGTTCGGGGTTCATCGGAAAAATCTGAAAAAGATCCGGAAGCAACCGATGCTTCTCAGAAAAGTTCCGCTGCAAGCGAAGGTGCCAAGTCTACCGGCCAGCCGGGTGAAACCATGGACAGCATGATGGATATGTACGAAGAGAGCTTCAAGCGTTTCGATGAAGGAGAAGTCGTAACCGGAAGAATCATTTCCATGGACAAGGATTATGTCCTTGTGGACATCGGGTACAAATCGGAAGGGCAGATAAGAATGCAGGAATTTCAGGATGAATCCGGACAGTTGGTTGCCAATGTAGGCGATACGGTTGATGTAATGGTGGAATGGTGGGATGATGAAGAAGAACGTGTGGTCCTATCAAAGGAAAAAGCCGCCAAAGTAAAAGTCTGGGAAGATATTAAAAAAGCTTACGACGAAGATCAAACCGTGGACGGCGTTATTGTCAACCGCGTCAAAGGCGGTTTTTCAGTAGATATCGGTGTTCAGGCATTTCTACCGGGTTCACAGGCGGACTTGCGTCCGATTCGCAACCTGGATGAAATGGTTGGGAAGACATACACTTTCAAGATCCTCAAATATAATCGAAAACGAAGTAATATCGTGTTATCGCGGCGGGCGATCCTCGAGGATGAACGGGACTCCAAGCGGGCGTCGACCCTGGCGACCATTGAAGACGGAAAAGTTGTCGACGGTATCGTAAAGAACATCACGGAATACGGGGTTTTTGTGGACCTGGGCGGTGTCGATGGCCTGCTTCATATCACGGACATTTCATGGGGCAGAGTGAAACACCCGTCGGAGCTTTTTTCTGTGGGTGATAAAATACAGGTGAAAATTCTAAGCCTTGATATCGAAAGGGAGAGGGTTTCGCTGGGAATGAAACAACTCACCGAAGATCCCTGGCTGACTGCCGCAGAAAAATATCCCATCGGCTCCCGAGTAAACGGAAAAGTTGTCAGCTTAACGGATTACGGGGCATTTGTTGAGCTTGAAGAAGGCATCGAGGGGCTGATTCACGTTTCTGAAATGTCTTGGACGCGAAAGGTTCGCCATCCCTCCAAGATCGTTTCCGTGGGGGATGTGGTCGAAACGGTGGTGCTGGATATCAAGCCCGATAACCGGCGAATATCTTTGGGGATGAAACAGGTCGTTCCCAACCCGTGGGATATTATCAGTGAAAAATATCCTGTGGGCACAACCATCGAAGGTAAAATTAAAAATATTACGGATTTCGGCCTTTTTATCGGCATCGGCGAAGGCATTGACGGGCTGGTGCATATTTCCGACATTTCCTGGATAAAGCGGATTAAACATCCGTCGGAATTGTATAAAAAAGGCGATGTGGTACAGGCCATCGTATTGGATATCGAAAAAGATCAGGAAAGGTTTTCGCTGGGGATCAAGCAATTACATGACGACCCCTGGGAAACAGTGGCCGAACGGTATGATGTCGGAAAAGAAATTACCGGTACGGTAACCAATCTCACCGATTTCGGTGTATTTGTCGAAATCGAGGAAGGGATAGAAGGCCTCGTGCATGTATCCGAAATCAGCAAGGAGAAAATAAAGACCCCTGTCGGGAAATTCAATATCGGCGATGTCATTACCGCCAAGGTCATGAATATCAACAGCCAGGAAAGGAGAATCGGCCTGTCGATCAAACGGCTCGAGATCGAAAGTGAACAGAGCCTGTTGAGCGAATATGTTAATAACGCCGGCAGTACGACGTCGACCTTTGGAGAAATTTTGCGGGAGAACCTTCAAGGGAAACTGGACGAAGAATAGAAGCATTTCAAAAAAGGTCTTTCGGCCGATATCTGCGTTGAGACCTCGTATCAAGTCCTCGACATACTTGAGTATGCCTGCGCGTTGATCCTCGGCCTCGCCTTGATCTCGACCGAAAATCCTAATTTTGAAACAGCTTCTATGCCCGATGTTCGGACTTAAAGATTTATGTTTACACGCAGGCATCCATATCTATTTTTTATCCTGGTTTTTACCGCTGTGGTCGCAACGGCCCTGGTCGTCATGACCTTTCTTTTTACCCTCGGTACCAGAGAAAGTGATTTCGACTTCGGAGAAAAAGTCGGGGTGATCGAGGTCAACGGCATCATCACGGAATCCAAAACCGTGCTGAATCAACTCAAGCGTTTCCGTGAAGACAAGTCCATTAAAGCCATCGTTGTTCGCATCAATTCCCCGGGAGGCGCCGTCGGTCCGTCCCAGGAGATTTTCAGGGAGATCAGACGGACATCCGCCGTAAAAAAAGTGGTGGCGTCAATGGGAACCATTGCCGCATCCGGGGGATATTATATCGCTGCCGGGGCAAATGGAATTGTCGCCAATCCCGGCACCATAACCGGCAGCATCGGGGTGATCATGGGGTTTACGAATTACCAGGATCTGCTTCACAAGATCGGACTGGTCCCCATCGTTATCAAAAGCGGCAAGTACAAGGACATCGGTTCCCCGGTTCGAAAGATGAAACCCGAAGAAAGAAAAATATTAACGGATTTCGCCGATAAGATCCATCAGCAATTTATTCAGGCCGTCATTGACGGACGGAAAATGGACAGGAAAAAAGTAGAGTCGCTGGCCGATGGCCGCATCTTTACCGGACAGGAGTCGAAAAAGCTCGGACTGGTAGACCGCCTGGGGAATTTGGAAGATGCCATTGAATGGGCGGGCCGCCTCGGCGGGATCAAAGGGAAGATTTCTACGGTTTATGCGAAAGAGAAAAAATTTTCCATTCTGAAATTATTAACCGATTCATCGGCCCGAGAGCTGTTCAATCATTTTTTGGATTCCAAACTATCTGCCGACTACATCTACATACCGGATTAGAAGCCATCTCAAAAAAGTCTTTTCGGCCGATATCTGCGTTGAGTCTTCGTCTCAAGTCCTCGACATACTTGATTATGCCTGCGGGTTGATCCTCGGCCTCGCCTTGATCTCGACCGAAAATCCTAATTTTGAGAAGGCTTCTAAATGAATGCGTTCAAAAAAAATTATTCAAAAATACTCACGTCCCCCAGGCCTTTCCGGATGATTTCCGGGAAATCGTCGATGAGCGAGATGACGCTTGACGGATATCCGGAGACAGGTCCCCCGTCGATCACCACATCCAATCTACCTTGGAAAAAATCGTGAATTAGAGACGGATCATACAAAGTTGTGCCGTCAGGCTTCGCAGCGCTGGTCGTTATAATCGGGTTCCCCAAAGCTTTTACCAGGGAAAGACAAATCGTATTATCCGGGACGCGGATCCCGGCTGTCTTTCGATTGGTCAGCATGATTTTCGGCACCATTTTCGACCCTTCCAGCACAAACGTATACGGACCGGGCAGAAGTCGCTTCATGGTTTTATAGCTGTAGTTGGATACTTTGGCGTAATCGCTGATATTTTTAAGGTCCGAACAGATAAAACTAAAGGGTTTGGTCTTCTTGCGTTGTTTTAACAGGTAAATTTTTTCAATGGCCTTTTTGTTCATGATATCGCAGCCGATTCCGTAAAATGTATCGGTGGGATAGGCGATGATGCCGCCTCTTTTAAGGATGTCAACCACCTTTAATAACAGTCGTTCCTGGGGATTTATGGGGTTTATCTTGAAAATCATAAGACAATATATTTATTACGGGTTTCGGAACGATGTCAAGACAACGATTCAGATTTTCCGAATAAAGATTGCAAAAGACCAACCGATTTGTTATCAAACAAAGTTTAAGAATTTGAAAAGCAGGATAAATGGAGGATCTCATGGAGAATATACCGCCTGAAGCGGCGTTTTCTTTTGACGATGTTTTGTTGCTGCCCGGTTATTCGGACGTGTTGCCGCGTGATGTGGATACCCGATGCGCTTTAACGAAAAATATTACATTGAGCATTCCCCTTGTCAGTGCGGCAATGGATACCGTAACAGAATCTCGAACCGCTATCAGTATGGCCCGCGAAGGCGGTATCGGATTTATTCATCGAAATTTAAGCATCCAGAATCAGGCTATCGAGGTTGACCAGGTTAAAAAGTCCGAAAGCGGCATGATTGTGGATCCGGTGACGATTCACCCGGATCAGGTGGTCCATGAAGTGCTGGCATTGATGACAAAGTACCGTATCTCAGGGGTTCCCGTGACCAAAGGCGATAAATTGGTCGGCATCGTGACGAACAGGGACTTGAGATTTGAAACAGACCTGGAAAAAAAGATATCCGATGTGATGACAAAAGATCATCTGGTGACGGTTTCAGAAGGAATTACCCTGGAAGATTCCAAGCGGCTGCTCCACCAACACCGGATCGAAAAACTACTGGTGGTGGACGATAAAGATCGCCTCATCGGCATGATCACCATAAAGGATATCGAAAAGATTAAAAAATTTCCCAATGCCTGCAAAGACGCCCTGGGAAGGCTCAGGGTAGGGGCGGCCGTGGGCGTGGGACCGGATATGGAAGAGCGCACCGAAGACCTGTTGCGGGCGGGCGCCGATGTTATTTTAATCGATACGTCCCACGGACATTCAAAGAACGTCATCGAAGCCGTCAAAACCTTGAAGGGCAATTTTAAAGGCATCGAGCTGATTGCTGGGAATGTGGGAACGGCCGAGGGCGCCCAGGCGCTGATTGGCGCCGGGGTGGATGCCGTTAAAATCGGCATCGGACCCGGATCCATCTGTACGACGCGCATCGTTGCCGGTGTGGGGATGCCGCAAATCACGGCCATCATGAATTGCCGTCCCGTTGCCCTTAGAACCGGCATACCGCTCATTGCCGACGGCGGCATTAAATTTTCCGGTGATGTCACCAAAGCCATCGGCGCGGGCGCCCATGTGGTGATGATCGGGAGCCTTTTTGCCGGAACCGAAGAAAGCCCGGGAGAACTGGTCATCTACCAAGGCCGCAGCTACAAAGCCTATCGGGGAATGGGGTCCATTGAGGCCATGCAGCAAGGAAGCAAGGACCGGTACTACCAGGGCGAAGATCTCCCCGGCGACAAGATGGTTCCCGAAGGAATTGTCGGACGCGTGCCTTACAGGGGCAGGATGTCGGACAATATTTTTCAGCTTATCGGAGGACTAAAGGCGGGCATGGGATATGTGGGGTGCCGTACGCTGGATGAGCTCCGGGAAAAAGCCCGTTTTATCATCATTAGTGCGGCCGGCATGCGTGAAAGCCATGTCCATGACGTGATTATCACCAAAGAAGCACCTAATTATCGTCTCGACTAACCCGAATGTTTCACGTTCCCGAGACGCCCATTTGCTGCGTTATCAAAGGCTTGTAGTAGTCTACTACGACTGCGCCCTTGAATGCCTTGCAAATGAACGTCTCGGGAACGTGAAACATCCGGGTTAAGATTTGATCTAACATCCGAAACCATAAAAACGCATAAAATGACCCAGACAGCATCCCGGTTCGTACACCTTCATGTCCACACCCAATACAGTCTTTTGGACGGTGCCATCCGGATCGATCCGCTGCTCAAGCGCGTCGCCGATTTTGACATGGATGCCGTGGCCGTTACCGATCATGGAACCATGTTCGGTGCGTTGACGTTTTATGAAAAAGCCAAAAAAGCCGGTATAAAGCCGATCATCGGCTGCGAGTGCTATCTATCGCCGCGACGGCATACCGATAAAACGCCCCTTGATAAAGGCGACCTTTCGCATATTATCCTTCTGGCCGAAAACATGGAGGGGTATCGAAATTTATGCAAGCTGGCGACCATTGCCCAGCTCCATGGATTTTACTACAAACCGCGCATCGACAAAGATCTTCTGAAACAGCACTCCAAGGGACTCATCGGCCTGACGGCATGTCTTCACGGCGAGATTCCCCGGCTGATTCAAAAGAACCGGATCGATCTGGCCGACGCGGCAGCGAAAGCTTATCTTGATATTTTCGGCAAGGGAAACTTTTTTCTGGAAGTTCAGAACAACGGCATCGACATACAGGAATCGGTCAACCGGGCGCTTTTAGATATGAGCCAAAGGCTGTCCATCCCCCTGGTGGCTTCCAATGACTGCCACTACCTGGTCAAAGAGGATGTTCACGCCCATGACGTATTACTGTGCGTTCAGACCGGAAAGACGGTGCATGACACGGACCGGCTTCAGTTCAGAACCGATCAGCTGTATTTTAAAACAAAATCCGAGATGTACGACGCCTTCAAGGATTATCCCGGCGCCCTTGAAAACACCGTAAACATCGCCGAACGCTGCCACCTGGAATTCGATTTTAAATCCTATCACTTTCCCAAATTCGATGCGGCATTGGATCATACCGTCGATGACATTTTCGAGCAGCAGGTTCGAAACGGATTCAAAACCATATTGAAGGGCATCAAAGCAAAACACCCCGATACCGACGAGAAAATATATATCCACCGCATCGAAAATGAAATCGATGTCATCAAGAACATGGGGTTTTCCGGCTATTTTCTCATCGTCGCCGATTTTATCCAGTATGCCAAGAAAAACCACATTCCCGTCGGGCCCGGGAGAGGGTCGGCCGCCGGCAGCCTTGTGGCCTATTCCCTGGGGATCACCGATCTGGATCCCATCGAGCACGGTCTTATTTTTGAACGGTTTCTCAATCCCGCGCGGAAAAGCATGCCGGATATCGATGTCGACTTTTGCATCAACGGCAGGGAAGACGTTTTCAAGTACGTGGTTGAAAAATACGGCGGCGGCGATTATGTGGCCCAGATCATCACCTTCGGGAAACTTAAAACCCGTGCCGTCATTCGCGATGTGGGCCGGGCGCTGGATATTCCTTTGCACGAAGTGGATGCCATCGCCAAGATGGTGCCGGATGTCTTGAACATCCGGCTCGATGATGCCCTCGAGCGGGAGCCGAGGCTCAAGGAGCTGGCCCGGAAAAAGCCCGAAGTCGACGATCTGATCCGAATCTGCCGCGTACTGGAAGGGCTTCCCCGTCATGCCTCCACCCATGCCGCCGGCGTGGTCATTGCGGACAAGCCGCTGGTGGAATACATGCCCCTTTACAAAGGTAAAAAGGGCGAGGTCGTGACCCAGTTCGATATGAAATGTGTCGAGAAAATCGGGCTGGTCAAGTTCGATTTTTTGGGGCTTCGCAATTTAACGGTCATTGAAAACACCCGTTCTCTCATTGCCGCCCAGAAGGCCGAGCCCCCGGACTTTTCTAACCTCGATTTTAAGGATGCGTCAACGTATTGTCTTCTGGCATCCGGTGAAACCACCGGCGTATTTCAACTGGAAAGCTCGGGCATGAAGGATTTGATGGTCAGACTCAGGCCCGAATCCTTCGATGAAATCATTGCCCTTGTGGCCCTGTATCGCCCGGGCCCCCTGGAAAGTGGAATGGTGGATGATTTTGTCGACCGGAAGCACGGCAAAAAAGCCGTCGAATACCTGGTTCCGCAGCTCGAACCGATTTTGAAAGAGACATTCGGGGTCATCGTTTACCAGGAGCAGGTCATGAAGATTGCCAGCGTCCTGGCCAACTACTCCATGGCCGAAGCCGACGATTTGAGAAAGGCCATGGGGAAAAAAATCCCCAAGATCATGGCCATGCACCGGGAACGGTTTATGCAGGGGGCCGCAAAAAACCATATCCCTTCGGAAAAAGCCGAAATGATATTCAATCTCATGGAAAAATTCGGGGGATACGGATTCAACAAATCCCACAGTGCGGCCTATGCATTGATCGCCTACCAGACCGCTTATCTCAAAGCCCATTTCCCCGTGGAATTTATGGCTTCGCTGCTGACCAGTGAAATGCATTCAACCGACGGGGTGGTCAAATATATTGCCGAATGCCGCAGCCACGGCATCGAAGTCCTGCCACCGGACATCAATGAGAGCGAAAAGGTATTTACCGTTGCCGGGTCCAAAATCCGGTTCGGGCTGGCCGCCGTGAAAAACGTGGGAGAAGGTGCCATAGAATCGATTGTCGAGGCTCGGAGCGACGGAAATTTTTCATCCTTGTTTGAATTCTGCGAGAAGGTCGACTTGAAAAAGGTCAACAAGCGCGTGATTGAAAGCCTGATCAAATGCGGTGCTTTTGACGGCACGGGAAATCATCGCTCGCAAATGATGGCGGCTTTGGAAGATTGTGTCGATTACGGTCAGCGGGTTCAGAAGGAGAGAACCGATCCGCAGATGGGGCTGTTCAACCTCACGGAAGAGCAAAAGGCGATCAATTTGCCGTCCTTGCCAGAAATGGACGAGTGGGATGAGAAAGAGCTTCTGGCCCTTGAAAAGGAATCATTGGGATTTTATATCACCGGCCATCCCCTGAGCCGGTATGAAGATCTTCTCGATAAGTTCACCAACACGAATTCCGCAACGGTCAAGGAGCGAAACGACGGCGAAGCCGTCACCATCGGCGGCATGATCCGAAACGTCAAAACCATCAAAACCAAGAAAGGGGATTTGATGGCCTTCGTGACCCTGGAGGATCTTCTGGGCACTGTCGAAATTACCGTTTTTTCCTCTTTGTATGCCAACATGTATGATCTTTTGACGGGCGACAACGCCATCCTGGTTCGAGGATTCCTTCAAAAAGACGAAAACTCCGTAAAGCTATTGGCGGACAGCATCATCGACATCGATAAGGCCGAAGAAACCTGGACCACCAGCATCCATTTCAAACTGGATGTCGCCCGTACCGAAAGAACCCTGCTCGAAGAACTGAGTAACGTGATCAAAAGACATCCGGGTCCGTGTGCGGCCTTTATTCATTTGCGCAATACTGAAAAAACAGAGACGATTATCGCTTTGCCGGACAGCATCAGAGTCAAAGCCGGCGCATCGTTGATCCAGGAGGTGGATCGCCTTGTCGGATACCATGCCGCCGAAACAGAGTGCCGTCCCGTCGAATCTTCCGCAAACAGCAACGGAAATTGTAACGGGTATCGAAACGGATACAATAAAAAACGACGAAAGAAGAGATGAAGGCGTTCTGAAGTAAAAAGTGAGCTAAAGTGAGCTAAAGTGACTAAAGTGAGTCCCGCCTTGACGGGATTGAGGAATTCCATCAATTATATAAAATCAGCTGAGCAACGCGTTGCACGGGCGACCTTGTTTTTTTACTTTAGATCATTTCATACTTTAGCTCACTTTAGCTCACTTCAAAAGTTAAACTTCAGGACTACGGCTTATCAACAACAGGTGTGTTTATAAATCCTAGCGCTAAGAGAAAGAGAGTATGCCCTATGCAAGTTCCCCTGCTCGATTTGAAACAGCAGTATAAAACCATCAAGGAAGACATCCTCGAAACTGCCCAGGAGGTTTTTGAAAGCCAGTATTTTATCCTGGGGCCTAAGGTAAAGGCGCTTGAAGAAAAGATTGCCGAATACTGTTCTTCAACCCATGCCGTGGGCGTTTCATCAGGGACGGACGCGCTTTTGATTTCCCTGATGGCTGCGGATATCGGTTATCAGGATACGGTGATTACTTCTCCGTATACTTTTTTCGCCACCGCCGGAAGCGTGGCCCGGTGCGGCGCCCGGCCGGTATTTGTCGATATCGACCCGCATACCTACAATATCTCACCCGATCTTCTTGAAAGCACCACACAATCAATGACTCAATCGGAGCTTTCGAAACTCAAAGCCGTGATCCCGGTTCATCTGTACGGACAGTGCGCCGATATGGCGCCGATTTTGGAAGTTTGTGAAAAGCATGGTCTTATGGTCATCGAAGATGCGGCCCAGGCCATCGGCGCGGAGTACAACGGAAAGCGGGCAGGGGCCATGGGCGATTTTGGGTGTTTTTCATTTTTTCCGTCCAAGAACCTGGGTGCTTTCGGAGACGGCGGCATGGTGACCACAAATTCGGATGAATTCCATGCCAAATTGCTCAAACTCCGGGTGCATGGCTCCCATCCCAAATACTATCATCAACTCGTCGGCGGAAATTTCAGACTGGATGCCTTCCAGGCGGCCGTGGTCTCCGTCAAATTGAAATACCTCGACCGATGGACCAACGCGCGCCGGGAAAATGCCAGACATTATCGAAGCCTGTTCGAGGCCGCCGGTCTTACGGATAGGGTTCAGCTCCCCGTTGAAAAAGAAACCCGCCACATCTACAACCAGTTTGTGATCCGCGTAAAGGAAAAAAGAGACGACCTTCGCCGGTTTTTGAGCGACGCCGGCATCGGCACGGAAGTATACTATCCGGTACCCCTGCACCTCCAAGAGTGCTTTTCTGATTTGGGTTACAAAACAGGCGATTTCCCGGCGGCCGAGCATGCCGCCCTGCATACCCTGGCCCTTCCCATTTATCCCGAACTTTCAGACGACCAGATGGCATATGTGGTGGAAAGGATAAAAGCGTTCTTTTTGAAAAACTGACATCACTTACCTCATATTATTTTCAAAAGTTTTAAGCCGTCATAAAAAAGAACAAATGCTAAAACACATAACACCATGCCAAGAAAGCGCATGGTGTATATGTATAGATTGCCCGTCAAAAAGGATTTTGATTTGCCAACCAATATCGCTAGTAAAATTTTTGAACCCACCAGGAAAGCATAAAAACTACCAATGAAAGCCAAAGGTGCAATAATGTTTTGTCCCATTGCCTTGATCATAATTGGCGCACCGACACTAAACCAAAATAAGTAAGGATGAGGGTTCAAAGCATTTGCCAATATTCCTTTTGTTAATGATTTTGGCTTTGTCTTTTGAAGCTTCAGCTCAACCCCTTTCGTACGTATACTTGCGTAGCCTATAGATAAAATAAAGAAACCACCAATTATTGAAATTATCCCCAGAATACTATGGAAATGGGATAACTTTGCCAAGATGAATAAAGTTAAAATGATGATTGGCAAATCTGTGATAATTGGGGCGAGAGCAACTTTAACACCAGATTGAATATCATGCTGAAGCGTTTCAGAAATTACAAGGGTTAAAAGTGGACCTGGGGCAAAACCTGCGGATAAACCTAATATGATTCCGATGGTCAGGAAATTTATCATCTTTTATTTTCTGTAGCGACTGTCATGAAATGTAATAACATCGTTTAGGATAGAATTAATGCGATTACAGGTTCAATAATATAACTTGCCGCGAGCACACAGATTGGTTAAACTGAGATATCAAATGATTAACACAATTTTGACCTTTTTTCAAACGAGTGATATCTTCAAGGGGCATCGACAACGACTACAGCAGGGAAGCTGCTTCGAGACGGCGCGAATTTATCGAGCGCCGAACGAAGGTCGATCTTCATCGTGCCGGGGGAATGGGTGTCGAGTCACGAAAAATATGGTCGCAACAGACCTTGATACTTTTTTTAACGTAAAATAGTTGTTTAAGGAGATTCTGTTTAACAGGGTTGCCGGTGGAAGAAAAGCATCGTGATAAGCCGGACGGCCAACGAAGTCGAGGGTGTTTCAAAATGGTAATGCATTTCAGTCGATTATGAAATGCAGCAGGTGTCAGCTTTTGTTTTGCTTGACATTACTTGAAATTACGATAAATTACATATTGAATGCTTATTATTCCGCAATTGGTCTGGAAATTCAATAAGCGGATGATATCTATTGTCTTTCAACTGTCAAGGGAGGTTACTATGGATAAAATCCTAAGAATCAACATGGGCCCTGAGGGGGCTCCCAAAGCCAGTGAGGAACCCATCGGCCAGTATGCCGGCTTGGGCGGTCGCGGCATGACATCGGCGATTGTGGCAAAAGAAGTGCCGCCGCTGTGCCACCCGCTTGGAAAAGAAAACAAGCTGGTGATCGCGCCGGGCATACTCAGCGGCAGCCAGGCCGCTCAATCCGGGCGTGTTTCCGTGGGGTGCAAGAGTCCGCTTACCGGCGGGATCAAGGAGGCCAACTCCGGCGGACAGGGCGCCCAGGTCATTGCGAGACTGGGTTACGCGGCCATCGTTCTGGAGGGAAAACCTGCCGACGACACGCTGTACAAGGTGGTTATCAACAAGGAAGGGGTAGATATCATTGCCGACAACAGCCTGAAGATGCTGGGTAATTACGCCCTGATCGATAAAATGAAAGTCGAATACGGCGAGGACGTCGCCTTTGTCTCCATCGGACAGGCCGGAGAGATGAAGATGAGCGCGGCTTCTGTGGCGTTTACGGACCCGGAACTGCGGCCGACCCGGCATGCCGGTCGCGGGGGCGTCGGCGCTGTGATGGGAGCCAAAGGGGTCAAGGTCATCGTGCTGGACGATGCCGGAATGCCGACGAGATCTCCCAAGGATGTGGAAAAATTCAAGGAGGCAAACAAGGCCTTTGTTCAGGGACTCAGAAAACATCCTATTACGGGTGAAGGCCTCCCGTCTTTCGGTACCAACATATTGACCAACGTGATCAATGAAGCAGGCGCCTTGCCGACGAACAATTTTCAAAGCGGGCGCTTTGACGGCGCCGGGAGCATCAGCGGTGAAACCCAGTCGGACACCATGAAGGCCAGGGGCGGAAAGGTTAAAAAAGGCTGCCACAGGGGCTGCGTCATCCAGTGCTCCGGTATCTACAATAACAAGGACGGCAGCTTTCTGACCAAGCGTGTCGAATACGAGACGGTCTGGTCGCACGGCAGCAATTGCGGCATCGATGACCTGGACGCGATTTCCATGATGGACCGTCTGGATGACGACTTCGGTCTCGACACCATTGAAATGGGGGCCACCATCGGCGTCGCCATGGAAGCGGGTCTGGCCAAATTCGGTGACGGGGAGGCCGCCATTAACCTGTTGAAAGAAGTCGGCAAAGGCACGCCGCTGGGACGCATCCTCGGTGCAGGAGCTGCCGTAACCGGTCAGGCCTTCGGTGTTGAGAGGGTCCCTGTAGTAAAGGGCCAGGCGCTGCCGGCATACGATCCCCGGGCGGTTCAGGGAATCGGCGTAACCTATGCCACCAGCACCATGGGTGCCGACCACACGGCAGGATATGCGGTCACGGCCAATGTTCTCGGTGTGGGGGGAAGCGTCGACCCGCTGAAGTCTGAAGGTCAGGTGGAGCTTTCCCGAAACCTCCAGATCGCCACGGCAGCCATTGACGCTACCGGGTTTTGCCTGTTTATCGCCTTTGCAATTCTGGACCAGCCGGACACTTTCAACGCCATGCTCGACATGTTGAGTGCCTTTACCGGCGAGCCCTGCACCGCGGACGACGTCGTTGCACTGGGGAAAAAGATTCTCGACTACGAGAGGGATTTCAATGCCAGGGCCGGTTTTACATCCAAACAGGACCGGCTGCCCGAGTTTTTCAAGAAGGAACCCCTGCCGCCCCACAACACAACCTTTTCAGTCAAAGACGAAGAACTGGACCAGGTATTTAATTGGTAGGAAAAACGCTGTCGATGTTTCCGCAGAGAGGGGGGCCTGAACGGGCCTCCCTATTTTTTTCAGGATATATTTATTGCAATCGGGATATAACATAAAGAAGATAGGCCAATGCCACAGAAACCGAGCCACAATGGAATAAAAACGGTACACCTCTTCGTTGAAAAGAACAGGGTGCCGGCTTTCTATCCGCTGCTCTCAAGGGGGATTATTGTAAAGACCCGGGTTGGCTGCAGCGTGAAGACGCTGATATGCAATTACCTCGGATTGAGTGCCGATTACCTGGAGAAAAGACTGCAAACCATCTTTTTAGACGGCAAGGCGGTGGACGATACCGAAACCACCGTGGTCCAAGAGGGGGCCACCCTGGCCCTATCAGCCGCCATGCCCGGGCTGGCCGGTGCAACCCTGCGCAGGGGCAGCGCCTACGCGGCCATGCGAAACCAGATCACCCATCAAAACGGAACATGCGGGGAAAGCACCAAAGACGGTACCATCTGCCTGAAGCTTTTCAATCTGGTAGCGGCGGACATCGGGCAGTCGTTTCTGGAAAAAGGCGTCTTAATCAGCGGAAGATATCTGAGGGATTTCTTTCGAAGCGCGTCGGATAAAATTATTTCCGGGATCCGATCCGGCGAAGTGGACGGGGTGCGGATGAACACGAACCAGATTGCAAACATGGATTGGGAGCAAACGCAGGTAGATTTAAAACTCGAGGCCGTATAGACGATGCAGAAATATATTTCAATCAGGCTGTTTGCCACATTGAACAGGTACACGCCGGACACAGCGGACAGCTATCCCGTTCGCCCGGGAACAACTGTCCGCGATCTCATTGATCAGCTCGGCGTTCCTCTAACCGAAGTAAAGCTGATATTTATCGACGGCGTTAAGGGAGATATTGCATCGGCCCTGAACGGCGGGGAACGGGTCGGGATTTTTCCGCCAGTGGGTGGAGGATAGATCTCAATAAAAAATGAACGATTTGCAAAACAGGATCGCAGCACTTGCAACGTCCGGACGATTGCCGGACGGTACCTCCTATCGACGTATATCGGTTGAAGACACCGTTCGTCTTTCAACAGCATTCGGTGTGCCCGGGCGGGACGTCGAAATCGCGGCGCTGAAAGCGGGCACTACTCCGGAACGCTATGTTCGGAACATGAAAACATTCTCATTGGATGAACAGATCATCCTTTTGAGATCCCGTGTCGGCATTTTCGGTCTCGGCGGCCTGGGAGGCGCGGTCACTGAAATTTTGACCCGTGTCGGTATCGGAACCCTCCGGCTGATCGACGGCGACATTTTTGAGGACAGCAACCTGAACCGACAGTTTTTAAGTACGCCTGACCTGATCGCCACATCCAAGGCAGCGGCCGCTGCCCAAAAGGTGAGACAGATCAACCCGTCCATCGTCGTTGAGCAATATAATGAAAACCTCAACGATTCAAATGCTCTTTCACTGATAGAAAATTCAGACGTGGCGGTCGACTGTCTGGACAACGTGCCGTCACGGTTTTCTCTGGAACATGCGGCCAAGCAAATCGGCTCTCCGCTCGTATCCGCCGCGGTTGCCGGAGTTTCCGGGCATGTGACGACGATATTTCCGGAAGACTCCGGGCTGGAACTGATTTACGGCGAGTCGGACCGGCGTCCGCTGAAGGGGGTTGAAACGTCGCTGGGATGCCTACCCCAGGCGGTAACGCTCCTGGCTTCCGTCGAGTGCTCGGAAGTAATTAAAATCCTTCTCGGCAAAGGAGATGTTTTGAGAAACAGACTCTTTTTTGTCGATCTGGTGAGTAACACGATGGATGTACTACAGCTGTTGACGGTCTCCTAATAATTTCTAGTAGTCCAACTCTTTGCCGTTGCTTTCGGCCCGGCTCAGAATTTCAGGGGATTCACCGAAAGTCAGAATTTCGGATTTTTGGGGTTCGTTCAGCAAGGTTTTGGCGATGATGAAGCCGGCAATCGACCAGGTCTGTCGAGGTTGAAACATTATGTTTAAAGATCTGCGAAAATTTAAAGGAACCTTATTTTTTCTTATTTTTTATCCATTGCCGGTTTGGATGATCATCTCCCTGGCCGGATGCGGCGGGGGTAAAAATGTCCCTCCGGCCAGCGTCCTTGTCAGCGGCGAAGTAACGTTGATGTGGAAGGATGTCGACAGCTCGGTTGTTTACAATGTTTATACCTCAAAGTCCCCCGGCGTCGCTGTTTATAACAGCTATAAAATTTCCCATGTGAGGAGTCCCTTTACCATCACCCGCATTGAGCCAGGCGCCACCTATTATTTTATGGTTACCGCAGAGGATGCCTCGGGGCGGATCTGGAAATCGAGGGAAAAATCCTATACCGCGGGCAATGCAAAGGGGACGGTTCAGTTCGGTGATATCATCAGCCGGTCGGCGAAGAATACCAAGGGTTCTAAGCCAAAGCAAAAAGTCAAAGCCGCTGCCAATGATACACGGGATGCCATCTTGTCGTGGAAAAATGTCCCCAATGCAACGTCCTATAATATTTATTGGAGTGATAAGCCGGGTGTTACAAAGAAAAACGGAACCAAAATTTCCCACGTAAAAAGTCCTTACAAAATAACCGGATTGAAAAAGGGGAAAACATATTATTTTGTGGTCACCGCCGTCAATGCGTCCGCTGAATCCAAAGAATCCAAGGAAATTTCATACTTTGTTGGGCCATGAAACCACTTATGAAGGCCAAAAGAAAATAAAGGCAACATCGAATGGAAATTTCTGACGCCGCTTTATCCGAAGTCGATCCGGTCAAACAAAATCTATACAAACGCGCATCTTTGCTCGCCCAGATCACGGTGTTTTATAACCTCGTGGAGGGTTTGGTATCGGTATTTTTCGGCGCTGAGGATCAAACGCTTTCTTTGTTGGGTTTTGGGATCGATTCTTTTGTCGAGGTGTTGTCCGGTATCGGAATATGGTATATGGTCCGGCGAATTCGTCACAACTCGGACGCCCACCCGGGGCCCTTTGAAAAAACCGCACTTCGAATCACGGGCATTTCTTTTTATATATTGGCCGCCGGTTTGATCGTCACCGCCGGCATCAACATATACCGGGGGCATCGCCCGGAAACCACTTTCTGGGGAATCGTTATTGCGCTGATATCCATTTTCACGATGTGGGTGTTGATCCACTTCAAGGTTAAGGTGGGACGGCAACTGAGTTCCGAGGCGATCTTGGAAGATGCCAACTGTACCAAAGCCTGCCTCTATCTCTCCTTAATCCTGCTGTTGGCCAGTGTCGGGTTTGAATTGACCGGCATCGGCGGCATCGATTCCATCGGGGCGGTCCTGATCGCCGTATTTTCATTCCGGGAGGGGCGGGAAGCCTTTGAAAAATCCCGCGGTGAATCCTGTTGTTGTGGTCATGGTCATGATTAAAGTTTCGTAACTCCTGCCGGAAAAGTCTTTTTCAAAAACGATAGAATACCATCAAACCCATTATTCCAACATTCCATTATTCCACTATTCCCTTTTGGTAGTTGACTTCCTGATTCCTCATTTGCTTAGTGGTTTGAACATCTTGTCCATATAAAACGGATCGTCGAAATCGCGTTCTCCCACGAAGGCAACGGCATGGCGGCCCCACTGGCGCATGGCTCCCGGAGAATAAACCCCCGTCATCCAGAGGATAAACCGTTCCAGCCTTTCGCTCTCAGGGACAATGCTGCTCTGGTCGAACATGCTCTTTTGATGATCGTTGGAATAGGAAAGACTCCTGAGCCGGTTATAGTCCGCAAACGAATAAACGCCCTTTGCCGCCTGAAATCCGCGCGTTGTGGGGTAAAGGTGCTGAACGTAATGGGTCCGTGTTTCCATGGCCACCGTTATCCCGTTTTGTGATGGGATTATATCCGGCGCCTTGAGTATCAAAGGCGGTTCCGCATAGTCGATCTTGTTGCGTACTTTCAGCCGGTGGGTCGGGTAAGCCTTGTAATAGCATCCGCAGTTGTGGATCGTCTCATAAAGAATCGCCTGGCCGTTATTGTCCAGCGTTACGCGATAATTCAACCCGTCGATGGGTCCGCCGTAAATGTCCAAAGCGCCTTCTTTGGGGCGGGAGGGAAACCAGATAATGTAGTTCAGTTGTGTGAGGATGTCTTTTCCGAAACGGGTGAAGGAAAGCAATGTGTACGTCACCGGCCGGCTGGTATCGACCTTGAGAAGACCTTTGCCGTTCCAAACAGGGGTCCCGATTCGATCATAGTCGCCTTTGAATTGGATTTCCCAGACAGGGGCCCATGTCCTGAAAAGCGTCTCCAGCTCCTTGGGAGAATATTGGGGAATGCCCAGTGTATCTCGTTTTTTCGGCTGAACGACGGGTGAGGATTTGAACAGATGAATCGGTTCAGCTGGAACGTATCGGATGGTCGTCCAGTTGTCAGGCGGCTTTGTTGAAAAAGTTTTATGAACCTCGTCGTGCCAAACAGAAACGCGGTGAGAAACAAACCAGCGGGTTAGCGGGTAGAGACCCAAAACCCTGCGAAGGGGAATATAATCGGCAGGCACCGAAACGCTGTTACGCAGCTTCTTCTGATTTTCGGCGTTCTGAAAGTCTTCAGCTTTCAAAATGTCGCCGCAGGTTTCGACCTTTCGGCAAAGTCCGGCCCTTTGGTTTGCCGAGTCCAGAGAAGCCACCGCCGAATCCGGGAGGTTTGCGATTTCGAATCTGCGCGCATGTTGATCGATGGTCTGCATTCGGTCCACCCACTCGATAAGGGCGGCTTTGCGATCGACATCATCGCGAAACGAGGCGATGAAGCGATTCACTCTAAGGTATGGATAATTTTTCACCCGGAAAACGCCCGGGTCGAGGACCCCGGCCTCCTCGGTTTTTTTATCCAGTGATGCGAAAAAATCCGCACAACCGCCCACCTCTCCGGACTGGCCCACATGAACCGACCGGGTGGGTCGGGGCACCATTGCGCATCCGGCCCATAGGAGGGTCAATACAGAAAATAAGACTATGCATCGCAGCATTGATGTTTTTGGATTGACCATATCCTAACCATTTTTACTGTTTATCATTATATCGATCTCTTAGCTGCGCGATTGTTTTCTGCTCCCAGCGGGCGGTGTAGGATAAAAAATCCTTCATTCCCCCTCCCCAGGGCCAGTCGGCCCAAAGGGAAGATCCCCAAAAATCGAAATAAGCCACCTGGGTGACACGGGTTCCTTGGGGTGCTGACGTCAATTGTATGTATCCGTAATGGAATTTCTGATGGCACTGCTTTGGATTCAACAGCACAAAATCCAATCGTTTCGCCTGCGGGAAAATGGTGGTCTGCCATCTGAAATACACATCCGGGCCGTTTGTATATTTGTCTTCGGTAATCACCCGATTGCCGTTTTTTGAAATGAAGCGATGTTCCTGAACATATTTGTTTTTAACTAAAAAATCATTGTCAAAATCTGTTTTGAATCGCCAGTATACATCGGTACCGGCGCGAACAAAATAGACGAGCTTATAGGCTTTTCCCCCTCGTTTGTCGGGTGTTATTCGATCGATGGATATTTTATCGCTTTCCGGCAGGTTTAGCTCATTTTGCAGACCGGCCGAATAAGATATCGACAACGGCCAAAACCCATTTGCGGCCAGCATCAATATTGGCAACAGGACAAGCAGATGTGACGTCAAATGTTTCAAAAATGTTCTCCCTCCACAGATAAAGGGTGTATCTTCTTCGATTCTTGTGTTAAAAATCCACTTTATTTTTTTAAAATAAGAATTTCCCATTTAAAGTAAAGCAAAAAGCACCGGGCTTGTTGATGCCGGGAGTGAGCGGCGATGGGTGCCAATTGTTTGCAGTGCTTTCCGATCCATTATTTATATTTGGATATTTTAGTATTAACACAATATTGTCGATAATGGATTATTCACCGTTAAAATTCATAAAGGAACTTAAGAATGAACTGTGTTTTTGCCAGAATGATGTATACCGGCCAATCGATTAACGAAAACGCTTATTTGAAAATAAAAAGCAACAAGATCGCCGGAGTTTCCAAAACCGCTGAAGGCCGGCTTTTGGGAAAATTCGACGTCATTACGCCGGCATTTATCGATCCCCACAGCCACATCGGCATCTATCGTGCCGGAGAACCGAACGATCAGGGGGAAAGCAACGAAAGAATGAATACGTTTCCGGTGCTTTCCGACGTCCTCGATTCATTGCAGATGGACGATGATGCGTTCAAGGAAGCCATCGAGATGGGGGTTCTGTATTCGTGTATCGTGCCGGGCAGCGGCAATATTCTCAGCGGCCGGTCCGCGGTCATTCGCCACTGGGCCGCACACAGCAATGCCGCTCTGGTTTCACGGGCCGGGATCAAGGCGGCCCTGGGCTACAATCCCATGTCCACCAAGGACTGGAAAGGAGAACGGCCCACCACCCGCATGGGCGCCATGGGTCTTCTCAGGGAGCAACTGGATGACGTGAATAAAAAGATAAAAACCCGGAGCCGGTCTGCGGGGAAAAAGAAAGAGGAAATTGTTTTCTCAGCGGCTCAGGAGATTTTCAGGGATATTCTGCAAGGCAAAGAGACGCTGCGCACACATGTCCATAAAATTGACGATATTGCTGCTTTGCTTCGTCTTGCGAAAGAATTCAAACTCAAAATAACGGTCGAACATGCCATGGACGTGCATGGTCCGGAGATATTCGGCGAATTGAAAAAAGCCGGCATCCCGGTCATTTACGGACCGGTGGACGCCTTTGCCTCCAAAGTGGAACTCAAACACAAAAACTGGATGAACATCCGGCATCTCCTGGACTCCGGGGTTCAATACGGACTGATGACCGACCATCCCGTGACGCCTGCCAGAAATCTTTTAATGCAGACCCGCTGGTTCATCCGCGCCGGTTTGTCAAAGCAGCAGGCCGTGGAACTGATTTCCAGGAGAAACGCCGAAATTTTGGGCATTGACCGAAAGCTCGGCACCTTTCGGAAAGGCCGGTGGGCATCTTTTGTCTGCTGGAACGGCGATCCTTTCGACCTGACAAAATACCCGGTCGCCGTATTTGCCGAAGGCTCGCAAATATATCCAGTATAGATCTCCTTTTACAGATTTTTAAATCCGTTTAAAGGAGATTTAACCTTTGTTGAATCTATTCCGCATCACCGACCAGCGGCCGTTCCTTCTCCAACTTATAGTAGACCAGAAATCTTGACTCCCTTCGATCCTTATCGGCGGGATAGCGTCGCCGGCTAAGGGAATCGATCAAGCCGGGATCCTGCTCTTCTCTAATTTTAGTCAGATATAGTCTTTTTCCATTGTATTCCGGGCTGTCTTCTCTGAACAGATACACCGCGTGGGAATTCAATTCGGTGTTCGTATGGGTCAGCCGGTCCCGCATGATAAACGCCAGAGATCCGTCTTCCATAACATGGGGCCGTGAATAGATTGCGGAATTCACTTTCCCATGGTTGTCTGCCGTAGACAACACGCCCAGACCTTTTGTATTTTCAAAATAATCCTTGATTTTCATAGCATCGTCTCCGTTAGGTTTTTATTTTCCCTACTATGCCTTAAACATGACCACCACCAATCGATTGTCAAGCCGGAAAAACAGCGTCCACGTTTTTTCCCGCCCCCTAAGCGTTGGCACGACGAATTGAAAGACAGCGGCAGCGATGTCGCTGTCTTTCTTCAGTTTTGCGTTCAGCCATGACACGATCGCGCTTATTTACCGAAGTTGCCGGCGCCGATGAAAGCCACTGCCCACAGGGTAAAATCCTGCGTTTCATTAATCGGCAAGTTAAGCCCGGAAACAAATCATTCAATGAGGGATAATTGACAGGTTGTTAAGGAAAAATTCCTATTATTATGGTTTTCAAATAATCGATTCTTATTTAACAAGCATTAAGTTCGATGAGATCATTCACGCTGGCTTGACATATTCTTTTCAATTAATTTACCATAACGGCCATCGACTTCTCCTGCGGCAAAAAATTAACCCGAATGAAAAAAATTACGGATAGGCTATTCAATGATTCGATTTGGACTCTGTTGCATATTTAGGAAAGAACCGATTAAATTCCGGAGAACGACGGCTAAATATCTAAACCGATTCGATCGTAAAAAACAATTGCATCATATTTCAGAAATTTGTGCTCACAACGCAAAATCTCTTCTTGACGCTCTTATATTCTGCAATCGACATGGTATTCAGGATTTTAGGGTCAATAGCCAGATCCTGCCGCTTAAAACCCATCCTGATGCCGGTTATCAGATTGAAGATCTCCCCCTTTATCGAAAAATTATTGATGCGTTTCGAGAATGCGGTGCATTTTGCAGGGAAAATGATCTCAGAACCACCTTTCACCCGGACCAGTTTGTTTTGCTTTCCTCGACCAACCCCACCGTTATCCGAAACTCTCTGGCTGAACTTCGATACCAGGCACAGGCGGCCGGATGGATCAATGCCGACGTCATCAACATTCACGGTGGTGGTGTATATGGAAACAAAACCGGAGCGTTGCGACGTCTCACCTCTCAAATTAAAAAGCTGCCCGATTCGGTTCGAACTCGTCTGACGCTGGAAAACGATGATCGGGCGTATACGCCGAAAGATTTGTTTCCCGTGTGTTTGGACACGGGTGTTCCCCTTGTTTATGATGTCCATCACCACAGATGCTTGCCGGACGGATTAGCCGTTGAACAGGCAACTGAACTGGCTATTCAAACCTGGAACCGAGAACCTCTTTTCCATCTGTCCAGCCCCAAGAACGGATGGGAGAGTTCCTCGGTCAATAAACACCATGACTATATCGATCCCAACGACGTTCCAGACTGCTGGTTGAACCTGGATATTACGGTTGAGGTGGAGGCAAAAGCCAAGGAACTTGCGGTGTTGAAATTAAAAAAGGACATGGAAAAATTGTATTCTTAGATAGTTATTACCTTAAGGCATTATCATATGCGTCCATGACCTCTTGTTCCAAAATCAGTTCCTGCCCCTGATATCTGGGTGAGAAATGAAAGGGGGTAACGCGCTGCACGTTGGCCTTGCCGGCAATGAGGCCGGCCTGCCGGGCGGTCAGGTGGCCTTTATTTTCGGCAATATCTTTGTCTTTATCCAAAAAAGACGCTTCGATAAAAAGATGGTCGGAATCTTTCACCAGTTCGACGATCTTTTCTATATTCGATTCGCTGTATGAAACATCGGTAATATAAGACACCTTCTGGCCCGGCGTGATCAGGGCGATCTGTTCGGCAAGGTCCTTTAGGACGAATGCTTTTTTGTCCTGTCCTGTGCCGGATGGTATTTCAAATTTCGAATCCGGATCTTCATGATCAAACAGCGCTTGTTTGAACCGTCTTATCCAGGGCCCGATCTCCAGTTCAAGCCGGGCAAGGCCGGTTTTTTTGACATTGACATGAAATCTTTCCTTCATCGCAAACCCCAGACAGGAAAGGCCGTGATCCAGAACGCGGGAAAAAACAGACAGGGTTGGTTCCTGGTGAAGAAGGCCGCTGAAATCGTCTTCGGCAGCCTTTTCATCCGCAACGAATCCTTTTTGACAGATATAGTCCCGGGTCGTCAGATGGTCGGCGTGCACTTCTGTGACATGCAGCGCCAGATGATTGCTGTAATTGTGAACAAGATTCCATGAATAGCCGGCGAGCTTTCCCTCGACATTTTTCATAAAACCTTCCGGGCCGTATAAGTAAAGATCCTGGTCGCGGCCGAGAAAAAGTCTGAGCAACCGGTCGAATCCGATAAAATGATCCATATGCGTATGTGTAACAAAGACATGACTGATCTTGAGGACGTCCCTGGCGGAAATCGATTGAATGTCTCCCAAATCAAAAAGTATGGCGCGTTTGTGATGAAGAAAGGGGATAAACAACCCCGGGTCGCCGAGAGGTTCGTTCACCAACCTGGGGAGAAATGAAGGGCGCATGGTTAGGTCAGAAATTTTGCAACCTGCCGGTTGATACAAACATAAATTTCTTCGTCCGAACCGAACACATCGACCACAACTTTATGATTGATGAGGGTCTCTATGACAAAAGCGGCAATGTAGAGACTGACGACATTCGGATTCGAGACGACATGTCTAAACGGCGCAATCTTGTAATCGACATCGAATTCGTCGCTGTGGGTCAGCTTTTCGATGCATTTTGATATTTGTTCTTCGAGCACGTTCTTATTCGTGGTTTCCACCAGGTTCTCTTCCACGAGCTTCATGGCGATGGCGTTGGAGAGGGGGTCGATACATTCTTTTGCGGTTTCTATTGCTTTTCGTCGGGCATATTCTTTTGAAGATTCGATTCTTGACAAAATTTTTGATTCACGTTTGCTGGGTCGAAATACTTTGGCCATATTGGTTCACCTATTATTTAGTGTCTCGGAATTTCTTTACCTTATTGAAATTTTTAGTTCTTTAATCATGGATAATAATGCCGAGTTTTACCTATTGCAAGAAAAATGTTAAACTTAACCTGAGAGTTTCAAATTTTAAAAAATGGAGGTCAGCGTTGATAATGTCACGTTTCTTCAATAACGATCTGAGCGTTTTTTCTGCCGTTCCACCGGTTCCAGCGAAGCCGATATGCGATTTTCTCGAAATATTTTGTTTCAAACCCCGTATTGCCGGCATTGAATTGTATGGCATTGAATCTTTTTTCAGTCTCACCGGTTTTCTGTTTCAATACCATTTGCCGGTGATGACCCCCGACCTGTTTTGAAGATGCAATCCCGACATTTTCGGTCATAAAAAGCGGTTCATGGTTTCCAACACCGAATGGCTTCAACAATTCGAGTTCATCCATCAACCGGTCTGAAATATCGGCGAAATCGAGTCGATAATCAATGGTGATTTTCGGTATAAAATCCAATGGGCTTGTCATCCGGCTGACCACATGTTCAAAACGCGTTTTAAACGGTTCTATATTTTCCTCTCTTATGTTAAGCCCCGCTGCCATTGAATGTCCGCCAAAGTTTTCGAGGTGGTCTTCACAGGCAGACAATCCTTCATGCAGATTGATTCCGGGGATACTTCTGGCAGAGCCTTTTCCAATGCCATCCGCCGTCGTGACCAGTACCACCGGGCGGTAAAATTGTTTCATGATGCGTGCGGCAACAATACCGAGAATCCCCAGCGGCCAGTTTCGATCGGATAGAACCAGGGAGTTTTTTCGTAGCAGATCCGGATTCTTCTTCAAATGATCGAGGATTTGAATAAGGACTTTATTCTCGATATTTCGTCGGGCCTCGTTCAAACGGTCGAGTGAATGCGCAATTTCCCGGGCTTGTTGGTCTTCTTCGGCAATGAGAAGCTCGACGGCAATCGAAGCGTGGTCCATCCTGCCCGAAGCGTTCAACCTGGGCGCCAGGTAAAAAGCGATATCATCGGCATCGATGGCATGTTTGTCGATCCCGCATACTGCTATCAACGCATTCAAACCGCGTCGGCGCGTTGAGCGGATCAGTTTCACACCTGTCTTGGTGAGTATCCGGTTCTCGCGGGTCAACGGAACCATATCCGCCAATGTACCGAGAGCGACCAGATCCAGGTATTTTTTTAAATTCGGTTCTTTTCGAAATTTCCAAAAATTTGCATCACGAAGCTTTTTTCGAAGACAGATCAAAAGATAAAACGCCACGCCGACGCCGGCAAGATCCCCAAAACCGGACGGATCAGGATCCCGCCTGGGATTTACAACTGCAACGGCGCGGGGCACGATGCCGGATATCATGTGATGGTCGGTAATAACCATGTCGATGCCGGCGTCTGTTGCCGCCGCCACCGCATCGTGGCCTTCGGACCCACAATCAACGGTAATAATGAGATTTATCGCATTGGGCAGTGCCACATTCGAAATATGATGCTTTTTCAGTCCGAATCCTTCGGTCATCCGGTGAGGAATATAGTAGGATACCCGGGCGCCGATGCGGCGAAAAAATTTGAGCAGGATGGTTGTGGCGGTAATGCCGTCGACATCGTAATCGCCGAAAATCAAAATTTTCTCTTTTCTCAGGATAGCCGCAACGATTCGTTCGACGGCGGCATCCATATCCTTAATGGAAAAAGGGGAATTCAGGTGGTTCAGTGATGTGTTGAGAAAGTTTGAGGCATGCGCTGCACTGAAAATGTGACGATTGACCAGGATTGAAGCAACTGCCGGATGGCATTTGATGTCCCTGCAAAGGTTTTCAACCAATCGAGCATCCGGCGAAAGTATTTGCCACTCTTTTTTCATCGAAGAAGGCGAGTAATGAATAAATTCAATTGAGCGTTTTTACTCAACGGGGTTTTCAGATGAGCGTCATATACCGGGGGATATGGGCGATGTCAATGTGTAATTTTAATCTATAGGATCAGGTTGAGAGCCCTACAAAATGGTGAGCATTTTTCAAAGGTCTCAAGTTGTCTGGTATACCTCATAATATTTTAACACTTTGTATTTTTTTCAGCAGGGTCAAGCCGTTTCCCCTTTTTTAAATTTTAAAGCGTCTAAAATATTTCCTGATGGAATAAAAGAGTTGAAAAATTATTAAAAACAGGCTTTACATTTTTCAACCGTGGTTTGTTGACGGTACAAATCAATGCTTATATTATATTATATTGTATTCAGGAGAGACAATGGCGTACAACGTGAATATTCCGGATGAACTTACAGAAACCTTCAGACGCTTGATGAATCAGATCCCTGAAAAATTGAGAAATGACAGCCATACCCAGCAAGTGGCGTATCTCTATTTAAAACTGGGTGGCGAAAGACTGGCAAGACAATATATCGATATTATGAAGTTGACGGTTCGTGAAGAAGAACGTCACGCCATCGATGAAGCCGAAGATTCCGATATGGATGAAGATTATTCTGATTATGATTCCTAAGTGTTCGACAAATCAGGGTGCTTATCCGAACAAGGAGGGCCGTTTATGAAAGATTTAGAAAATGTCGGGTTTAAAATGCCGGAGGGACTGAGAAAATGCGTTGAATTTCATGGGCATTTATGCCCGGGGCTTGTGTATGGCTACCTTGTTGCAGAAACGGCAATGAATCTTCTTGAACTCAACCGTTCGGAGGACGAGGAAGTGGTCGCCATCAGTGAAAATGATTCATGTGCGATTGACGCATTGCAGGTCCTTCTGGGAACTTCCATCGGGAAGGGCAACCTCATTTTAAAGGATTACGGGAAAAATGCTTATACGGTTTTGAACCGGAAAAGCAAAACAGCTTACCGTTTTTCACGAAAAAATAAGTATCGATATGACGGTCAATCCCAGGATGAATTTATTCGCCTCGACGCAGCCATTTCTTCGGGCACGGCAACATCGGCGGAGAAAAAACGTCATAAGGTGCTGAAGTCACAGGATCTTCTTATAAAACCATTTGACGATGTATTTTCCACTGAAAAAACCGATTGTGCCATCCCACCGTATGCCCCGCTGGCTCGCTCGGAAGCCTGTGCAAAATGCGGTGAAATGACCATGTCTACGAAAATGGTTCAGGATGCAAACGGCAAGTATGTGTGTATTCCGTGTGGTGCTTGAGTCTGAATGCAAAAAGGGCAACACCAAAACAGCGTTGCCCTTGGAACAGTTCCGATTTTATATTAGCCGCAAGTGCTTGTTGAACCGCAGCCTGAACACCCGGCTCCGAAATCGATCGCACAATCGAGTTTAAATCCTATTTCTGAAAAATCGACTTTAATGGGGTTTGCCTTTTGCATGAAATCCTTATCTACAATATATTGAAACCCTTCAATATCAAAGACATCATCCGTTGCTTTTGGCTCATCCAGAGCCATTGCAAGAGACGGACCGCCTCATCCGCCTGAATTTAAAAAGATCCGAATGGGCGAAATTTCCTTTCCTTTGAAATATTCGGCAATTTGCCTTGTTGCTGCTTCTGTGACTTCAACCATTATTTTCTCCTTTGTTTGAAAACATCCACCTGTTTGACCGGAACCAAAATTTGTACTAAAATAGTATCATTTACATGATTTGTCAATGGAAAGCGCTTTAAAACGAAATTTTAGCAGGTATGACCGGGCCGGACTTTTTTGTTGAACTTATGGACGGTGAGATGGTAGAAAATAGATGGTTCGGCCTGTGTGGGATTCCCAAACCGATCGTTTTAAATATTAAAACTAAACACTGACTACTAAACACTCTCGTACTTGGAAACGATTAGAAAAATTATTCGCGTCGATCGGAGAGAGATCTGTTTTCTAAAATTTATTTTAGAGGCATATGATGGCATCGCCGCCATGACCACCGTTGACGCCCGTCTAGGCATCGTGTTGCTTCGAATCGCTCCCGGATGCGAAAAAGAGGTTGAAACCGTTATACGCGACCTCGGTCGAGACATCCTGATTGATGCCTCTGATGAATGCTCCGACACGATGATGGACCCATGTGACTGGAAAATATGAGAACCAAATACTTATACATGAATACCATCGGCTGTCAGATGAATGTTTACGACTCCGATCAAATTGCTAGGTGCCTGAAATCGTTACATTATGAAATGACCCCATCTTTGGAGAGGGCGGATCTCATTATTGTGAATACATGTGCCATCAGGAAAAAAGCGGAACAGAAAGTTTTCAGCTTTTTAGGACGCCTGGCGGGGCTGAAGAGAAAAAGGCCGGATTTGATCATCGCTGTTGGCGGATGCGTGGCCCAACAAGAAGGTGCTAAGATTTTGCAGCGCCTGCCCCATCTGGATCTCGTTTTCGGGACACATGCTATTGACCGTCTGCCCGATGCCGTACAGACCATTGCGGCCAAAAAATGCCGCATCGTGGACATCCAGATGGCGGATCAAATTAAAGAGCCGGATTTTATTGCCAACGGATGTGACGGCAAACACGTTACCCGCTTTGTGACGATCATGCAAGGCTGCGATAATTATTGCACATACTGCGTCGTTCCTTATGTCAGGGGCAGAGAATCCAGCAGGCGTCCGGAAAATATTATTCAAGAAATCCGGCAATTTGTTGACTCCGGTGTGCGGGAGGTCACCTTGCTGGGTCAGAATGTGAACAGTTATGGAAAAAAGGAAAATCTTTGCACGTTTGTCGAGCTTCTGCGGCGCATTAATGACATTGAATCCCTTTTAAGAATCCGGTTTACCACGTCGCATCCCAAAGATCTTTCTCCGGAGCTCATTCTTGCTTTCAACGACCTTGATAAACTGTGTCATCACATTCATTTGCCCATCCAATCGGGTTCAAACAGGGTCTTAAAAATGATGAACCGAAAATATACCCGGGAGATATACCTTGAAAAAATCGAGAAGCTGCGTAATATATGTCCTAGGATTGCAGTTACCACGGATATTATCGTTGGTTTTCCCGGTGAGACCCGAACGGATTTTGAAAAGACGCTGGAATTGATGAGGACCGTTGAATTTGACGGTCTATTTGCTTTCCAGTATTCAGATCGTCCCAATGCGGCAGCCGTTGGATTGCCGGGGAGGATATCGGAACAGGAAAAGAAAGAAAGACTGCAAGAGGTTCTCGATTTACAGGATTATTTTACAACCCGAAAAAACAAGGCTTTGAAAGGGTCGATACAAACGGTCCTCGTAGAAGGTTTAAGCAAAAAACAAAACCGGGTCAATTATTCCGACAAAAGTCACCGTCTCCAGTGGACAGGCCGGACATCGACAAACAAAATTGTAAATTTTTTCGAAAGCGATGGTGTGGACGGCGGTGATAAAATCATGATGGGCCGATTGGTAGATGTTAAAATTTCAAAAGCATTTTCCCATTCACTCTGGGGCAAAACAGACAGCAAAGAACCAACGGATGTTGGTTTGAGAGGAGAAAAGAGTTATGTTACATGAAGTCAACATAGCGAGCATGGCAATAGACCCCACATCAAACACCCCGATAATTATTTTGAAGTCCGTAAAAGGGGATCAGGCGGTTCCGATATGGATCGGCTTGCTCGAAGCGACGTCCATTGCTTCGGCACTCAGGGATATCAAGTTCGACCGCCCCATGACCCATGATCTTTTCAAAAATTTTATCGACAGCCTGGAAATGGCGGTATCGAAAGTTGAAGTGTGTGATCTGAAGGACAATACGTTCTATGCCCGAATATATTTTGTTTCGGAACAGAAAAGTTTCGATATGGATGCTCGTCCGAGCGATGCCATTGCCATCGCCCTTCGGTTTGGCGCGCCGATCTTTGTTGATGACAAAATATTTGAGAATTCTCAAATGACCGAAGGCGACTACGAGGTGTTAAACAAAAGTGAAGAAGGGAAAAAATGGGCGGAATATCTCGAAAATCTTTCTCCCGAGGATTTCGGTAAATACAAAGTGTAACATCCCTTGCAGCCGTCAAAGCGCAAATTCACCGTTTTCATAGATGGTCTTCTTTTTGCCGGAGGCAAGATAGGCCACCACTCGTTTTTTCTCCGTATTGACGAGATCCCAGTGGAGGGCTGAATCATTGAATCCGAGGCGTTTCTTCTTTTCCCTGGTCAATTCTTTTTGGTTTCCTTTATACGTATCGGCATAGGATGCGCCCAGCGCCAGATGACAGTTCCCGTATTCGCCGCCGAAGTTTTCGTCAAAGAGCGTGTTCGCCATGAACCGGTTGATCCTTGAGAACCTTTTGTCCGTCAAGGAAAATTCACCCACCTTATTCGCCCCGTTATCCATGGCAAGCTGCCGGGTAACAAAGTTTTTCCCCTGTTGTGCATCGATATTTACCACAGCGCCTTTTTTGAATTCAAGCCTGACGCCTCTTACAATGTTGCCGTTTCGAAATGAGGGCTGATTAGAGAAGTATATGCCTTTGGTGCCCCTCCAATCCGGTGACAGGAATATTTCAAAGCTCGGGATGTTATGTCCCGAGATGCCCACCCATTTGCGCTTCTCTCCCGGGGTTATGAAAAGATCCACATGCTCGGATTCGATGTGGTAAAAATTTACTTTCATACTGTTGAGCCGCTTTTTAATGGATGCCGCTTGACGATAAATTTGCTGCCAGTGGGAAACGGGCGATTTTCTGTCCAGAAAGCATGCATCGATGATTTGAGCCGCATATGCTTTCATGGAAATCCTGGCATGTCTGGCCAGTTCCTTTGTCGGAAAGGCGCACAGGGTCCAACCGAAATCACCGGCCTGATCCCGGGCATCGAGAATATTTCGCAGGTGTTTTCGCGCAACAGCGGCTTTGCCGATCTTTTTGGGATCGATATGGCCCAAATGGGTGATGGATTCCGGTGCGTGTAAAAAAATGCCGCCGTTTAACCGGTTAAAAAGCTCTTTTTCTCCGGGAGACTGGAAGGTAATCTGCGTGTTGTTTGCACGTTCAAAAAACCGTTGCTCCATGGTTGCGGTGAGGTTTGTACGCTGGACCGGATGAATTCCCATGTCCAAAAGTTTTGCATAAATAATTTCAGCCAGCCGGACGGCAGGCATATCATACCGAATCAGCACGACATCGTTTTTTTTAAAGATTTTGGTTCTGGCGGTTTTAAGCCCCCACAACAATATATCCGCATACCGATCCAGTTGTTTGTCGGTGAACATGTTTTGAGCTCCCAATATATTATGGATGATTGTCTTTCAAAAAGAGGCGGTGATACTCTGAATCACTGAGGTGCTTTTTAAGCAGTCGCGTCAGCAGTGAAAAGATCTCTTCCAGTTCTTCATCGGACATCCGTTCCGCCAAAGCTTTCATCAGTGTGTCGTCGGAAAATTTCTGAAGGTAATAAATAATCGTATTTTCGTCGGTTTTTCGATCGAACCCCATGCCCACGAAACCATTGTAGGTTTCGACATGACGGTGTGTATGGCTGGCCATTTTTTTCTCCAAGAAACCATTAATAAAGTGTTCAGTGTTCAGCGTTCGGAGTTCAGATGGTACTCAGAGTAAAGGTTAAAGGATAACTTTCTTTCTTTAAGAACAAATGAACCTGAAAACTGGACCGCGCAGCGGTTACCAGCTGAACACCGAACACTGAACACTTTCATACAAAGTTCAGGGGTGATAATATTTTACGATGGCATCACACAGTTTCGGTATCGTATAGGCTTCGGCAACGATATGAACGTCAAACCCCAGGTTCCGGGCGGTCTCGGCCGTGACCGGGCCGATGCTTGCGATGGTAATGCCCTGCATCAGATGGTCCGATCCTTCAGCCGGCAGCAGCTCTCGGAAATTTTTTACGGTGGACGAACTGGTAAAGGTAATCATGTCGATGGTGTGCTCTTTGAGTCGTTTAAGAATAATATCGGCCTTGTCTTTAACCGCTTTGGTGATGTAAACTTCAACGTCGTCCACAACCGCGCCCATTTTGGACAGTTCCACGGGCAACACCGGCCGGGCCTGCTTTGCTCGGGGCAGCAATATCTTTTTTCCGGCGATATCTTCTTTTGCAAATGCCTTGACGACCGCTTCGGCCCGGTAACTTTGGGGAACAATATCGCTGTTGAATCCGTAATCAAGAAGTCTTTTGGCCGTTGCCGGACCGATGACCGCCGTCCGGATATGATTGAGACCCCGTACGTCCTTTCCTCTTTCGAAAAGGCGGTTAAAGAAGAAATCAACCCCGTTGATGCTGGTAAACATCAGCCAGTCATAAGAAGCCAGGTTGTCGAGGGCTTTGTCCAGCGGTTTTACGTCATCGGTTGGAACCACCTTTATGGTGGGGCATTCCAGGCATTCCGCTCCCAGACCGGAAAGACGCTTGACCAGTTCGCCGGCCTGTTCCCTGGACCGGGTAACCACAATGCGTCGTCCCATCAACGGGCGGTCTTCGAACCATTTGATTTTTTCTCTCAGTCCGACCACATGACCGACGATCAGCACCGCCGGCGGTTTGATGTCGGCGGCATTTTTGAGCTCGACAATGGTGTCCAGTGTTCCGGTAATGGTGACTTGTTTGGCAGTAGTCCCCCAGCGAACAAGTGCCGCAGGCGTATCCGGATGCATGCCGTGGCTCATGAGTCGCTCGGTGATCTGAGTCAAATTCTTGACTCCCATCAGAAAAACAATGGTCCCGATGCCTTTGGCAAGGGATTCCCAGTCGATATTTGATTTGTTTTTTGTCGGGTCTTCATGGCCGGTGACAAAAGCGACCGAAGAGGCGAATTTTCGATGGGTCAGCGGGATTCCGGCATAGGCCGGTGCTGCGATGGCCGATGTGACGCCGGGCACGATTTCAAAGGGTATTCCGGCCCGGATCAATACTTCCGCTTCTTCTCCGCCGCGGCCGAATATAAACGGATCGCCCCCTTTGAGACGGATTACCGTGGATCCGTTTTTGGCTTTTTCAACGATAAGGGCATTGATGGTGTCTTGGGAAAACGTATGATCGCTCCCCTTTTTCCCGACATAAATGATTTCCGAATGTTCCGAAGCATGCTTTAACAACACTTCGGATGCCAGAAAATCATAGATGATCACATCCGCCTGCCGGATACATTCCAACCCTTTAACGGTAATCAGCCCCGGATCACCGGGGCCGGCGCCTACAAGAAAAACTTTACCTTTCATGGTTTAAATTCAGATCTTTTGTAAGATTGTCGATTATTGTTTTTGCCCCCATTGAAATCAGATGCTCGGCAAGTTCTACACCGATCGTGCCGGACGCGTTTTCAGGTCCTTTCAGGGTTTTTTTGAGGAGGGTCCTGCCGTCAACCGAAGCTACAAGGCCGGAAAGTGTGAATATGTCGTTATGGAGTGTTCCGTGGGCGGCAATGGGCACTTGACAGCCGCCTTCAAGACGTGCCGAAAATGCGCGCTCACCCATAATCACCGTCCGTGTTTTAGGATCTTCGAGACCGGCGACAACAGGGCCGGCCAGGGGATCGTCTTGTCTGATTTCTATACAAAGCGCGCCCTGACCGACTGCAGGAAGCATGATGTTTTCATCCAGATATTCGGCGATCTTGTTTTCATACTTCATTCGCTTGACACCGGCGGCCGCCAGGATAATGGCGTCCAAGTTTTCGGTTTCAAGCTTTCTGAGACGGGTATCGATATTCCCTCTCATGGGTGCGACGACCAGGTCCGGTCTGGCAAACAGAAGCTGTGCTTTTCGGCGGAGGCTGCCGGTGCCGACAACCGATCCGGAAGGCAATTCCGAAAAGCGCCGGTTATCTTTGGAAATCAGGACATCTTGCGGATCTTCCCGTTGAGGGATTGCGGCGATGCACAGTCCTTGGGGTATTTGAGCCGGCATGTCCTTCATGCTGTGTACGGCAAGGTCAATTTTTTCGTTTAAAAGCGATTCTTCGATTTCTTTGACAAAGAGTCCTTTGCCGCCCACTTTGGCAAGGGGAACATCGAGTATCTTGTCTCCTTTTGTCTTTATGACGACCAGTTCGATGGAAAGGGAAGGATCTTCGGCCTCGAGCGCTGATTTGACCCAGTTTGCCTGCCAGAGAGCAAGCCGGCTTCCCCGGGTCCCTATTTTAAGCGTTTTGTTCATTAGTGACTGCAGCTTTTGCAGCTGGTTGCGGCACAACCGGAACAAGACGACGAACCGGCGGCAGCTTTGACGGTTTGGCCGTGCCCTCCTTTGCTGTAAAAGGTAGAGGCTGACATGAGCTTTTTAACCTTTTTGCTTTTGCAGGCCGGGCAACCCGGGCGTTCTTTTCCGAAAACCAGGCATTCAAAATCTTTTTTGCAGTGATTGCAATGGTACTCATAAATCGGCATTAATCGTTGCTCCTTAATCTAATGTTTCAAATTTCAACCAGACATCCAAAATATTAACCTTTATCGCTTACATGCTATTTGCGCTGCAACATTATAAATCATTTGCAGGGTGAAATCAATTATCCGATCTCCTCGATGACCCCGGCAGCAATGAGCGGCAGCATAATTTCATGGTGTCCTGTCAAATGGAACCCTTGACCGCCGTGGGCGGTGGGACGGCATACGACATTGGTCATGGGCCGGTAATGCCGGATGAAGTCCATATTTACCGTGGTAAAATGATTTAATCGATGCCCTAAGTTCCGTGCCAATGTCACGGCTTTCAGAAAAACCTCCGGCAGTATGACGGCCGATCCGATGTTAAAATAAACACCGCCTTCAAGGGTGCCGACCACGGAGGCAAAGGTGCGAAAATCTCTGTGCGTCGCTTCACCGGCTGCTTGGGCATCAAATCCGGGATGCATATGAATGATATCGGTTCCGAATGCCACGTGCACCGTAACGGGAATACCGAGCCGGGCGCCTGCCGCAAGGATGCTGTGCTTTAAATACGGAAGGTTGTTCTCGACTATCGCAGCGCCGATGACTTCGCCGAGCCCTTGACCTGTTTTCCCGGCGCTACCAATGGCATCGCATAAAAAAGCGCCGGTTTCACGGGCCATTCCAAAAGTGCCGTCTCCGAGAGATGCAGATACATCCTCGGAAGTGACCCCTGCCATGGCGAGCTCGAGATCGTGAATAATACCGGCGCCGTTCATGGCGACGGCGGTGATCATTTGCCGCTCCATAAGATCGACGATAATGGGCGTGAGCCCGACTTTAATCACATGGGCGCCCATGGCAAAAACGATGCTCTTTTTATGCCGAACAGCGTCGGCTGTGCATGAAATCACGGTCCTGATCTGATTTCCGGCAAGTATATCCGGAAGTGTTTTAAGAAAATCTGTAAAGCCGGCCCCTTTTTGCCACACGCTCGCAAAGTCGCTGGCTGATACCCTGCTTTTTCGCGCGGACAGCGGATACGTTTTGATCTGGCTCAAATCTATGGGTTCGAATTTTTTTGACATAATGTTTCCTAAAATTTTTCCGGAAACAACGTCCGGTCCACAAGGTCGCACAAGATATGGCCCAGTGTGATATGGGTTTCCTGAATCCTGGCGGTGATATCGGATTTTACGGGAAATACAAGATCCGAACACATTGCCAGTTCACCGCCGCGACCCGTGAGCCCCATGGTATACATCCCGAAATCTTTTGCAGTGCGAACGGCCTTGATCACATTTTCGGAATTGCCGCTGGTGCTGATGCCGATGGCCACATCGTCCTTTCTGCCCAGCGCCGCCACCTGCTTGGAAAAGATGTCGTCAAAATGGTAATCGTTTCCGATGCTGGTGATGACGGAGGTATCGGTAGTCAAGGCCAGGGCAGCCATGGGCGGCCGTTCGATCTGAAACCGGTTGACAAATTCTGCTGCAATATGCTGGGCATCCGCAGCGCTTCCCCCGTTACCGAAGATCAGGATTTTGTGCCCGGAAGCCAAACACGCCGCGAGCCTGTCTGCTCCTTCTATCATCGCGTCGAGGTTTTCGCTGACAAACCGCTGTTTAACATTGATGCTGTCTTCGAGGATACTCAAAATGATGTTTTTCATGACGCATCCTTCATCAACTTTTTAATCTTTTTAATGGAATCCTTGGAATTGTATCCCAGGCTATGCGCTTTTTCAAACTGAACCAGGGCGTCTTCAAGCTGGTTCCTTTTAAGGTAAAGGCTGCCGAGCCGATGCCGAAAGAGCCCGTTTTCAGGGGAAATATCGACACTTTGCTGGCAAAAAATGGTTGTAATTTCAGGGTTCTCGCCAAGCAGATCGAACAGATGGCCCAGGGCCGACAGCGATTGTGCGTCATTGGGGTTTAGTCGAATGGCTTTTTTATAGGCAAAAGTGGCTTCATCGGTCAGGTTCAAAGCACTGCAGCATTCACCCAATGAACGCAAAGCCGACCCTGATTCAGGATTCAGTGCCACGGCTTTTTCCAAGAATTCTTTTGCACTTTTCGGATTTCCCATGGCCAGATAAACACTCCCGATTTGAAACGCAACTTCGAAGATATCATCCTCCTTCTTCCGGTCCGCTTCCAGGAAGTATTCCAGCGCCTTTTGTGGTTTTCCGGTCAACATGTTGACCAACCCGATGTTATATAGGACCATGACCTCATCGGGATCGAGCTCGAGCGCCTGTTTGAATTCTTTCAGAGCTCTTGCGTAATCACCCAAAATACCATAGCAAACCCCCAGGCTGTTGTGAATATTGATGTCCGACGGGTCGAGCTTAATCGCTGTTTTGTATTCCCTGATCGCGCCGTCGATGTCTCCATGCTGGTACAGATTGTCACCGCTGATGTTTAAACTGACAGCATCAAATGCGACGATGCTGGCGGACCCGAAAAATGCGGCATGATCCAGTGCTTTGGCGGCATTATCGAAAATCGCTTCTTTTTTGAAGTCGAGTGTCGGATAGGAAGCCATGCCGATGGAAACGGTTTCATGGGATGATTCCGCCAGGCTGTTTTTTATTTGTTGCGCAATTTCCAATGACGTCGTTTGATTGTTCGGTGTAAAAAAACAGCCGAACATTCCCCGGTCCAGCCGTCCCCATATCCCGTCTTTCTTCCGGCAAAGGGCGTCAATGGTTTTCGCCACATCGAGCCATCGCTCAATTTCGTCCTTAGGGTCTGTTTCGCCGCCGCCGGTCAAATTGTCAATTTTAATGACCATGGCGTCAAAGTTTTCAGAGGATTTGAAACGGGCCGCGGCATTTTCGATAAATTCTTTTCCGGACAAAAGATCCGGAAATACATTTCGAATTCTTTCCGAACCGGGCGGGGAGATCCCGGGTGACGCCGCTTTATCGGGCTTGGCATCTGCTTTATAAAGAAGAAACGATTTGCCGGAAGGATGCCGGTGAAATAAATTCGTTTTTTGATGTGTCATGGCCGGACCTTTTTGAGTATATGTTTAAATGCTTTCTCAACAATCTGCAGTTCATCGTCGAGAACGGTCCTCAAGTCAATGATAAAGAGATCATCCTCGATTCTTCCGATCACTGGGTATTCATAATTTCGCATCTGCTGCTCAAGCGCATTGGCGGAAATCCCTTCGATTTTAATGCCGATGCCTTTGCTTGGAAGGGTCAACAGCGGCAATGAACCGCCGCCCGGTCGTGAAAAGATATCGATGAGCGCCATGGACATCCGTGAATCCCCGATATTATTGAGCGATTCGAAAAGCGCCTTGGCTTTTGAAGTGATACGTTCCAGAGGAAGGGTCATCATTCTCAGGGTGGGAACACGATCCATCGCCTGATCGATGTTTCTGTAATGCCGCAATGTGCTTTCAAGGGCGGCAAGGGTGAGCTTGTCGATGCGGAGCGCTCTGTTGATGGGGTTTTTCTTGATTTTTTCGATGACATCTTTTTTCCCGACAATAATACCTGCCTGGGGACCGCCGAGAAGCTTGTCGCCGCTGAAGGTGACAATATCCGTCCCGGCTTTCACGGACTCCTGAACCGTGGGTTCTTTCAGCATGCCGTATTTTGAAAAATCAACAAAGGTTCCGCTGCCGAGATCTTCCATTACCGGAATCTTGTACTTGGCTCCCAGATCCACCAGTGTTTCAAGAGAAACATCTGCGGTGAACCCGATAACACTGTAATTGCTGGTATGGACTTTTAATAAAAGAGCGGTATCGTGCTCGATGGCATGTTCGTAATCCCTGAGATGGGTACGATTTGTGGTGCCGACTTCCTTTAAGATTCCCCCGCTTTTGGCCATGACATCGGGGATCCTGAAGGAGCCGCCGATTTCCACAAGCTCTCCCCTCGAAACAATCACTTTTTTGCCTTTGGCGATGGTTTCCAGAGACAAAAAAACAGCGCCGGCATTATTGTTGACCACCATGGCCGACTCAGCGCCGCTGAGTTCGCAAATGATATTTTCGACAATCGAGTATCTGGACCCCCTGGTGCCTTTGGACAGATCGAACTCCAAATTGGAATATCTGCCGGCGATGGCCGATAGATTTTCGATGGCATCGTCGGCGAGCAGCGAGCGGCCGAGGTTTGTGTGGATAACGATTCCCGTGGCATTGACAATACGGGTCAAATTCGGCGTCATGGCGCTGTGAACACGTTTTTTGACGGCTGCCAGAACTGCAGCATCGGAAAGCTCGTTTCCCGTGATGTTCTGCCGATCATCCAAAATAAGGTCCCGGAGTTGTTCGACAGCAAAACGTATTGAACGCACCAGCACGGTCTTCGGCACCTGATCAAAAACAGCGTCCGACTTTGCAGCCTCGAGGATCGAGTCTACCCCCGGAAGCATTCGCAAAAGGGTTTGTTGATTTTCAGTGATGGTCATTCTATTCACCCGGTGTTGCGTCAGATTTTACAGTTTATCGCCAAGCGGCAACCACGCCGGTAGGGCAAGCGCCGCCGAGGGCGGACAAGCACGCCCGAGACGCACCGGCCGCGCCTGAGGTGGGCAAGCCTCGGCAGTGGGCCGATTGATGTAACATAGACCCATAGCATTTTAACATCCGTTAGTTCAATAGATTTATTATGAAGGTGGAACACTTGTCGTAAAATTTTCTTTATGTACGGAAAATAATGCGTTATGTAAAATTAAATCGCAAGATGTGCACTGGAGGCTTGGAATCGCTTTGTCGAAAATCGTTTTCATCGTCAATCCCCATGCCGGGAATGGGTCGACAGGATCGACCTGGCCGCTCATCGAGTCGCTTGCCAGAGACCGGATCGGACCTTTTGAAGCGTATATGACCAAAGGACCCGAAGATATTTTTAAATCTTACAAAACTTTATAACGGCCGGATCTATGATATCGACAATGTCGTCACCATGACGGGCGAAAAAGTGGTCATAACATCAGATGAACGCGTGCTGATCGAGATGGATGGAGAACCGTCCGGCACGGTCCCGGCGGCTGTCAGAATCGTACCCGGCGCGCTGAAGATTATTGCAAATTAATCGAATCCGAAATGTTGGCCGAATCGTCAAATCGTTAAATGGTCGAATGGTTAAATGGTAAAAAGAATCAATGAATCAAAGGCTTAACGACTCAACGATCCAACGATTTAACTTCATTCGATGAAAGGTGAACCTGCAGTCTATGAAGCGATCAAAAGAGTATATTATTTTCCCCCTGGATGTGCCGACGGTAGAGAAAGCGAAAGCATATGTCGAGCTCCTTTGGGAATCGGTGGGCATGTTCAAGGTGGGACTGGAACTTTTTATTCGATCCGGGACGACTCTCATCGATTTCATCCATGCGACGGCGGCAGCCCAAGTGTTTTTGGATCTAAAGCTCCATGACATCCCGGCAACAGTATCCCGCGCCATGGCACAAATCGCAGATCTGGGCGTCAAATTTGCGACGGTTCATTGCGGTGAGAGTCGCAAAATGCTTGAAGCTGCGGTTACCGGTGCCAAAGGCCGGGTGGGCGTTCTCGGCGTCACGGTGTTAACCAGCGTATCCGGCGAAGACATTAAGGCAGCGGGTTATCAAAAAGCCTTTTATGAAGATCCGGCGCGCCTGGTCGTCGAGAGGGCGGCCATGGCCCGGACAGCCGGATGTGCCGGCATTGTGTGTTCCGGACGGGAAGTCCGGATGATCAAAAAAACCTTTGGACGGGATTTTATCGCGGTGACACCGGGAATCCGCCCATTGTGGGAGGACATGGAATCGAACGATCAAAAGCGTGTTGCCACGCCGGCCGCGGCCATTGAAAACGGCGCGGATTATCTTGTCATCGGACGTCCCATCAGGGATGCAAAAAATCCCAAAGAGGCCGCCCGGCGCATCGCCGAAGAGATCGATTCGGCACTTTCTTTGGACAACGCTTTGAAATTTGACAAATAGTTTAAAAAAAACCGGTATATTGTATTAAAATTTACGAATTATCATTTGACAAAATTTCAGTCGCTTTATATTAAAAATCTTTTAAAATACGTAATCCGGTAATCGAGGATCGAGTGATGACAATGTTTAATCCCGCCTATCCTTTAAGCGAAATTTTGGAGGAATGATTAATGGTTTTTAATGTGCTTCTTTATATTTCTCTCGGCATTTTTATTCTGGGACTGATTTATAAGGCCTATACCTGGTGTTCACGGAAAATCGGCATATCAGCCCAGGACTACACAACCTCTCAGAGATTTTCTGCGGCGGCCAAAGGAATTGCCGGTGTTGTTTTCAGTTCAAAAATTTTCACCCTTATCAAGGCATTTATCCTGGATGTACTGCTTCAAAGAAGAACGTTGAAGGAAGATTTTCTGCGCTGGGTAATGCACATGCTTGTGTACTGGGGATTTATATTGCTTTTGTTGATGCACGCCCTCGATCCGATCATTACCAAAAAGCTATTTTCCAATTATCATTCCACCGTCAATCCCTACATGTTTCTAAGAGATCTTTTCGGTTTCATGGTGCTGGTCGGTATCGTTATCGCGATATTCCGGCGGTTCATATTCAAAGTGCCGCGGCTTAAAACCGGTGGCATGGATGTCTATGCCATACTCATCGTGGCGGTAATTATTTTTTCGGGCATCATTTTGGAAGGTGTTAAAATTACATCTGATACGTCATTTCAGAACATGGTGAGCGATTACGCGGGGCTCAGCCAACCCGATGACGCCGATGAAATCGCAGCCCTTGAAAGTTACTGGGTTCAAAATTACGCCCTTGTCTCCCCCCATGTCAAACCACCCTTTGACGCGGATGTCCTGGAGCAGGGGCAGGAAGACAACGTGTCCTATTGTGCCGACTGCCATTCCAGACCGAAATATGCGTTTACCGGGTATGCGGTCGCCAAATCCATAACCCCCTTTGCGCTGGCTCTGGATAAAGCCGGGGCTGCGAACATCCTGTGGTATATCCATTTTCTGGCGTGCTTTATCGGTCTGGCGTATCTTCCCTTTTCCAAGATGTTTCATATCATATCCACGCCGGTGAGCTTGCTGGCCAACGCGGTCATGGTAAAGGAAACGGCAAACCCTGCGAACATCGTCACACGACAGGTTATGGAACTGGATGCCTGCACCCATTGCGGCACCTGCAGCCGGCGGTGCTCGGCATCGACGGCTTTTGATGTCCTGGGCAATGAATATATTCTGCCGGCAGAGAAGATGTCCTTTTTAAAAGCCATGGCCAGAGGAAAAAAACTTTCCGATGAAAAACTGCAGGCCATTCAGGAAGGGGTTTATCTTTGCACGAACTGCGACCGGTGTACGGTGGTCTGTCCCTCCGGCATCAATCTCAAAGAATTGTGGTTCAATGTGAGAGAAGATCTGATCCAAAGAGGCGTTCCGGAATGCCTGACACTGTCTCCGTATTCTTTTTATCGCGGTTTGAATCGGGACAGCATCGCCGCCGATGGTTACCGAAGCCCCATAGAAACGGCGAGCCGCGCGGTGGCCGGTAATTTTGAACAGGTGATGGATAAAACCACCCCGATCTCGCTTTCCAAAAGAGACGGCGGCGATATCGCGAGTCAGCTGCCGGGCGTTTCGACCTTTTCATATTGCTTTGGATGTCAGAACTGCACCACCGTATGTCCGGTGGTGATGCACTTTGAAAATCCACAGGAGGCATTGGGTCTTTTGCCCCATCAAATCATGAACTGTCTCGCGTTGGGTCTTACGGAAATGGCCGCCGGTCCCCGGATGCTTTGGGATTGTGTGACCTGTTTTCAATGCCAGGAGCACTGCCCGCAAAATGTGAAGGTGACGGATGTTCTCTATCAGCTCAAAAATCTTGCCGTTAAAAATACATGCAAAACGGCAGGGGAAGAAGTTGCGCCTTCGGAAGAAGTCGCCGCACCTTTAGAAGAAGAGGCGGTACCTTCATAAAGGGGTTTGAAGAATTCAAAATGAACCGGTAAATAAGGATATCATTATGAAATACACATTATTTTTAGGATGTAACATACCTGCCAGAGTCGTTCAGTATGACAGCGCCTCCAGGGCGGTTCTGCGACAGCTCGGTGTCCAGCTGATCGATAACCGAGACTTCAAGTGCTGTGGATATCCCGTGCGTAATTTCGACCGGAAAGCCTTTCTTCTCAGTGCATCGGAGAATCTGGCGAGGGCCGAAAAATCGGGCTTGAACATGATGGCCCTTTGCAAGTGCTGTTTCGGGAATCTGAAAGAGGCCGAACAATTTTTAAAGGAAGAAGGGGATCTACAGGAAGAGATCAAAAAGGAACTTGCTCAAAAAGGCCTGCAGTATGAAGGCAACATTGAAGTCCAGCATTTTCTTTCCGTATTGTATCATGATGTGGGGCTCGATGAGATCAAAAATCATATGACGCAGTCTTTTAAAGGCCTCAAGATAGCGACCCATTACGGATGTCATGCACTGCGACCGAGCAAAGTGACCCAATTCGACGATCCCATTGCGCCGTCCTTGTTCGACCGGCTGGTCGAAGCCACAGGCGCAAAAAGCGTCAATTACAACAACAAACTGGATTGCTGCGGGGCCCCGCTGCTCGGGGTCAATGACGACCTCTCCATGAGCATAACCGCCAAAAAACTGGCAAACGGGAAAAAAGCCGGCGCCGATTATTTGTGCGCGGCCTGTCCTTACTGCCAGCTGCAGTTCGACCATGTGCAGAAAATGATGATTTCTCAAAACGGCCACGACGCCCTTGCATCCATTGTCTATCCACAGCTTCTCGGCCTGTGTTTGGGCATCGATGAGCAAACATTGGGAATCCACATGAATGAGATCGATATCACGGATATCACATCCTTTTTAAATCAGGAGTAAAACATGTCAAACGAAAAGACCGGAGCGGTAATGGTGGTCGGCGGCGGCATTACGGGAATGCAGGCCGCGCTGGACCTGGCAAATGCCGGTTATTATGTGTATCTCGTCGAAAAATCCGGCTCTATCGGCGGAATTATGGCGCAGTTGGACAAGACCTTTCCCACTAACGACTGTGCCATGTGAATTATCTCTCCCAAACTGGTCGAGGTCGGCCGGCACATCAACATCGAGCTCATTACCCTTGCGGATGTTGAGAGCATTTCAGGTGAGGAGGGAAATTTCACGGTAAAGATCAATAAGCGCGCGCGGAGCATCGACATGGATCTTTGTACCGGATGCGGCGCCTGCGTCGAAAACTGTCCGGTAATGTATGACGCCCAGGTTGGATGACCCGGCATGCGCTGCGCGGGAGCTGTTCTGCGAGTCATGTTCGACGGGGTTTAAGATAATTAAGCCCCAAGCGGAAGCCGGACGCGGAACCTTTTCGCTTTAATGCCGCAACGCTTCATTTTCTGCAATGACGTTAAGCCAAGGAGTTTGATATTTATGGAGAATATAGCAACCATCGATTGGGATGAAATCGACCGAATTATCGAAAAATATGATGCCAGCCGGGAAGCCTTGCTGATGATCATGCAAGATATCAGCGATATGTATAATTATGTTCCGCCGGAAGTGATTCCTGTTTTGGTCGAGAAGCTGGGTGTGCGAAAAAGCTTGGTTTACAGTGTCGCCACGTTTTACAAAACCATCAGTCTGGAGCCCAGAGGCAAATATATTGTAAACGTCTGTACCGGAACCGCCTGTCACGTGCGGGGCGCCGATAAGATTATGGATGCATTGCAGGATCATCTTCACATCAAAGAAGGTGAGACGACCGATGACCTGTTGTTCACCCTGGAAGCGGTTCGGTGCATCGGATGCTGCGCATCGGGACCTGTTATTACGGTCAATCAGGAGACCCACGGCGGTCTTGACAGGGCCACTGCGGTAAAAACCATTAAAGGGTATAACGAAAATGTCTCTTAAACCTATGGAGAAAACGAGGCCGGATCAGGCTACGGCAAAATTAGAAAATAAAGAAGCCTTGGAAGAACTGAGAAATTCCCTTCAGGTAATGAGCCGGGAAAAAGGAAAACGGTTGATTTCCCTTTGCGCGGGTTCCGGTTGCGGCGCTTACGGAACGGCAAAAGTTCATAAAGCGCTGATAGCGGAACTGGCCAAACACGGCATTCAAGACGATGTCGAGGTGAAACTTTCGGGCTGTCACGGATTTTGTGAAAAAGGACCGATTCTGGTCATCCATCCCGAAGGCATATTTTATCCCCAGGTCAAAGAAGACCACATCCCCGATATCGTGGAGGAAACCATTAAAAACGGCAATCTGGTCAAATCCCTGGTTTTCAAAGATCCTGCCAGCAAACAAAAAATTTCCCACGAACACGATGTTCCGTTTTACAAGCTCCAGAAAAGAATCATCTTCGGAAACAACGGTCTGATCGATCCCACCAGCATCGAAGACTATATATCGGTGGGGGGGTATTCGGCATTAGAAAAAGCGCTTTTCGATATGACGCCCGGCGACATTATCGACCAGGTTAAGAAGTCAGGCTTAAGGGGCCGCGGGGGCGGCGGATTTCCCACCGGCATCAAATGGGCGACGTGTGCCCGGCATGCGGGAGATCGATACGTTATCTGCAATGCAGATGAAGGAGATCCCGGCGCATACATGGACCGGAGCCTGCTGGAAGGAAACCCCCACAGCGTTCTGGAAGGGATGATCATCGGCGCCATTGCCGTGGGGTCCCATGAAGGATACGTTTATGTGCGCCACGAGTACCCTCTGGCGGTAAAGAACTTTTCATTCGCGTTAAAAAATGCCAGGAGACTGGGGCTTCTGGGAGAAAATATTCTGGGTTCGGGTTTTGATTATGATATCCATATCAGCCGGGGCGGCGGCGCCTTTGTCTGCGGTGAGTCCACTGCATTGATGGCGTCTCTGGAAGGCAATCCCGGCCGGCCGAGGGCAAAATATATCCATACCGTGGAAAAGGGCTTTCGAGAGAATCCTTCCCTGTTGAATAATGTAGAGACTTGGGCCAATGTGCCGGTCATTATCAATAAGGGCGCCGATTGGTTTGCTTCCATCGGCACGGAAGGCAGCAAGGGAACCAAGATCTTTTCCCTGGTTGGAAAAGTGGTGAACACCGGTCTGGTGGAAGTGCCCATGGGGACGAGCTTAAGGACCATTATCTATGATATCGGCGGCGGGATTCCAAAAAAGAAAAAATTCAAGGCGGTTCAAACCGGCGGTCCTTCCGGCGGATGCATCCCGGAACAGTTTTTGGATATGGGGGTCGATTTCGATGAATTGACCCAGGTCGGTTCCATGATGGGTTCCGGCGGTATGATCGTCATGGACCAGGACACCTGCATGGTGGACGTGGCCCGCTATTTCCTCGATTTCCTCAAGGAAGAGTCGTGCGGTCAGTGCAATCCCTGCCGGGAGGGGATCAAACATATGCTGCAGGTGTTGACGGATATTTGCGCCGGGGACGGAAAAGAAGGGGATATCGAACTGCTGGAAGAAATCGGTGATATGGTAGCAAAAGCATCCCTTTGCGGCCTGGGGACGTCGGCCCCGAATCCGGTGCTCACCACCATCCGCTATTTTCGGGATGAATATGAAGCCCACATCAGGGATAAAAAATGCCCGGCGGGCGTCTGCAAGCCGCTTTTTTATTATGAAATCGACGCGGAAAAATGTACGGGCTGCACCTTATGCGCCCGAAAATGCCCGGAACAGGCCATATCTGGTGAAAAGAAAAAGGTTCATCGTCTGGACAGGGAAAAATGCATCAAATGCGGCATTTGCTATGACGGATGTAAATTCGATGCAATTGTCGTCAAATAATCTTAGGACATAAAAAGGTTAATCCCTATGATTGCGTTTACGCTCAATGGCAAGGAAGTTCAAGGAAAGGAAGGACAATATCTTCTCCAGGTCGCCCAGGAGTACGGGGTCGAGATCCCGACCTTGTGTTACCACAAGGCCCTGGAACCTGCGGGGATGTGTCGGCTGTGTATCGTGGAGATGCACTACGGCGGGCGCATCAAATACGTTACGTCCTGCAACTATCCCATCTGGGAAGGTATGGAGATCAAAACCGATACCGAGGATATCCACCAAATTCGCAAAGTTATCGTGGAGATGCTGCTGGCCCGTTGCCCGGACGTTCCCGTTGTCAAGAAACTGGCGGAGCAATATGGCATAAAAGAACCGCGGTTTAAAACCGAAGACGATGATTGCATTCTGTGCGGTCTCTGTACGCGCGTTTGTGACAGGATGGGAAGCGGCGCCATCAGCCTGACCGGGCGGGGTGTGGAATTTAAAGTCGATACGCCGTTTCATGTTCAGACCGATGTCTGCATCGCGTGCGGAGCGTGCGCATTTGTCTGCCCCACAGGGCATATTACTATGGAGAAAATCCAGAAGCATGTCACCGAACATACCCTTAAACCCATCCCTTCCGAATACGACGAAGGGTTGAAAGGCCGAAAACCGGTCTATGTTCCCTATGCCCAGGCGGTGCCCAACACACCGGTGATCGACCGCACCAAATGCGTACACTTCAAAACCGGCATGTGCAAAATTTGCGCCGAATTCTGCGGGGTCAATGCCATTGACCATACCCAAAAGGACGAAACCATAGAGGTCAAGGTGGGGTCCGTCATCCTGGCGCCGGGTGCGGAGGTGTATGACCCGGGACAGCACGACACCTACAATTACACCCGCCATCCCAACGTGGTGACGTCCATGGAATTCGAGCGAATTCTGTCGGCATCGGGACCGTTCGGGGGCCACATGGTTCGGCCGTCGGACCACCAGGAGCCAAAAAAGATCGCGTGGCTCCAGTGCATCGGGTCCAGGGACGTGCATCTGGGGGCCAGGGGATACTGTTCGGGGGTGTGCTGCACCTACGCGGTAAAAGAAGCCATGCTGGCCAAGGAGCACAGCGGCAACGGGCTGGATGCGGCGGTGTTTTACATCGACATGCGAACCTTCGGGAAAGATTTCGAGCGCTATTACAACCGGGCCAAAGACGAATCGGGGATTCGGTTCATCAAATCCCGTGTGACGAACGTGGTGCCCAACGAAGAGACCGGGATGCAGGTGATCCGGTACGTGGACGAGGCGGGCCGGCGCGTGGAAGAAGAATTCGACATGGTGGTGCTGTCGGTGGGGCTGAGCGCCTCGGCGGAGACGGCCAAACAGGCTGAAAAGTGGGGGATCGAGCTGAACCATTACAATTTTGCCAGGACCGGGAGTTTTTCGCCGGTTGAGACCTCGCGTCCGGGGATCTACGTATGCGGCATATTCCAGGGACCCAAGGACATCCCGACGTCGGTGATCGATTCCAGCGCGGCGGCCGGGGTGGCGGGGAGCCGTCTTTCGGATGTGCGGTGGACATTGACCAAGACCCGGGAGATACCCGAAGAAACGGATGTGCGCGGGGAGCCGCCGCGGATCGGGGTATTTGTGTGCCGATGCGGGACCAATATCGCGGGGACCGTGGATGTACCGGCGGTAGCGGAATTCGCCAAAAGTCTTTCCGGAGTGGTGCATGTGGAAGAGAACATGTTCAGCTGCAGCCAGGACACCCAGGACAAGATGACGGAGGTGATCCAGGAGCACCGTTTGAACCGGGTGGTGGTGGCGGCGTGCACGCCCAAGACCCACGAGCCGTTGTTCCAGGAGACGCTGATCAACGCGGGGATCAACAAGTATCTGTTCGAGATGGGAAACATCCGGAACCAGTGCTCCTGGGTCCACAAGGACGACCCGGAAAAAGCCACGGAAAAATCCAAAGACATCGTTCGGATGGCGGTGGCCAAGGCACGGCTGCTGGAGCCGCTGACGGAATCGACCATGGGAATCACCCAGTCTGCGCTGGTGATCGGGGGCGGGGTTGCAGGAATGGCAACGGCCCGGACCATGTCGGCCCAGGGGTATCGCACCACGCTGATCGAGAAGACAGATGTCTTGGGGGGCCGGGCCCGTCAGCTTCACGAGACGTGGCGGGGAGAAGACATCCAGGGATACCTGGCGGAACTGACTGATGCGGTTCAATCGGACGACAACATCGAAGTGCTTTTGAATGCCAGGATCACCCAGGTGGATGGATTTGTGGGCAATTTCAAGACCACCGTTTATCAGGACGGCGCAAGCAAGGTGATCGAACACGGGGTGACCATCATCGCCTCGGGGGCGTCGGAGTACAAACCCGAAGGGTATTTATACGGCAAGGATCCACGGGTGGTGACGGGCCTCGAGCTTCAGCAGCGGTTCATCGGCAAGGACCCGTCGCTGGGACAAGCCGGCACGGCGGTGTTTATCCAGTGCGTGGGGTCGCGGATACCGGAGCGGCCGTACTGTTCCAAGGTGTGCTGCACCCAGTCCATCAAGAGCGCACTGGCCCTGAAGTCGCTGAACCCGAATCGGGATGTGTTTATCCTGTACCGGGATATGCGGCCCTTTGGACTGCGAGAGGATCTATTTCGGGAGGCGCGATCGGCGGGCATCGGTTTTATCCGGTATAATTCGGACAAGGCCCTTGAAGTGGTGAGCGAAGGTGACGGTCTCAAGGTGAGTTTTACGGACCGGGTACTGGGACGGATGATGGATATTCGTCCGGATCTGCTGGTACTGGCGTCGGCGGTGGTGCCCGAGGCCGAGAATCCATTGGCACAGCTGTACAAGGTGCCGGTGAACGCCGACGGATTTTTTGCCGAGGCCCACGTAAAGCTCCGGCCGGTGGATTTTGCCACGGACGGTGTTTTTGTGTGCGGACTGGCCCATGCGCCCAAACCCATCGATGAATCCATTACCCAGGCCCAGGC
>JAJDND010000061.1 GCA_022340885.1 Desulfobacterales bacterium | reverse complement strand
TACTTGTTCTTTTTGACGGACCGGAAGCCTCAAGGCGATGAGTTTACATGGAAGAATAAGTTCGATTACTGGGCGCCTTTTTGGGGGGTCCCGGTTCTGGGTCTATCGGGTCTTATTATGTGGAACAAGGAGTTTGCCACGAGATTCCTGCCCGGGGAAATCATCAATTTCGCATTGATTGCCCATAGCGACGAAGCATTGCTTGCCGCTCTCTTTTTGTTTATTTGGCACTGGTATAATGTCCACTTCAAAACCTCTGTTTTTCCCATGGGTACGGTGTTCATGACCGGTTATTTATCTGAAAAGCTGATGGTGGAAGATCATTATGAATATTATGTTAACGTCATGAAACAAGCCGGCCTTGAACACGAAATACTACCGCCTCATGGTTCCCCCGGACGCGAACCGGCACAAGAAAGAGCGGACGACAATTCTCAAACTCACGAATCCATGGGAGGGAGGCGGCCGGCATGATAAAAAAGGTACTTTCAAAGCTCTATATTTTAGGGTTCATGGTTTTGACGGTGGTTTTTATGATCATCATTTGGAAGTTAACGTTCGGACATCTGATTGAAACGAACTATCTCAGAAAAAGAGCAGAAGAAATAGCAAAAAATGTTGAAAAGGAGCAAAAAAAGGAAAGTGTAACCACAGGCGCTTCATTTAGAGAATCCATACTCGAAGGCGAAGAGCGGGTCAAACATTATCTGGGCTACAAGGTTTTGGAAGAATTGAGAATTAAAGATCATTTCCACCATATTGGTTTCGACTTCAAGCCGGACAAAAGATTATACTGTATCAAATGCCATGGGGATATGCCCCACAGTAAAATCAAGGAAATAAGAGCATTTGCAAACATGCACGCATCGTATATTGCTTGCCAGACCTGCCATGTCAAGCTCGAAGGATCGCAAAAGACCGGCGTTTTTAAGTGGTACGACAGAACAACCGGAGAGATTGTTCCAAGCCCCGTTAAAGAAGGTGCTCCCCCTGGAAGTTATGAAAGTAAAATTATACCGTTCGTGCGTATTAACGGGAAACTCCAAAGAATCGATACACAGGAAAGAATTCAATTTGCTGAAGATTACAGTAATATGGAAAAGACGCTCACCGATATTCAGAAGGCAAAGGCCAAACAGATAATCCATAAAATCGTAAGCAAAAAACCATACTTGTGTGAAGACTGCCACCAAAAGGAAGCGCCGGTACTTCCTTACGGGGAACTTGGGTATAAGGAAAAAAGGATCGATGCTTTCGAGGGCACCGAAGTTATCGGTATGATCAGAAACTACACCAAATTCTTTATACCCAAAATGCTGCATCCGGGTCTGAGCGACAATGAGGCGGAAAGCGCTCAGCAAAAATAGCGCATCTGAATAATAAGGGACGCAGGGGAAGTTTGACCGCATTATGAAACACAACAGAAGAAAACCAACAAGGCTGAACACACGATGGCCTGTTTTTTTCAATTTCGTCATTCCTGCGGTTGTTTGCTTTTTTTTCTTCATCGGGATCGGTTACGCACAATCAGACGCCTCACCGGATGAAGAAAATTGCTTGATTTGCCATCGATACCCCAGAATGGGACGATATGATGAAGCCGGCAACAAACGGGTTTATTATATTAATGATCAATTGTTTGCAAAATCCGTTCATGGGAAGCTGAGGTGTAAAAGCTGCCACGTGGATCTGGACAAAATACCCCACGAAAACGTGAAAAAGGTCGACTGCTCCATAAAATGCCATTTGAAAGACCCTTCCTCGAACAGAGAATTTTCTCACCGTGGCATGGTGGAAAAGTATGAAAACAGTGTCCACGGTAAGGGGGTAAACCGTCAGAAAAAGTTCCCCGAAGATCGCCCCACGTGCGCCTACTGCCATTCGAACCGATCCTATAATCCATACGCGGGCTTTTGGGGTAAAAGCGAGGCACTTTCCCGGGAAACGCTTGCCCGATGCCAGGGCTGCCATACGGATAAGGCCTGGACGGAGAAAGTATACGCGCATTTTACCCATCGCCTGAGACGGCGCAGAACCCAGGATGAAATTGTGAAGTTGTGCACCAGCTGTCATGAAGATAAACAAAAGATGGCCCGACATGGTCTCGAGGCAATCTCGACCTATAAGGACACATTTCATTGGATTCTCGTCAAATATGGGGTCCATAATGCTCCCGACTGCATCACCTGTCATGTACCGGTTGGATACACCACCCACGAGATTCGACCCAGGGACGATGCCATGTCACCGATAAACAAAAACAACAGGATAAAAACGTGCAGCAATCAGGGCGGAATTCAGAACTGTCATCCCAATGCGACGATAAAATTTGCCGAGGGTAGGGTTCATGCTTACGGCACAAAGGTTCAGCTGATGGCTGCCGCGGACAAGACAAAGGTCAGCGGGAACGAGGAGGAATCTCTCTTGATCGTCCGGGCCCGTGAAGAGATAACGCAGAGCGAACTCTTCCACTACAGGGTCCTGTCCCTGATTTCGCTGTTTTATAAAATTTTCATTGGCCTTGTGGTTGGATTTATGACCATGCACCAACTGCTCGTGCATCGGCGAATCAAAAGAAATGCCAGAAAAGAGGACGCGCATGACGCACAATGAAATATCCATGGCAATGGATGATGTCGATACGCCGATCGTGCAGGACAGCCCCCGCCGGTATTTTGTCCGGCTCAATTTAAGCGAAAGGATTCAACACCTGATTTTCGTAACCTGCTTTATCATGTTGGCGCTTACCGGGGTCATGGTCTGGCTGCCCGAAAAGACGTTTCATTTTCTCGGAAGTGCAAAGGAGACGGTGTTTCTCGTCCGCAGCCTTCTGCACCGTATTTTTGCAACCATTATGATATTGGTGTGCATTTATCATGTCTACTATCTGATTTTTAAAGCCGCGGGCCGGCGCTGGTTCAAAGATATGATGCCGAAAGTCAAGGACATCAATGATTTCGGTGGCAACATGCTTTATTTAATCGGGTTCAGAGATGAACCACCGGAATTCGATCGGTTTTCATATAAGCATAAACTGGAATATGGGGCGCTGATCGCCGGAATGACGCTGATGTCGGTCAGCGGAATCATTTTATGGTCCGAGTACTTTTGGGATAAATTTATCGTGGATATTGCCGCCCTGATTCACGGGATGGAAGCCGTGCTGGCCTGTCTGGCGTTGATGATCTGGCACCTGTACGAGGTCCACTTGAGACCCCACAAGTTTCCCGTCGATAACATGTGGCTTACCGGCGTTATCGATGAAGCGGAAATGAAAGAGGAATATCCGCTTCATTATAAGAAAATAATGAGCGACCCCGAGTTGCAGAAAATATATTTGAGGGAAGGATCTAAAGGCAGTGGGCAAAAGACCGACAGCATCAACGCTTAAAAGGGGCCCCGGCAGGGTCAAAAGAATTGTTCTTTTTTTCCTAAAAGCGATCTACCTCAGCCCTTTTGTGGTTTTTGGGCTTTGGCTGATCGGCATCGTCTATTTTCAGGGGTACGATTTTAAAAAACCCTTTTCCAGCAGACCCGAAAAAAAAGAAGAAAAAGTTCTCAAGGTTTTCTTGCATAAGCAAGAAACAGTGCCCCGGCAGCATTTCCACATGGTCGACCAGTATGTCGAGGCCCCGACGGAAACCCAAGCGGTTTGTGTTGTTTGTCACGGATCATACGCGCACAGCAAAGAGAAGAAGACGCGTGCCATTCTCAACATGCACGAAGGGTTTATCTCCTGCTATGTGTGCCATTCCAGGCAAGAACACGGCCAGGGCAAGGTAAAAACCACCCCATCAGGTGCACGGATAAAGTTTTTATGGGTTGACAGCGAGACCGGAGAATTTAAAAATGCGGTCAAGGGGGAATATGGCAAGTACCCGGCACAAATCTTTCCCATCGAGTACTCCGAAGGGGAAGACGGCCGTATATTTACACCCATCAAGCTGGAGGCTGCCCAAGCATTTTTAAACCTGCTGCCCGAATTAACACCGGATCAAGTTTCATCGGCCAAAGCAAAACTTCACGAGCCGCTGTCCAAAGAACCGGTATCCTGTGCGGATTGTCACAAAAAGGACGGCTACCTCGATTTCAAATCGCTTGGGTTCCCGCAGCAGCGGATCGATCACCTTATATCTACGGAGTTTGTCGGTATGTTCGAAAAATATAAAACCTTTTATTTGCCTTCGGTGCTTGATTTTAGAGGGAATTAGCCGGCTGATGAAAGTTATCCTGCCATACCGCGCTGTTTTATTTATATCGGTACTGATGCTGTCGTTCACATTGGGGCAGCGAAATAGCGTTGCCATGGATGAAGGCGGTTGCCTCACCTGCCATCAGTATCCCGGATTGGTCAGACCGGAAAAACCGAACGGGATTAAGGTGTTTCATATCGATGAGGCACGCTATCTGCGATCGCCGCACGGCAAAATAGATTGCAGGAAATGTCATTCGTCAGTGCACAAGGTTCCGCACGTGGGTGTAACAGCGGTGAATTGCAACAAAGAATGCCATCTTACCCCAAAAGACAAAAAACTGATCGCAGAGTACGACTTAAAGGCATTGCACAGCAAGGAAAAATCCTATTTGACACGTCTGGAGGACGGATCTTCCTGCCATGAGTGCCATGATCTATATCCCCACCGGAGCAACGAACTGGCGAGAGCATTCATCAACATGCATATCGGTTTTCTGACCTGCGACACATGCCACATCAACCGCGAAAAATTCAAAACGCTGACGTATGACTGGACCAGTTCGGAAGCCGCCCGATTTTCCGGGAAACCCTATGGCACGCGGTTTAATCCAAAAATCAGCGCAGTCAAGGACTCGGCGCATTTTATATCTCGAATTGCCGTCTTTTCCGTAGAAAACGGCGAGAAAAGACCAATGCTCAATACCCGGGATACGCAAAAGGCAAGAGCATACCTTGCAGAAGAGAAAAATCTGACACCTGATGAGAAGAAAAAACGGTTGCGGTACTTTCACCGGGACATCCATAAAAAAGAAATCAGTGTCACCTGTGATGAATGTCATTCCAAACACAGCGTTCTGGATTTTAAACAACTCGGTTTTTCGAAGAAAAAAACTACGGATCTTATTTATTTGAATATCAAGGGCCTGGTGACAAAATACAAAGTCTTTTTCTTTCCCGAAATGTTCCGGCGATAGAAATGGCCGATAGCAAATATGCAATATGAAAAGAAGATCCATGAATTCGTTAAGGCCATAAAAAGCAACAAGAAAAGACAATTGAAACGTATGAACAGAGTCATTTTTGCCCTTTCCCTCCTGGTACTGGTCACCCCGCCGACAGCACCGGCATTTGCCGTAAATATCGTCCACATCGATTTTCTTTTTAAAATTTCGTCCGATTTCAAAGAGCCCAGTGATGTGGCGGTCTCAAAAAACGGCGATATCTATGTCGTAGACGGCGTGAACAACAAAATTAAAATATTTGGACCTAACGGAAAGGCACTCGCTAAATTCGGAGAAAAAGGAGACCGCAACGGCCAGTTCCGGTTTCCTCTCGGCATTGACGTGGACCGCTCCGGAAATATTTACATCGCCGACTCGGGCAATAGCCGGGTTCAGATATTTAACCCGAATACCGTTTTTACCGCAAAAATCGATTTGCCTGCAAAAAACGGCAAACCGGCGGACCCGACCGATGTCGCGGTGGACCGCTCACGAAACCGACTGTACGTGGTAGATAACGATAACCATCGGTTGTTGGTCTATGATCTCGCAACGCGAAAATTCATAAAAACCATCGGGGGACCGGGTGAAAACAAGCTGAGGTTCAGGTACCCTTTTCTTATGGCCCTCGATAAAAAGCAATATCTCTATATCGTCGACGTCATCAATACCAGAGTCCAGGTAGTTAACCCGGACGGTCTGTTTGTCATGTATATCGGCGGTTGGGGGGTAGATAAAGGGCACTTCTTCAGGCCCAAGGGCGTCGCCGTCGATACCCAGAACAGGGTTTATGTAAGCGACAGTTATATGGGCGTCATCCAGGTATTCGACACTTTCGGGCAATTCTACGGCGTGCTCGGAAATGCCCATAAGAGAGAAGTAAAAAAGTTCAGAACGCCGACCGGCATGTTCATCGACGATCACAACCGGCTATACGTCGTTGAAATGCTGGCACAGCAAGTCAGTGTCTACCGCATCAGAGATAGAGGCAAATGATCCAGAAGATTTTAAACTTGATGAGTATATATATTCTTTTTTTTCTAACGACTCTGCTTATACCCATAATCACACCGGCGGCAGCTGTTGAACCGCCGAAGAATCCGAATTCTGCAAAGGGTTGTGCCATGTGCCATTACCGATGGATCGACACATTTTTTGTGGAAGGCAGGGGAACGGACTTGGTTCCCTACCAATCGGAAAAAGTGGTTGCAACGCCGGACATGTGTTATTCATGCCACGATGGCAGCGTTCTGGACTCACGGGAACGGTTGTTTCACGGCCAAGGGCATAAAACAAATGTGAAACCGCCGGCCGACATGATCGTACCCAAAATATTCCCCCTGGATGAAAATGGCAATGTTCAATGCGCCACCTGCCATACCGCCCATGGTGTCGAGAGCGGGCCCGACGCCGATGAGACCATCTTCCTTCGGACATCAAACAAGGATTCCGCCATGTGCCGTAAGTGTCACTCCGACAAGGGCGGAGGCCCGAATACAGGAAACCATTCTTTTGCTGAATGCGCGCAGCCGATCGCACGAAACCTGAAGCGGCTAGGCGCCCATTTTGGACGTAAAAAAAATCAAATGATGTGCGAGAGTTGTCATATCGCCCATGGTTCAACCAATGAGAAGTATCTTATCCGGGACGACCGGGACAGCAGCCTGTGTCTCGTTTGCCATGTCGATAAAAATATGTTCGATCGTTCAGGCCGGCGAAACAACAATCATGCGATCAACGTTCGACCTGTAAGTGCAGCCCTGGCGCAATCACTTCAAAACAATGGCGCAAGGCTGGGATATTCGGGTGCGATCAGCTGTCAAACCTGCCATAAAATTCATAACAACAGAAACAAACAGGCGTCACTGCTTATCCTGGACAACCAAAAATCGGAACTCTGCCTGGCCTGTCATCCCGATAAGCGACGGCTGGAAAAAACAAAACATAATCTTGCACTCTCGGCAAAGTCGGAAAAAAATCTCGAAGGTAAAACGGTAATGGAATCCGGCATGTGTTCTGCCTGTCATCTGCCCCACAAGGCGGCCAGGAAGCCTTTTAAGAAAGGAAAAATTACGGATCGAACCACGGCCCTCTGCATGAGCTGTCATGCCGCCGGAATGGTTGCTGAAAACAAAAAGCTTGCGGGCTATCTCCATCCAGTGGGCGTCCGGTTGCCTAAACACGTCAGCGGCACCGATGGCGCTCGCTATCGGACTGTTGTTCTGAATCCCGAGGGGTTGGATCTCCCGCTGTTCAACGAATTCGGCGTGAAGGATAAAACGGGGAAGATCACATGCAACACCTGCCACGACATCCATGGCGAAACCTTTGCCAGGGAGGCGAATGCCGCTAAAAATGGCCGCAAGGACACTGCAGACACCTTGTTAAGAAAGCCGTCTCCGGAGATCTGTCGCGAATGCCACGCAAATAAATTTACCATTGAAAAGTCTAAACATGACCTCGACACTGTATTTCCCAACGGCAACGCGATCATTAAACAAAGGGTCTCCCGGCCGGACCTGTGCCGATATTGTCATCTTACTCACAACAGCGAACCGGAAGGTTTTATATGGAAGAAGAAGATTACTACCCAAGCCGGCGAGCAGGTGGATGATATGTGTACGGTCTGTCATGGGAAGAATGGGCTTGCGCCTGAGATGGCCGTAGGAAAGAATTCTCATCCGGTCAACACGCCCCTTACCGGAAAAATCCACACCAAAAAACTGCCGCTTTTCAGTGCTGCCGGCAAATTGACCAAAACAGGGATCATGACCTGCTTCACTTGCCACGACCCCCATAACGGATCCCCCATAAAATCGGAAAGCAGCACCAATGTGTCCACTGAAGGCAGGCCGGCAAATCACTTTTTACGAATTGAAGTGGCGCCGGCATCGGACCTTTGTCTCAACTGTCATGAGGACAAATCCGATGTTCTGTATTCCGATCACAATCTGCTGATCACAGCGCCCGATGCAAAAAATGCCCTCGGAAGGACGCCCGCTGAATCCGGTGTATGCGGGGTTTGCCACATTGTGCACAACAGCTCGGAGAAGATAGATCTGTGGGCCATGGCTCCGGGTACGGGCAGCAACGTCATGGAACGAATGTGTAATTCTTGTCATTCCCATAACGGCGCGGCGGCCGCAAAAGTGCCCGCAATATCATCACATCCGGATACGCTGTTTGTCAGCGTTTGGGAAAGCAGCAAGGGGGAGGCACAGCCCTTTCCATTTTTCGATATAAAAACCGGAAAAGTTTCGGCCGTAGGCAATATATCGTGTCCCTCCTGTCACGATGTGCATCATTGGGCAGCAAATTCTACCCATGCCGGCGTGAAAAAAAATATTGAAGGCGATGTTATGACGAGTTTCTTACGCCCTCATGTGCCGGACCGGGTGTGCAGGCAGTGCCACGGCCTGGATGGGCTGTTTGTGTTTAAATATTTTCACAATCCCAAAATTCGGAGCAAAAAATCACCGGTAAAAAAGGAATTATTCAATTGATCATCAGTCACCGCAATGCCAAATTCATTTTGCAGTTGCCGTTCATACTGTTTGCGGTGCTTGCTGTGATGATTATGTCCTGTCAACGCGTTATGGATGAGACCATTCCTAAAAATGCGGTCAGCGCCCATTCCCCAAGGCCATCGGGCATGAATAAAAACAACGTTGCCAGGGATCTTAAATTTCAAAATGCCGCCGTGACCCCTCTCACCAATATTCATTATACCGGCCTATATTGTGAGGAGTGCCACGAAAAACCAGCTGTTCGAGGCGGGGACCTCTATCTAAGGTATGGGGGCGACTATAGCCTGTTATGCCGCTGTCATACCCTGACTTCCGATGTCTACATCCATCCGGTTGACATTACGCCGACAGTTGAGAAAAGGAAAAGAATGCCGCCGGATTTTCCGCTGGAAAACGGCAAGCTGACCTGTCTGACCTGCCATGATATCTATCGACAATGCCAAAAACGACTGTTTGAACGGAACTCATTACGCGGCGCACCCTATCCGCAACGTGTGAGTTTTTGCTACAATTGTCATGCCAAGGCGAATTACCAACCAGACGACCCCCATCAGCAGCTGAACAGCAAAAATGAGATCATCATAGGGACCTGTCTGATTTGTCATAAGGAAAAACCCGATGAAAAACATGCAACGTTTAAAGATGTCACCTTTATCGGAGACATTGAAATGATCTGCCGCCGGTGTCACCACATCGCCGGGAATCACTCCGGGAATCACGATCATATGAAGGACATTCCTTCCCCTGCAGGATTGAAGCGGATCAAATTGGTGGAAGCAAAGTTTCATACCCGGCTTCCACTGAACGAAAACGGTAAAATGACATGTATTACCTGTCATAATCCCCATGAAAAAGGGGTTCTACCGGCGAACAGCCCCGGTGCAAAAGGCGCGGGGAGTAAATACCGGCACCGTCTGCCGAAAAACCTGTGCAAGGAGTGCCATCAAATGTAAGCATCACCCATTCTTCTATTACTCGGGGCGGCGAATTGGCCTTGCTACAATTCACCTGATATGCTACCTTTTACTTAAGTTGAGCGATTTTCAAGTTTGCCGCAGATACAAGGAAGATGTTGTTTCGCTATAGTCGTCTATGCGGAACGACATCTGACACAGTAGATGTGGTGAAATTGGAAATCCCGAAGGGTTTCAAATTATTGAAATTCAAAATGATAGAATACCTTAAAAATATTTTTAAATTAACCATTTCAAAAATTTGAAACGCTCAGCTTAAGTTTTATATAAGCGGTGAAATAGAGCGGGAACAGATTCGACTCGCAGGTTCATTTTAAGAAAATCGGATATAGCATATGATGACGTGGAAGTACAAGATATCAGCAGCAGCGATAATTCTAATATTCCTTTCAGCATCTATCACTTCGGCCGAAACCTCCATGGCACCTCTCCTTTCGGCTGAGACCGCCGCGGGGTCTTCCGTTCCGGCCGGGACTATCGTGGGGTCCCCCCATGATTTTCGCGGGTATCTATGGAACCGCAGCGGAGAGATCTGCACTCCCTGCCACGCGCCGCACAAGACGCAGATATTGCCTGCCCCGCTGTGGGATCAAGGATTGTCCACACAAACTTACATCATGTATGGCAAAACCCGCCCCCCGACCATGGAAGCGGCAGTGACCAGCCAGCCCGACGGGATGTCTAAAATTTGTCTTTCGTGTCATGACGGAATAATGGCGCCCGATGCTTATGGCGGCAATACGGGTGGTGCCGCCCATCTATTCGACAAGGACTTCATGGGTATTGTCCAGGGCAATAATCACCCGATTTCTTTTATATACGACACCGCATTGTCCACAAGAGATGGAGACCTCTACGATCCGTCGACCAAGCCTTCGGGCCTGACCGGCAGCACCAGAACCGTCAAGGAGGATATGCTTTTTTCAAACAGGATGGAATGTGCATCCTGCCATGATGTCCATAATGTCAAAGCAGTGCCGGGAACGCAGCTGTTGGTGAAAGACAGTGCCGGATCGGCGCTTTGTTTGACGTGTCACAATAAATAACACATGCTCCTTACGTTGATCATACGGCTATGATTGGAATCACTTGAAAGAGAGACCTTTGAAATGAAAATGCGGGCCTTTATTCTTTTCATGCTGATCATCTCCATGGGGTGCGCTTCCACACCCAGGAAGCCGGCTGTACCCCCGGCACCTATATTTTATCCGCCGCTGCCGCAGCGGCCCCGGCTGGAGTTTTTGCATTCGATATCCGGAGAGAATGATTTAGGGAAAAAACAGAGTGCCTTCCAGGAATTTATTTTCGGCAAACGCCGTGATCGATTGTTGGGAAAACCCTATGATGTCGCCGCCTGCAAGGGGAAAATATACATCATGGACAGGATGTATAAAAAAATTGTTATCATAGACCTGATCGGCAAAAAAATGTCGTTTCTTAATGATCACGGGAATGGAAGCCTCGGCGATCCTGCCGGCATCTGGGTGTCGGAGGAAATCAAATATGTTGCGGATATGCAGAGGAAGCAGGTGGTGGCATTTGATAAAAACGACCATTTTCTGAGAACCTACGGCAGCAAGGAGATATTTGAAAAGCCGGTTGACGTTGCCGTTGACGGAAAACGGATATACGTAGTGGACATGGATAAAGAGCAGTTGTTCATCCTGGATAGAGATACCGGCCAGGTTATGAAAGTCATCGGCGAAAAAGGAATGTTTTTCAAACCGTCACATGTGACCGTGGGTCCCTCGGGCAATGTTTTCGTTACCGATGATCTTCACTTTGTGATCAAGAAATTTTCCCCAGACGGGAAGTTTCTCAACGCCATCGGGTTCCATGGCGATCAAATCGGCGGCTTTGCCCGACCCAAGGGGGCGGCTGTAGATAAAAACGGCCGTTTATATGTGGTCGATGCCGCGTTTGAAAATGTGCAGATTTTTGACGACCAGGGCCGAATACTGCTCTTTTTCGGCGGTCCGGGCAGCAACCCGGGCAGCCTCTACCTTCCGGCCGGGATTGCAATCGATGACAACAACACGGCGTACTTCCAGAAATTTGCGACTCAGGATTTCAAGCTGGACTACCTTGTTTACGTGACCAATACGTTCGGCAAAAACATGCTGAATGTTTATGGCTTCGGGCATTGGATCGGCACATCCTTGCCTGGAGGATAAACCCTAACGTTGCATAAACAACATGGCTAAAGGGGATTATCTATTCGAGTTTCAAACAAAAATCATCGAAATACCCCCATTTTTGATTTCCAACCCATGGTGAATTTAAAGGATGGGATCAATTTGATGCCATGTTGTTTACCCTCCGGGAAAGCCGGAGGACTCCAGATCCTGCGTTGCCAAGGGTTCGCAGTAGGTTTACTAGGGCTTCACCCTCGGCGCCTTGGCTCTGAAGCCCTCCGACTTTTTCGACGATAGGGTAAAATGCTCAGTCCTGATTGATGGAGACCTTTGTAAAACAACAATGGCTTTAGACGCTAACTGATTCAATGACTCTCATGCGGAATATCCGGACGGCCGTCATCATTTTTATTCTGTCGTGGGTTGTTTTTCAAACAACGGCATCGCAGCTCTTCGCTCAGGATGACGGGGTTTTTTTTATTGAGCGGCCCAAATTAGGGTTGGGAGGCTATTACAAACTCGTGGATGAAGAAAGACAAACGCCGAACCTCG
>JAJDND010000054.1 GCA_022340885.1 Desulfobacterales bacterium | reverse complement strand
AATCAAACTTGCGGGTATAGGATACAACCGCCTGATCTCCTCGTTTGCGGACATTTTCGCAGATGCGACTAACGGCGGCCATATCTTTTTTGTCAAATGCCAGACCGCGATTGACAATTCGGTTAATGCGCTGCTCGGCCGAACGTGACGGATAGTTGTAAATTTTCATAGCGATATCCTTCCTTTGTAGGACCTATCTCAATCTGCCCGGGGCGCATATCGCGGCAAGATGCCCCTTCCACAGTGGCAATCTGATGTGGGAGTGGCTTTTTAGCAGGCGTAGCCATAGGCGACTATGGCGAAGTCGGCCCAGCCACGAATGGTCTGCTATTTTTGAAATAGATTCAACAGACAGATGTTGGTTACATATAGAGGATTTAAGGTGATCTTTGCAAGTATTAACCGGCAAAGATCTTGACATTCGCCTTCAATCCGAATATGAAAATTAAGGATATTCTTGTCGACATTTATCGAAGGATTAACCAGAACTTACAATTAAACACACCAGATCTTTAGTGACAAATCATTTAACCCGAACAAGGAGGTGCACATGGACAAGATTCTGAGAATCAATATGGGTGCGAAAGGCGGCCCGGCGGTTAAGTCAGAGCCAGTGGGAGATTATGCTGGCTCGGGAGGCCGCGGTTTAACCTCAGCCATCATCTCAAAAGAAGTTCCTCCGTTATGTCACCCGCTGGGAGAAGATAACAAGCTGGTTATCGCTCCCGGGCTTTTAAGCGGCTCTACTGCGGCAATGTCCGGCCGCCTATCTGTAGGCTGCAAGAGCCCACTCACCGGTGGGATCAAGGAAGCCAATTCCGGCGGGCAACCATCACAAATGCTCGGCAGATTGGGCTATGCTGCCATCGTGCTGGAAGGCAAACCCAAAGGCGGCACGCTTTATAAAATTTTGATCAACAAAGACGGCGTCGACATTCAGGAAGACAACAGCCTGTGCATGCTCGGAAATTATGATACCGTAGAAAAAATGAAGGCCGAATACGGCGAAAAAATTGCCTGCATCTCCATCGGTCCGGCCGGTGAAATGAAATTGGCCGGGGCTTCCATCGCCTGCACCGATATGGAGCTCAGACCTACCCGCCACGCCGGTCGCGGCGGTGTCGGTGCGGTCATGGGTGCAAAAGGTGTCAAGGTGATCGTCATCGATGATGCCGGAATGAAGATGAGAGAACCCAAAGATCCGGATAAATTCAAAGAAGCCAATAAAGAATGGGTCGCCGGGTTGAAAAAACACCCGGTTAGCGGTGAAGGTTTGCCGGCATACGGTACCAATGTACTGACAAATGTTATCAATGAGGCCGGTGCCTATCCCACCAAAAATTTTATGTGGGGACGCTTCGACACCTGTGAAAAAATCAGCGGTGAAACCCAGGCGGCGCTCGAGGAGGAACGCGGCGGTAAAGGTGCAGCAACCCATGGTTGCCACCGGGGCTGTATCATCCGCTGCTCCGGTACCTTTCTAAACAAAGACGGCCAGTACCTGACTAAACAGCCCGAGTATGAGACCGTCTGGGCGCATGGCGGAAACTGCGGCATCGACGATATAGATGCCATCGCACAGCTGGATCGACTGGATGATGACTATGGACTGGATACGATTGAAATGGGCGCCACCATCGGAGTTGCCATGGAGGCCGGTATCGCGGAATTTGGCGATGCCGAAGCCGCCATCAAACTGGTCAAGGAAGTCGGCGAGGGTACGCCGTTGGGTCGAATTCTTGGCAGCGGCGCTGCCGTGACCGGAAAGGTTTTCGGCGTAGAGAGAGTCCCCGTGGTCAAGGGCCAATCCATGCCGGCCTACGACCCCCGCGGCGTTCAGGGGATCGGAGTCACCTATGCCACCACCACCATGGGAGCGGATCATACCGCGGGCTATGCGGTTGCATCCAATATCATGGGTGTCGGTGGAAGTGTGGATCCTTTAAAACCGGAAGGACAGATCGAGCTTTCCAGAAACCTTCAGATTGCTACGGCTGCTGTTGATGCGACCGGTATGTGCCTGTTCGTTGCATTTCCAGTGCTGGATCAACCGGAAACATTTCAGGCGCTGATCGATATGATTAACGCTTTTTATGGTTTGAGCCTAACAGCCGACGATGTCACTGAGCTGGGCAAATCTATCCTGAAAAGTGAACGCGAATTTAATCTGGCGGCCGGTTTAACCTCCAAAGACGATCGGTTGCCCGAATATTTTAAAAAGGAAAAATTACCGCCGCACGATATTACCTTCCAGGTGAAAGATGAAGATCTGGATAAGGTATTTAACTGGTAGTGAAACAAAAAAATGTTGTCTTTCATAGATGGGGAGTCTCTTCCCGGGCCTCCCCATTTTTTCTGTTTTTCGGGCAGATCGCATGTTCTAATTGAAAATCATAACCGTTAATTGAACACTGCATAAGGATTGAATTGTAAAAATGGCCTCTCTTGATTTAACCATGCAGCATGTCCGCCTCGGCGTTAAAGCCTATCTGATTCCACGGTTCCTAAACATAATAGAACGGGGCTTCAACCTTAAAGTCAAAACCGGTAAGAGCATCAGAGAATTGTTCTGCGGGCAGTTCGGTATTTCTGATGATTACTTTGATAATCGAATCCAGACCATCTTTTTGGATGGCAAAGCGGTGGATAGTACAGATAACGCCTGGGTTGAAAATGGCTCAAGGCTGGCCTTATCGGCCGCCATGCCCGGACTGGTGGGAGCAACTTTTCGCAAGGGAGGTCGTTACGCTTCTTTCCGCGGGACCATTTCATACTCAAAATCAAAAAAATCCGTTGCAAGGGGCGAAGGTGAGATTACGCTGAAATTTTTTAACATGATTGCCAAAGAGCTGGGACCGGCATTTTTGCAGAAAGGCATTATCGTTGAAGGAAAGCGCTTCAAGGATTTTGCGCAACGCAACGCGGAAGATTTAAAAGCCGGTTGCAATTCAATTCATCTGAATGATGAGAAAGCAGATGTTGCTCGGCTTTTAAAAATGAACTGGGAAAACACGGAGGTATTTTTGCAGGTCACTTCGGAAAAATATGATTGAATGAATGCAAGCTGTGGCCTTTAACCTTGAAAACATCTCAAAAATAGCAGATTACGCTTATTATTTGTGGCTGTAAGCCACTCCCGCGATGCCCCATCAATAGTGGGAACGGCATCTTGCCGCGATAAAGGAAAGCGCAACTTTACATTAGCTTCATAAAAGGCTGCCCCTATTGGCAGCCTTCTTAAAAAGCCACCCCGACCGCAAACATCAGTCACACAATTCAAACAGGGCGGCTGCGCCCATCCCGCCGCCGATGCACATGGATTCCACGCCGTATTTGACACCGCGCTGCTGCATGTTGCTGAGCAGGGT
>JAJDND010000026.1 GCA_022340885.1 Desulfobacterales bacterium | reverse complement strand
ATTTCGAGACGAAAGTTATCTTTTTTCTTTTATTTTGCGTTCCGCTTTGGCAACGACTTCTTTGATTTCGCCGAGCTTAAATGGCTTTGCCAAAAAATCGAAAACCCCTTTTTTAAAAGATTCCTTGGCGGTCTCCATGGTGGCAAAACCGGTGATAACAATGACTTCGGTTTCAGGCGATCGATCTTTTACCCGCGTCAAAAATTCCATACCATCGAGCCCTTCCATTTTGAGATCGGTAATGACGATATCGAAATCCTGTTCCAAGACGCGATTCGATGCTTCCAAACTTCGGGAAAAGGCCTCCACGTCGTATCCTGATTTTTCTAAGGCCGGCTTCAGACGTTTCAGGACTATGGGTTCGTCATCCAGAATAAGGATTTTAGTTTTTTGTTTTTCGTCCATGGCACCTCCCCAAATGTATGGTTCCGGGTTCAACGTTCAGGGTTGATGGGCGCGTAAGATGAATTCGGCTTTAATCGACTTCGCCAAAACACCCTGCAGCTTGCTGCGAGGAGCTTCATTAGAATTCATCAACTTTGAACCGTGAACCTTGAACCGCTGAACCTGTTTCAGATATATTCATTTTTCAGATCTTGGAAGACGTCTTTTAGTCTTGTGATTTCCTGCTCATGATTCATTTTAACATCAAGCTGACGGGTAAATGCGACCAACAATCCCAAAATCTTCATCTTTTTTTCCATCATTTTGAATTCTAATTTTTTGATTCGCGCGGTGACCAGATCCCCTCGAATATCGACGCGAAAATCGCTCTTTGCCAGAATTTCCGCCAATAATTTGGCCCTGCGCGATCTGCGCGACATATCGGTAACACCGCCCATAAATCGGAAATACGCGTAGTTGTCATTCAAGTTTTCACTGATATGCCCTGCAATCATATTAAAGTGATACCCCAGCCGCAGGTTAATGTTGACATAGTCTTTTGACAACACCGCAAGGTTCTGACCGACATATTTCGGTGTGGCTACGGATGATGAAAACGTGCGGGTCAGACTCGACATGAAGCTGCTGAAATCCACGGACATCGGCTCTGTATCCCATGCGCCGGGCACTGATAGTCCTTCCAAAAATGCTTTCATGGGAATGGATTTGATATTTTGAGGATCAACCTCTGAAACGCCTGGCGAGCCATCGATGCCGTCGCCGATATCGATCAGAAAAAGGTCTAACGGGATCTTAAACTTCAGTTTGCGACCGGCACCGGCGGCATCGCTGATTTTGGCATATTCCATACCGATCAATTCTTCAACCGCTTTTTCATGGACATATCGCGTAATATCGTGAAATGTTTTACACCCTGATGAAGTAAAGTTTTTTTCGGTAGGATCCAGGAGGTTCAATGATGCAATTTTCTTCAAAACCCTTTGCAGCAGCCGGTATTCATAGGTCGTCTCAAAAGTTTCTTCTGCAAATTCGTAATAACAAAGCGCTTTGACCGCTCCCCCATAAACCACATTTTCCCGCGCATCCACGGTGATGAGCTGGCCGGACTTCAGCAGTTGTGTGGCAACACCCGTATTCACAATGGTCGGCACCCTGAACTCCCTTGCGATGGTTGCCATGTGACCGGTTGGAGAGCCGACATCGGTAATGATGGCGCTGGCTTTTTTGATGACCTTTCCCAGACGAGGAGACGTATAAGCGGTAACCAAAACCGCTTCACTGGGGAAACGGTCCAGATCCTCTTCGCTCGTGACCAAATATACTTTGCCGGTGGAAATTCCTTCCTGGGCAATAGATCCCTTGTCTCGAAATATAACCGGGAAATCATCCAAAACAGATGAAATGTCGCATACCAGTTTCGAAACTTGATCCTTAATATTCAGAGATCTGGCCTGTAAAATAACAAGACTGCCTTGCTGGTCGATGGCCCATTCGATATCCTGGGGTTTTTTAAAATATCGTTCAATGGTCAACCCGGCTTCGGCAATCTGTTTCATCTGTTCATCGGTCAAACAGGTTTGAGTCTGTAAGTCTTGATGAACCTCGCGTATCTCAGTCCCGCCGCCTTTTTTAGGCACCAGCATGTCAGGCTTGCGGACGACATCCAGAGATTTTAATTCATACGGTTCTTCCCGATTTATCGTATACAGATCCGCCTTCGTCTCTCCGGCAACGATAGGCGCACCCAGTCCCCACGTTGCATTAATCAGCATGACGTCACGTTCCGGATTTCTCGGATCGAGCGTGTAAAGAATGCCGCTGACTTTGGCGTCTATCATCAGTTGGCATGCCACCGCCATGGTTTCCTCGTAATCCAATAGTTCTTTGTGGCGTCTGTATTCCATCACAGTGTCTGAAAACAGGCTGGAGAGGACAGATTTGTAAGCCTTCAAAATATTTCCACGGGGTTCATTGAGAAGGCTTAGATACAGTCCCGCAAAGCTATGCTCTCTGTCCTCGCTCATGGCGCTGCTGCGAAGTGCGAGCAGCACCTCTTCGGGATTCGCCCCTTGATAGAGCCTGTCCAGGCTGTTAAAAATCTGCTTTTGCAAAGGGGTGGGAACCGATCCCTCCAAAATAAGTTCTCGAATCTCCCGTGCCGCCTGATTTCCGGATGCATCGCCTTGTTGCCAGGCGGCGTTTAATGTATTCATTTTCGATTGAAGACGATTGTATTCCATGAATGCACGAAATGCCCGGACGGTAATGGCAAATCCTTCAGGCGCCTTTAGGCCGAGCAGGTTTTTAATTTCCGCCAGGTTTGCGTTTTTAGCGCCGACAACGTCGGTAAGATCATCGGTTACCAAGCTATAGGGAATGGTATATTCCGTTTGGGGAATGACGGGTCTCCCGGCGAGTTCCTCCTCAATGTCGTTATTGATGGCGTCGAAGGCGTCATAAAGACGCATATATTTTTTGGGCGCCATGGTATTCAAATTGTATATGAGTTTATAGACGAGATCCGCCATTTGACGGCATGACGAGCGAATATACTGCTGGTCGAAAATGTAGGCCCCCCCCAGTTTGGTTCCCATGTCCGCCATCAATTCCAGCACCTGATTGTTGTATTCCAAGACTTTTTGAAATACGCCGAAAACAATGGTAAAAGGGACCTGTGAAGCAGATTTCTTGCGTTTTCCGACTGCCGATTTTATCCATTTTGTGAATGTGCTCATAGGAAAAATCCTATCCAGAGGACCAAACTTTGATTAACCCAGAGCCGATTGTCTATTGAATATGGATAATAGAAAATAGGAATTAGAAAATAGAAAACCGCGGATGGACACGACAATAATTAGAAGATGAGAAGGTGTGAAGATAATAAAGTTGACATCCCTTGGAGCCTCCTGCCTTCTGAACTTCTAACCTTCGTAACTTCTTTTTTTCAAACTATTCGTGCTTATCTGTGGTTCCCCCGATACTCTTTTCTCGTTCCTCTTTTCTGTTTCCTGTTTTAGTGAGCGCCGCCGCCCTTGCCGGTTCCAAATAAGAAATCCATCGCCAATCCCGCAACAACTGCGATTAAAACCGCGAAAAAACCATATAAGAGACTATGATTAAAAGCAAGTGAAGACAGCATCAAAGGAATTCCTTCTTCTTTGACTTTAAGTTCATGCTGTGCCGTATCGATAATATGGCCATTGTTCATTTCCATAACATTTATCTGATATTCCCCGAAAGGGATTCGAGGCGGGATCCATACAGCGGCCGTAAACGATTTTTCCGTTTCGTTTTTTTGCTCGAAACTGATTTCGCCGGGGTGAAAAGCATAGAGTCCTTGTTTTTGTTTTAGTTTCAAAAATTCATTCGCCATCGTGTCTCTCTCGGCCGGAGGCGCTTCGATCTCCATTTCCTTTTTCAAATATTCGAAACCGAAACCCAGTTTTTCCAAGGCATTGTGGTCTTGTTCGGACGATGCCATGTTTGCCTTGGAGGAATAGAGGAGATAGACACTGGGTGCGTTTTTAACATGTACATCACCCAGATTCATCCATAAAAGACCCAATGCCTTTCCTTTCTTTTTCAATGTCAACGCTTCCTGCTTTCCGCTGACAAGAACCAACACGTTGTTTTCGAGGCCGACATTGCCTGAAACGGTCAATTGCGTTCCGTTGAACATCGCACCGATGGCGATCAGATTGGGTTCGTTTTTCGCCGTAACAGACACCGTTGAGTTGGCGAGTTGAGGATGCCAAAAAAAAGATACAACAAAGATGAAAAGGGGTATCCAGGTTTTATTTCGTATCATTTTAATGACCTCCTTTTAAAGCTAACATAATATTCGGCGTGAGCAAAAGATCAAGAAGCATTTTAACCATAACGACCAAAACCAGCGAGGCCAGGAGGATCTTGAGCTGATCCCCTTTAAGTTTTTTGCTGATTTTGGCGCCGAATTGCGCACCCAATGTGGATCCCAACAAAAGGATCAATGCCAGTATGAAGTCGACGGTGTGGTTGCTGTAGGATTGCATAATGGTGACGTCGACGCATGTGAAAAGAATCTGAAAAAGGCTGGTCCCGACGACCACATGCATGGGCATTCGTAATAGGTAGACCATCACCGGTACCATGATAAAACCGCCGCCGACCCCCATGATGGCCGCCAGAATTCCCACAAAAGTACCCAATACCAGGGGCATCAGCACAGAAAGCCGAATGCCTGACTTTACAAAGTCGGTTTGCCATGGCAATTTGCCGATGATTTGGGCATATTTTGATTCTTTTTTCGGACCTGCTGCCGGCACTTCCTTTTTTCTCAATGCCTGAAGGCTTTCAATAAACATATATGATCCGACAAAACCAAGCATCAGAACATAGGTGATCTTGATTAAAAAATCAGCGTTTCCCATTTGTCTTAAAACTTTAATAACCTGAACACCCAGCGTGCCCCCGGCAACGCCACCGATGAGAAGCAGGATGCCCATTTTGAAATCGACATTTCCCATTTTGTAGTGCGCCAGGGTGCCGGAAGTGGAAGCGCCGACAATCTGGTTGGAATCGGACGCAGCGGCAACAGTGGGTGGAATACCGATCATAATCAACAGGGGCGTCATTAAAAATCCGCCGCCGACGCCGAAAATACCCGAAAGAATCCCCACAAGGCCGCCCAAACCAAAAACAAGCAATACATTCACACTGTTACCTGCGATCGGTAGATACAGATGGAACATCATCCTCTCCTTTTCTTTATTTTTTAACGGTTTTTTTCATGCACGACTTCGATGCGGCAATCGATCCTGTGGCGTATCTTTTCAAGGAGTTCTTCAAAATCTTCAAAATGCCCGTCCTGGGGAAAAGGTGATCCCACGACCAGCATGGTGATTTTGTTTTCTTTGACGAATTTAACCAGCTCATTATCGTATTGACCGTAGGTGATATAATAATCGACCGGGATACCGTCTGAAATCCCTTCTTCGATCAATGCTTCGAGGCTCGATTTCGTCGACGCTTCAACCTGGCGGACCAGGCTTTGGTCCGATTCTTTTATCTTCGGATTGATGACCAGAAGAAAATATAATCTTGCCTTTATCCTTTTGGAAAGGTTGAGGGCGTGAACCGCCGCCCATAAACTGGTTTTTCCGGGATACAATCCCACAAGGATCTTTTCCATTACCTCCTCCTCATTCAGTTTTATGAGCAAATTAGATGCCAATTGGGGCTTGGCGAAAAGGAAGAAAATGGATATGTTTTCTATATAACTGATATTAAATTAGATATAAACGAATCAAGAGGCTGTGCATCCATCGAATATGGTGCGAAATCGCCATTGAACAGAAGAAAGGGACGCGTTTTATTTCATATTGAAACATTTGCGGGGAAATTGAATGATACCAAATGATATTAGCGAACTGTAAGCGACACGTGTTTGGCGGATGTTTCAATATGAAAAACTGCCCGATCCGACCCGCTAGTTTTTGTTCAGCAAGCCGTATTTTTTCATTTTTCGCCACAATGTGGTACGGGGGAGATTCAGTATCTTTGAACTTAAATTTTTATTATAACCCGTTTTGTCGAGAACTTTGGCGATATGTTGTTTTTCCACCTCTTCGAGGGCCATTAACCCTTCTCCTTCGATCGTATTAAACTCGAACTTTTGGAGATCCTGGGGCAAATCAAGGATACGAATGACATCGCTTTCGGCAAGGGCCACGGACCGCTGGATAATATTTTCAAGTTCACGCACGTTACCGGGAAAGTTGTAGCGCATCAGAATTTCGAGTGCATCGGATGAAATTCCCCCGATCTTTTTCTCGAAGGAAGGGCTGTATTTTTCGATAAAATGGGAAACCAGCATGGGGATATCATCCGGCCTTTCACACAGACGCGGGAGTCTTAAGGTGACCACATTCAAACGGTAAAACAGGTCTTCACGAAACGTGCCTTCGGCGGTGGCCTTTTTGATATCTTTGTTGCTGGCGGCAATGAGGCGAATATCCAGATTGATGGGCGAGGTTCCTCCCACACGCAGGATCTTTTTCTCCTGGATAACATGCAGCACTTTTACCTGCATGGAAGGGGGCATTTCTCCGATTTCATCAAGAAAAAGCATTCCGCCGTCTGCGGCTTCAATGAGACCGATTTTGGTGATGGACGCACCGGTGAAAGCGCCTTTTTCATGGCCGAAGAGTTCGTTGCAAATTAATTCTTCCGTAAATCCGCCGCAATTGAAAGAGATAAACGGGCGATTCTTTCTCGGGCTCAATCGGTGAATCGATCTGGCCACAAGCTCTTTTCCGGTACCGCTTTCGCCTTGAAGCAGAATATTGCAATTTACAGGGGCAACTTTCTTGATCATGGAGAAGATCTCCTGCATCGCAGGGCTGTTGCCGATAAAACCTTTTAATATATTCTGTCCGTCGACGGCTTGCCGAAGGCGCCGATTTTCATCCCGAAGGCCGATTTTTTCCCTTGCACCGCTGCTCAGCAAACGGATTTCATCCAATTTGAACGGTTTCATCACATAGTGATAGGCGCCGATCTTGATGGCGCTGATGGCCGTGTCGATGGATCCGTGCCCTGTGATGACAATGACTTCGACATTGTCGTAACGTTTTTTAACCTGGGAAAGTATATCCATGCCGTCTGCGTCCGGAAGCTTTAAATCGAGAAATATGATATTAAAGGGTTCCTGTACCATGCGACCCCAGAAAGATTCGCCGTCCTGAAACGCTTCCACCGCATAACCGTCTTTTTTAAGCGCCTTTTCGAGTCGCCGGCATACGGTTATTTCATCGTCAACAACGGCGATTCTAGGCTGCATGTTCCGTTTCCTTTTCTTCATTTTCAGCCGTTGGCAAATATATCGAAAACGTGGTTCCGACGTTGATTTCGCTTTTCACTTCGACATACCCGCCGTGCGTCCGGACAATACCGTATACCAGGGAAAGACCCAGACCCGTTCCCCGGCCGACGGGCTTGGTGGTATAAAACGGGTCGAATATATGCTTCATATCTTCGGCCTGTATGCCGACCCCGGTATCTGAAAAATCGATTCTAATATAGCCATCCGGTCCGAGTCCTGTCCGGATGGTAATGATGTTTTCTCCGGACAAATCTTTCATGGCCTGGACTGAATTCAACAGGAGATTAATAAAGGCTTGCTGCAGATCCTGACTCCTTCCTTTGATAGGGGGCAGATCTTTACTGCTTTCTCTGTTTAAGTGGATGCCGGTCACCATAATCTGGTTCTTTATGAGTTTTATGGTTCGATCCAGAACATCATCAATCCGAAGTTCCAGCAACAAGGGGCGTTCGGTCCTCGAAAATTCCAGCAAATTTTTAACCACCTGACCGGCCCTGTCCGCCTGAGCGAGAATCTCCATCATCATTTCCGTAGCTTCCGCTGTTGACATTTCTGTGAAATCTTCCATTAAACTTTCCGCGGTCAGAGAAATATTGTTCAATGGGTTGTTCAATTCATGGGCAATACCTGAAGTTAAGGTGCCGATGGATGCCATCTTTCTCGATTGCAGCAATTGTTCCTGTTTTGTTTCGAGTTGTTTTGCCATCTCATTGAATGTCTCTATCAGATGGGTAACTTCGTCCTCTCTGTCCGATTCATAAACAATCGGTTTAAATGTCCCCTTGGCAGCTTCTTCGGTTGCCTGTTGCATCAGGGCGACCGGTTTGAGTATCCCTTTTGAAATGAGTTGAAGAATCAACACAACGAACACGATAAAACTGAACAGAAAAACCACGGGAATGATTCCGATGCGATTGATGGCCTTTTGAATTCGCTGGCGCTTGGTGCTGATGAGTTCATTGGCGAAATCGATCATCTTTTTGCCTTTGGATCGGATCTTCTCGACATTGAGTTGGGCATTTCCGGTCTTAACCCGTTTCATGCTTTGATCCAATATGGTTTTGTAATCCGTCAAATCGCTTTGAAATTCCGACAACTTATCGGTCCCCACAACCCGTATGATATCTTTTGCGAGGTCGCGGGAAAAATCTTCGATTCTAAAGAAATAAAATATGGTTTCGTTCAGACTGCCCGT
>JAJDND010000017.1 GCA_022340885.1 Desulfobacterales bacterium | reverse complement strand
AAAGGAAGCAAAATGAGACCGGTCAAAGATGTTTTTGACGAGTGGAGCAAAGCCGGACGCGGGGACGATATGGCAAAACGGCATTGGCCCCGGGTAAAGCAGGCTTTTTCGCGAATTTCTCCAAGTGCGGGCAACTATCTGGAAATCGGAGTGGGCAACGGATATGCCATCAGCTACATTGCCACCCATCAGTTTTCCGGAGGAAAATGTTACGGAATCGACGTGAGCGGAGAAATGGTTCGGTATTGCCGGGAAAATTTGGCCCATCTTGACCATGTGACCATCGAGCATGCAGATTTTTTGCTCTGGAGGCCTCCAAAACCGAAATTATTCGACATCGTCTTTTCCATGGAGGTCTTTTATTATTTTCACGACATTCAGGCCGGACTCGACAAAGCATTTTCGATCATAGCGTCCGGAGGACAGTTGTGGGTGCTTGTCAACTTTTATATTGAAAATGCAATCAGCCATGACTGGCCCCGGCGTCTCGGCACGCCGATGCAATTATGGTCACAGGCGGACTATAAAAAAGGTTTTGAAAAATCCGGCTTCGCAGATGTGAATCAACAATTATTGACCGATAAAAATGCCGAAGACGGCATAACATTGTGTACCGTCGGCAAAAAGCCGTCAGTCTGAATGCTTTGATCTTTTTTCTTCGAAAACATCTATGAATTGTGTAATTCATTTCACAATTCATAGATGTATTTTTCTCATTATCTCACGCCGTTTCGACCAGAATACTTCATAACTGCAAAAAAATATTATACTATTTAATACCGTGTCTTCTGGCATAGCTTTTGCTATACCTTACTGTACCTTGCAGCTGGAACAGGGACTGGCCGCTGCGACTGTTTTGAATATTGAGTTCCTTTTAAGCGGTGGCAAACTATACCGAAAATTTCAAAAGGTGCCTTCAATGACGGGTAAAAATATCGGATTTGTGTCAACACGCTTTGCCGGAATCGACGGCGTGTCTTTGGAAGCCCGTAAATGGTCTGAAGTGCTTGAACAAAACGGGCACCAATGCTTCTGGTTCGCCGGTGAATTGGATCGGAATCCGGAAACGAGCTTTCTTGAGCCCAAAGCGCATTTTCAGTATCCTCGGAATCGCTGGATCAATTCACAGATTTTTGGAAAAAAGCGCAGAAAACATATCACTACCGAATCGATACATACCCTGAGATCTTTTTTGAAGACCCGTCTCTATAATTTTCTCCACCGGTTTCGCATTGACATTCTAATCGTTGAAAACGCCCTCACCATACCCCTTAACATTCCTTTGGGGATCGCTTTGTCGGAAATCATCGCGGAAACGGAAATTCCCACAATCGCCCATCATCATGACTTCTACTGGGAAAGGGAACGCTTCTCAATAAACGGGGTGAGCGATTATTTAAGGATGGCATTTCCACCCAATCTCCCCGGCATACAACATGTGGTCATCAACTCGGAAGCGCAGGAACAGGTGGCGTTACGCCTTGGGATATCTTCGACGGTCATTCCAAATGTTCTGGATTTCGATCATCCGCCTGTCGTGAACGAACACAAAGTTTTCTCTTTTCGAAAGAGCCTCGGATTAAATCATGATGATAAGATAATACTTCAGCCCACACGCATTATCCGCCGAAAAGGCATTGAGCAAGCCATTGAGCTGGTAAAGGGGTTGAAAGATCCCCGGTATAAACTGGTTATATCCCACGAAGCCGGAGATGAGGGTTTTGAATACGCGCACTGGCTTAAAGACTATGCATTGGAACGCGGGGTAGACCTTCGCATGCTGGCGGCTCAAATATCTGATCCTTGGAATGGGAACGGACATTTTAAGCCGGCATTTACGCTCTGGGATATCTATCCCTGTGCGGACTTGATCACCTACCCGAGTATTCGTGAGGGATTCGGTAATGCGCTGATTGAAGCCGTGTATTTTAAAAAACCGATACTGGTCAATCGCTATGCAACGTTTATCAGAGACATCGAACCCAAAGGCTTTGAACTGCTCGTCATGAACGGATTTCTCACTCAGGAGACCGTCAGCCGGGCGAAAGAAATTATCGAATCTCAAAAAGTCAGAGAGAAAATGGTAAATACCAATTATGAAGTCGCCGCTCGCCACTATTCATACGCCGTCCTTCGCAATCGATTGAACACTATTTTGAAAGGATTTTCTTTCTCTCCTGATCGGCATCTATCGGATAAAACATCGGACTCGCATCATGTCATCTATTTAAACAGATCGGTTCATACGGTTCAGCATGACGAACAGATGTACAGCGTTAAAATGGAAGCATCTGATTAGCAATATCACTTTTTGACTCGTGGCCGATAGTTATAAATTGGTATTGTGAATTTTAGCAATGGTCAGAAACTACTCCACGACTTCTCAAAAAGTAATCGCTATGAATTCAGCTGTAAAGGAAAAGATATTCAAAAAAATGCCGAGGCTTTTTTTGATATGGGGAAACTTCAGACAAAATCTAAAGATTACAAAAAAGCGATTATAGCTTATCAAGAAGCGGCAAAACTAAACTGAATCCTAAAAATAGAGCATGGTATCCGATCGTGTCAAAATTCCGATGATTTTCTCATTGTCGACAACGGGAAGCCGGCCGATATCGTATTTCACCATGAGTCTGGCAGCCTCGGTCGGGCTTTTTCCGGGAGCAATTGTCTTAACATCCGTTTTCATAAATACTTTTTCAGGCGCTTATAGCTGAGACTTTTTTTCACTCTTTTGAAGTATAACTTCATCTTTTGGTCAACGGTATTGACACGCACAGGTTCATTGTATAAATATTTTCCGATGGAATCAAAAAAGCGTCAACATACCGTCGGCTGGTGGCTGCCGGAGAATATTGATGCGGAACCGGGCGAACAGGCCATTCGATCGGCAATTTTAAAGGTGAACCGGCCGGTTTATCTTTTGGATTTTAGCGGTCTTCCGGCCGTGGCCCAAAGTGGAAAAATTATCATCGGCAACGCTATTTCTCCGAATTCCGCCGCTGTTCCTCTGTGTGCCTATGCCCCTCCGCTAAACCCGGAACATCTGGGCGATCCCCTCTTTAGAAACAGGCACCGTCTTCGATATGCCTATATTGTCGGTGCTATGGCCAACGGTATTACATCGGTTAAAATGGTCGAGACAGCTGGAAGATCCGGATGTGTGGGCTTTTTTGGCGCCGCCGGCCTGTCCCTCGATCAGATCGATTCCGCCATCGACAGGCTCAAGCAAAGTTTGGAAAGCATTCCCTACGGGTTCAACCTGATTCACATTCCCAACGATCCTGAACTCGAAGAAGCCGTGGTGCGATTGTATTTACAAAAAGAAATAAAACTCGTCAGTGCCTCGGCATATTTGAATCTAACCCTTCCCTTGGTATACTATCGCGTAAAGGGGATTCACCGCGATGCCAGCGGCCGGATTGTCTGTCCCAACAAAGTGATTGCCAAAGCTTCGAGAGTTGAAGTGGCCCAAAAATATTTCTCACCGCCGCCCCTAAAGCTCCTGAACCAGCTCCTTGACAAAAACATGATCACCCGTGAAGAAGCGCAACTCGCGGAATCGATTCCCATGGCCGATGATCTTACCGCAGAAGCAGATTCCGGTGGTCATACCGACAACCGGCCCGCGATTTCCCTGTTACCCACTATGATCGCTCTGCGTGATGAACTGGCGGGGAAATACCGATACAAAAATCCACCCAGCGTGGGACTCGGCGGCGGAATCGCCACCCCCCATTCCGCGGCGGCGGCATTTGCCATGGGCGCCGCCTATATTCTCACCGGTTCCGTCAACCAATCCTGTGTTGAGGCCGGAACGTCCGAAGCCGTCCGTCAAATGTTGGCAGAGGCTGGTCAGGCGGACGTCACTATGGCCCCGGCAGCCGACATGTTTGAAATGGGCGTCAAGGTCCAAGTGCTCAAACGGGGGACCATGTTTCCGCTCCGGGCTGCAAAACTATATGATCTTTATTGTAGTTACGACCGATTTGAATCCCTTCCTGAAAAACAGCGGCTTTCATTGGAGCGGGATTTTTTCCGAAAGAGTTTTCAGGAGGAATGGGAGCAAACAAAGATTTATTTTACCCGCCATGATCCCAGGCAGATAGAACGCGCCGAAAAAAACCCCAAACACAAAATGGCCCTTGTGTTTCGATCCTATCTCGGCCAATCTTCCAACTGGGCCAATTCCGGCGATCTTTCACGAAAAATCGACTACCAGATATGGTGCGGTCCGGCAATGGGCGCCTTTAACCAGTGGGTTCAAAGCTCATTTCTTGAACGGCCGGAAAACCGCCTTACCGTCACCGTTGCCATGAATCTTCTTTACGGCGCCGCTGTCATGACCCGGATTAACTGGCTGAAGCATCAAGGGGCTGTGCTGCCGGCAGGAACGAACCATTTTCCCCCCATGCCCGTGGAAAAAATCCAGGAGCTTCAAGATAGCTGAGCACTCGGGGAGTTTTTCTTCTAAGTCCTTAATAAGAGGGGAATGGATAATCTTTTTTTTTAAATCGGATGCTGTTTGAGTGGCTTAGGGATCGTTGGAAAGAACAGGCTCATTCCAAAATTTTGAGTGTTCAGGGGTTCAGAGTTCAGCAAGGGCAATGATACAACTTGACTGCAGCCGTATGCTAATGCGACTGTTAAAATCAATGGAAAAACATTTGTAAAAACGCACCGGGGCACCGCTGGACTATGAGTGAAAAGGTCATTCTCCCGAACTCTGAACTTTGAACACTCATTAACTTCGAAGCGCCGGATATCGCTTGGAATCCAGGCCCACCGCATCAACGAAAACATTCAATATACCGGTAATATTTAATATTTTGACCACGTTCATATTTCCCTCTATGGCCTTTTCCGATCCGCCATTGAGGGATGTTTCCACATACAGTTTCTTCATGACGTCAAAACCTTTGTGAAGCACCGGCTCGTTTGAAATAATACCTCTGATTTTGTAAACAAATTTAAAACGATTTTCCGTCCCTTTTTCACGGCGAATAAATACGATATATTTTTGTATCAATGCATCGATACCATTATCGGAAACAACATATCCATTCGGTTCAAAAATAAATCCTTTGTCTGACAACCATGATTTCAGTTCCTGCATGATATGCCTGGCTTCGGGAATCGAAAACTTTAGATCCGCCACCAGATGCCCCCCCAAGAATACCGTAAACGCCTGATCCGGATGGTATTGCCTGGCATATCCGGACTGCATGCCGCCCAGAGGATCCGGCGGCAAAAACTCGCGGGACCAACGTTTCCATTTGGCCAGCTTGATGCCCAAGCGCTTCGAAAGATCCCTGTTCGTATAAAATTTGATCATAAGTTTTACTCAAAATACTTGCTATATTAATATATCAACTATACATACTCTCTTTATTAAAACGTCCTGATAAATATTGCTGAATCTTTTATGAATTTTATGCGATTGGGATGTTGGCAATATCAGCCATTGAACCAGTCACTTCCGGGCATCCGGTGAATCTTATATAAACACTTGTTATATCAATATGTCAACTATAATTTTGCAATCATTTACTTGCAAATACTTTTTTCTTGCATTATGCTAATCAAACTATTAATGAGATAGATTTTTGCCCGATAAAGCGCCCCGCAGCGAAATGCGGGGAATTCCGGCAAAGAAAATATATTTGAATCACATGCTGTGTAAGCTTGTAAGAAGCGTTGCGCGGCTGAGAGATTATCGTTGACACAGAAAGACCTTCATACATCTCGTCACGCCCCCATTGCAATTGTCGGCATGGGATGCCTTTTCCCCGAAGCATCGGAACTGAAAGCTTATTGGCGGTTGCTGTTTAACGGGACAGACGCCATTACCGAAGTGCCGAAAACTCACTGGGCCTGGGAAGACTTTTACGACGCCGATCCTAAGAAATCGGATCATGTGTGCTGCAAACGGGGCGGATTTATCTCACCCCTGCCTTTCGACCCAACTGAATTCGGCATTCCGCCGTCTTCCCTTGAAGCCACCGATACCTCCCAGCTCCTTGGCCTTTTGGTTGCCAAAAAAGCCATAGAAGACGCCTTTGACAAAACCGGTTACGGATTCAACCGGAACAGAACCAGTGTTATTCTCGGGGTGACCGGAACCCAGGAGCTTGTCATCCCATTAGGGGCTCGGCTGGGTCACCCCATCTGGCGCAAGGCCCTTGAAAAAGCCGGAATCGATCCCCATAAAACGGATCAGGTGATTCGAGAGATATCCGGTTCTTACGTCCCCTGGCAGGAAAACTCTTTTCCCGGTCTGCTGGGGAACGTGGTGGCCGGCAGAATCGCCAATCGTCTCGATCTTGGCGGTACCAACTGTGTGGTAGATGCTGCCTGCGCCAGCTCCATGAGCGCCATCCATCTCGGGGTGTTGGAGCTCCTTTCACAGCGAAGCGACACGGTGATCACCGGCGGCGTTGACATGCTTAACGACATTTTCATGCACATGTGCTTTTCCAAAACAATGGTGCTCTCCCCGACCGGAAATGCACGGCCCTTCTCAAAAGATGCGGATGGGACCGTGTTGGGTGAAGGCATCGGTCTGTTTGTCCTGAAAAGACTCGATGATGCTCAAAAAGAAGGCTGCCGCATCTACGCCGTTATCAGGGGCATCGGATCCTCCAGCGACGGAAAATCACAGAGCATTTATTCCCCCAGGGCCCAAGGACAGGTCAAAGCCCTTCAAACAGCCTATGAAAATGCAGGGATAGATCCGGATACTGTTGAGCTCATCGAAGCGCACGGAACCGGTACCCGGGTCGGCGATGAGGTCGAATTTCAAGCGTTGACCGGTCTTTTCGAAAAATCGGGGAACCAGCATCAATGGTGCGCGCTGGGATCCGTGAAATCGATGATCGGTCATACCAAGGCGGCAGCCGGCGCCGCCGGATTGATGAAAGCGGTCCTCGCCGTCCATCACAAAGTCCTTCCTCCCACGTTGAAGGTTCGGGAACCGGACCCCAAACTGAATATCCGCCGAAGTCCGTTTTATTTGAATACCCAGACCCGACCCTGGTTTTCCAAAAAAGATCACCCCCGTCGAGCCGGAATCAGTGCATTCGGATTCGGCGGCAGCAATTTTCACGTGGTGATCGAAGAATATCAAAAAGACAAGCAAACCATCGCTTGGGACGGCTCCACAGAAATCGTCGCCTTTTCTGCTTTGAGTCAGCAACAACTCATAAAGGATGTTAAGCAGCTTAAAACGGTTGTAGACACCCTTTCCGCTCATGAGGACATTTTTGCCGAAGCTGCAAAAACAAGAAATAATTTTTCCACAAAAGATCCATACCGCTTCCTGTTGGTTCTCGACATTGGAGCAGATATCGCCGGCCTGTTGGACCGTGCCGTTCGGACAGCTGAAGCCAACAATTCACCGTATGCCTGGCAACGTGAGAATATGTTTTACGGTGGGCCCGAATCTTTTGGGAAAATGGCCTTTATCTTCCCCGGCCAGGGAAGTCAATATGTCAATATGGGCCGCGACCTGATCTGTTTTTTCCCTGAGGCCATGAACGTTCTTGAACAAGCCAACACACTATTTGAAGGTGACGGCCTTTTGACCGATTATATTTATCCGCTTCCGGTCCAAAACGAAACCGACCAATCCTATCATCAGGAAATACTGAAAAAAACAGATATTGCCCAGCCGGCTGTCGGCGCCGTCAGTATGGCCATGCTGAAAATCCTCCAATATTTCGGCCTTCGACCCGATGCCGTCTGCGGCCACAGCTATGGAGAACTCTCGGCGCTTTGCGCAGCCGGACGGATCGATCTTGAATCTTTTTTGTCCCTTTCCATGACCCGCGGCCGTTTGATGGCCCAAGCCGGTCAAGGCGGCAATCAAAACAACGGGGGAATGCTGGCGGTTCAAGCCCCGCTAAATGAAATCGAAGCCCTGATAAAAGATGAAGACCTTAAGGTGGTTCTGGCCAACCGGAACAGTCTGGACCAAGGTGTTTTGTCCGGAAAATCCGACGCACTCAGCCTGGCTGAAGAAAAATGCAAAACGAATGGATTCAGAACCGTTCGGCTCCCGGTATCCGCTGCATTTCACAGCGAACTCATCAAAGAAGCTCAAAAGCCTTTTTCCCAGGCGCTTAAAACCATCGACATTAAAGCATCGGATATCCCTGTGTTTTCAAATACCTCCGGGAATCCTTACCCTTCCGAATCTAAAAATGCCAAACAATTGCTGGCTGGCCACCTGCTGTCTCCAGTAGATTTTCTAAGTGATATCATAAATTTATATTCAGAAGGGGTTCGGACTTTTGTTGAGGTCGGCCCCAAGTCGGTTCTGACCGGGCTGGTCAAATCGATCCTCAAAGATAAGCCTTTCACGGTCGTTTCTTTAGATTCCACCATGGGAAAACCTTCCGGAATCGCGGATCTTGTTAAAACGATTTCTCTTTTGGCATCTCTCGGTCACCACGTCGATCTTGCCGCCTGGGATCCGGAGCCCAAGGATGTTAAAAAACAGCGAATGAGCATTTTGCTCTCCGGCTCAAACTACAGCAACCAGAGGGCGGAAACCGGAGGTCAGAAGTCAGAGGTCGGAAGTCAGGAGCCGGAGGTCAGAGATCGGAAGTCAGAGATCGGAAATCGGATTTCCGAAGATAAAAGGCCGTTGACAGACATCCAAAAAACATTCCAAAACACACTTCCGGATCAAACGAACGCCCATCCGGAACATCTGAAAATTAGTGCAAAAAACATAACCAGCAGTCGAAACGCCATGAAAACGAAACACCCGAAAAATCATATCATACTGGATGCGCTCCAAGTGCTCCAGGACGGTCTTAAATCCTTGCAGGCCATTCAAAGGCAAACCGCCGAAACTCATCAAAAATTTTTAGAAACCCAGACCCAGGCCGCAAAAAGCCTTCAGCATATGATGGAAAACACACAGCGGCTGGTTGAAGGGTCCTTGGGGATTCAACCGGATGGGATCACACCCCGTGATCGGCTTGAAGAACAACAGAGACCTGCGAACGCCCGAAAAACTCCAACAGATTTGATCCAGACACACCCCGATCCTCGAACCCCGGTCTCGGAAAATGAGTCGCCTGAAATGTCCAACGAAAGTTCGGAACCCACTGCTGTTGAAACGCGCCCAGAAGAAGCATTTTTTAAGACGTCGGATCCGGATATCAGGACCAAAGATCCAATACCCATCGATAACATCCGAAAAGTGATTGAAGATCAATTGCGCTCCACCGTCAGCCGGCTGACCGGATATCCGGTTGAAATGCTGGCTTCGGATATGGCTATCGAGGCCGATCTCGGCATCGACTCCATCAAACGCGTGGAAATCCTATCCGCCCTCGAAGAAAAAATGCCTGAACTCCCAACGGTCTCCCCCGAGGCCATGGGCTCCCTGAAAACCCTGGGACAGATCGTCGATTACCTTGCAGACGAACAGAAGGATACGGCCGCAGTTTCGAAAACCCAGCCCGCGAAACATGCTACCGACGGACACCGGGAAATCGAAAACATACTCATAGAAACCGTCAGCCGGCTGACCGGATATCCGGCCGAAATGCTGGCCCTGGATATGAATATCGAGGCCGATCTCGGCATCGACTCCATCAAACGCGTGGAAATCCTATCCGCCCTCGAAGAAAAAATGCCTGAACTCCCAACGGTCTCCCCCAAGGCCATGGGCTCCCTGAAAACCCTGGGACAGATCGTCGATTACCTCGATCGCCCCAAGCCCGACCCAACGCCGGAACCCGGCACAACTGTTTTAAAGGATGATCCTCATATAGCGCCCGTCAGAGAGTCCTCGATGCCTTGCGCCCGGCAGGTTTCTGATTTTCAGCCCGAAACCCTGGCCGCCGGTCTGGGCCGAAAGGCCGTAAGTGCCGCGAGAAAACCGTTTGTTCGAAGCAAACCATTATTATTACCAAACACACGTAGCGTATATGTCACGGATGATAAGACCGGTCTTTCACAGGCTGTTGTGGAAAAATTTAGATCTTTAAATATCCAAGCCGATATCTTGTCGGTAAAACAGATTTCCGATGGTGTTGGCGGAAATATATCGATAAGAGATGCAGCGGGTTTGGTCATTCTTGCCGAGCAGTCCATGGGAAGCGGCTTTTTAAAGCAGGCATTTTCATTGGCAAAATCCGTCGGTCCGGAACTTTTGAATGCCGCCCAAAAAGACGGGGCTCTGTTTGCCGCTGTCACGCGTCTTGACGGTGCCTTCGGCTTCAAAGGACGTGGAATAAACCATCCCTTCCAAGGGGGACTTGCCGGTCTGGTAAAGACCGCAGCCATTGAATGGGAAAATGTTCGTTGCCGGGTTTTTGACCTCGCTCCCGGTTGGCAGGATCACGCAGACATCGCCGAAATGCTCGTGTCCGAGCTGCTGTATGCCGATCCAACTGGCCCGGTGGAAGTGGGCCTGGATCCGGATACCCGGTGGGTGCCGGAACTTGAAACTTTGCCGTTTCCCCAGGGAGACATCCGTCTTGATCCAAAAGATGTCGTAATCGTGACCGGCGGCGCCAGAGGGATTACTGCTGCCGCAGCCCGCGCCCTGGCAGAACATGTCAGGCCGACCCTGGTCCTTTTGGGACGCTCTTTACCCCCGTCGCCGGAACCTGAGTGGCTCAAAGGAATCGAAGCGCCTTCGGCGATTAAGAAGGCCATCTTTGATCATGAATTTGCCGGCAGCCATAATGCGCCGGTCCTTTTGGAAAAAAAATATAAAAAAATCGAGGCCCATCGTGAAATCGCAAAAAATCTTGAAACCATGAAAAGCCTTGGCGCCGATGTTCACTATTATTCTGTAGATGTTCGCGATGGCGATACTGTAAATGCAATTTTAAATAATGTTCGAAGCACCATGGGTCCCATAAAAGGCATTATCCATGGCGCGGGGCTACTGGCGGACTGCCGGATTCTCGACAAATCGGAACAACAGTTTGAAACGGTGTTCAGCACCAAAGTGGATGGTTTGCAAAATCTGTTGTCCGCCACGGAAAAAGACCCTCTCAAATATCTGGTGCTATTCTCGTCAATTACCGCCCGGGTGGGAAACAGCGGGCAGGCGGATTATGCCATTGCCAATGAAGTCTTGAATAAAATGGCGCAAATAGAATCCGTCCAACGTCCCGATTGCCGGGTGATTTCCATCAATTGGGGGCCCTGGGACGGCGGCATGGTGTGCGCTGCCCTCAAACGAAAATTTGAAAGCTGCGGAGTCGGGCTCATCCCGATGGATGCCGGCGCCATGTGTATGATCCATGAAATGAAGGGCGACAAAAATGCTCCGGTGGAAGTGGTCATCGGTGCCGACAACCTCTTTGAAAAAAAAGCCGTTGAAATTAAAAAACCCATACTGGACCCGCCCAATGCCTTAAATCAAAAAGAATCCCTTTCCGTGACGGTGCAACGTGAAATCGATGTAGATCGCTACCCGATCCTCGGCGCCCATATATTGGATGGAAAACCCGTAGTGCCCTTTGCCCTTATCGCCGAATGGCTGGGCCATGGCGCGCTGCACGAAAACCCGGGGCTTATGCTTCAGGGTCTGGACGACATGCGCATTTTTCAGGGCATCAAACTTGATCAAAAGAAAAAAAACATCCGCCTCATGGCCGGCAAAACGAAAAAAAAAGGAACCGCCTTTGAAGTGGATGTTCAAATCAGAGACGGAATCAAGGACAATATCGAGGTGATCCATTCCGGAGCCACGGCCGTGTTATCCGACCGGTTGGCGTCGCCGCCCGCATTTGACCTGTCCGGGTATATCGGCACCAACGGCTATTCAAAAGCCATCGATGAAATCTATAATAACATTCTCTTTCATGGGGTCGAACTTCAAGGAATCCAAGAGATTATGGGGTATTCATCCCGATTCATCACGGCACGGATTTCCGCCGCGCCGTCACCTGCCGCATGGATGGCGGAACCCATGAGAAGCAAATGGATCGCCGATCCTTTGGTCCTCGATTCCGCATGCCAGATGGCGATCCTGTGGTGTTTTGAAGAGCGGGGCATGGTATCTTTGCCCAGTTACAGCGCCAGCTATCGTCAGTATCGCGATGTTTTTCCCCCAGACGGCGTGATCGCCGTTCTTGAAATCAAAGATGCCGGCAGTCATAGGATAACTGGAGATTTCACATTCCTCGATGCCCGTGAGGATGTGGTGGCCCAGATGACCGGCTATGAAGCGGTCATGGATCAATCTTTATCCAAAGCATTCAAAGGCAAGTAAAGAATCCGGGTTTCGAGGACCCGGCTTTGGTTATCTCCTTAGGGGATTTACTCTGTTGATCGTTCTTGGTTAACATCCCAAATACCAAATATTTTAACCTGTTGAATAATGCTTCGCATTAAATCTTCGATTTATTTAACAGGGCAGGCAAATCCCAATGACCGAAATTCGAAAATCTAAACATGTCTTCCGGAATAGGTTCTTTGCCGTGCTCGTGCCATGGCTTTGAGCACATCCACATGGATATCCACATAGTCATAAACACGGGCTTTCTTCTTTCCCGGTGCAGGACGCAGCACCCGCCCCAAATATTGCAGCACCCGGCCGCTGAACTTGATGGGGGTCACCAGAAACAGCGGCGACAGATCGCCGCGGTCAAACCCTTCACCGATCAACTGCCCGGTAGCAATCAACACCCTGATTTCTCCCTGGTCCAGGCGATCCAGCACCTGCCGTCGCTCTGCAGGATTCAGATCCCCGGTCAAAAGCCCGGCGGGAATCTCATACTTGAAGCGTAATATCGACTGCAATGTCTCGCAGTGTTTTTTCCGATCTGAAAGGACCAGGCAGACCCCTTCATTGTGTTCGGCCTCTTTTGCGATATCCGATGCAATCAAGCGGTTTCGTTCATCGTCCAGGGTCAGCTCCGACATCATTTTGGAATATTCGTTCACCGGGTCATAATAGGGTTTGAACTTTGTCTCCCGAACAATGACTTCGGCGGACAGTACGTCTCCGGTTCGGACCAGGCGGTTCCGGTCGATCTTGTAATGCACGTCCCCCAAGTGCCAGAAGATGAGCCGGGACAGATTGTCTCTCCGAAAAGGGGTTGCCGAAAGCCCCAGCATGTACCGGGAGTCGAATTCGACCACCGCTTCGGTAAAGGTCCTGCTGGGGCACCGGTGGCATTCATCCACGACCAGAAAGCCGATCTCTTTTGAAACCTCCGCCGCGCATTTATACAGGGTCTGTACCAGGGCCACGGTCATCTTTTCACCCATATTTATCTTTCCGCCGCCGATAAACCCTAACCGGTCCTTTGGAATTCCCAAAAACTTTTCGATACGTTCCATCCATTGAAAAGCCAGATCCCGGGTATGCACCACGATAAGACAGGGCTGTTTTCTCCGGGCCATGAGATAAAGCGCCATCACGGTTTTCCCGCTCCCGGTTGGCGCGCTCAACGTTCCGAAATCTTTTGATATGATGGCATCGACCGCTGTTTGCTGAAAAGGTTTTAGTCGGCCGCCGAAACGAAAAGCAACCGGGTTTAACGTCCGGCGCTGATCATCGACCTCGTATGCAATCCCCTGGCGCCTGCAAAGCATCAGCAACTGCCGAGTGTATCCCCTGGGAATCCATAGACCGCCGCCCCGAACGTTGTCATAAAACTTGAGCATTTTAGGGGTGCCCCGGTTCCATCGGCCCATTCGCTGGTTCTCCATCCATTTAGGGTTTGGAAACGTGAAGGTCTTCATGAGCCGGGTGCGGATTTCCGAAGGAATGTCATAAAGCCGCAGGTTGTTGGCGAGGATAATTTTCAAATCATCTCTCCTTGGAGTTGACGATTGTCCTTCCGGTGAATATCATAATTTCATTAGGATTGTCCAATGCCATTTACAAAGGTGGGAAACGATCATGATCAAGCCGATTTACTTAGATTACAACGCGACCACGCCCCATGACCCGGAAGTGATCGAGGCCATGCGGCCGTTTCTGGAAACCGAATTCGGAAACCCTTCCAGCCCTCACTGGTACGGCATCAAACCCAAACAGGCGGTGGAGACCGCCCGCGGGCAGGTGGCCGGCATCCTCAACTGTGATCCAACCGAGGTTTTCTTTACCAGCGGCGGCACGGAATCGAACAACCACGCCATCCGAGGTGTGGCGAAACGCTTCAAAGAAAAGGGAAATCATATCATCACCAGCAATTTCGAACACCCGGCGGTGCTGGAAGTTTTCAGTTATCTCGAAGGAGAGGGGTTCGAAACCACCTATTTGCCGGTCAGTGAAGACGGCCTGGTGGATCCCGCTGCCGTGGACAGGGCGATTCGACCCACAACCGTACTCATCACCGTCATGCATGCCAACAACGAAGTGGGGACTGTTCAGCCCATCGCGGAAATCAGCCGTATCGCCAGAGAACATGGTATTGCCATGCACACCGATGCCGCTCAATCCGTCGGTAAAATCCCCATCGATGTCAAACAACTGGGGGTGGATCTGCTCTCTTTGGCCGGGCATAAAGTGTATGCTCCCAAGGGTATCGGTGCGCTGTATGTACGCACGCCGCTGGTCCCTGAAAAATTCTGCTTCGGTGCCGATCAGGAAATGGGTTGGCGGGCGGGCACTGAAAATGTGCTGGAAATCGTCGGCCTGGGAAAAGCCTGTGAAATCGCGCAGCGGGATATGGAAAAAAATATGGCCCGGATGAAATTTCTTCGGGATCGTCTCCATGAGGGGCTTTTGGGCCGCCTTTTCGACATTCGCCTCAACGGCCACCATCAACTTCGGCTGCCAAACACGCTGAATATTTCATTCAAAGATTTGGAAGCCAACCGCATCCTGGAAGAAATCGGTCTCGAAGTGGCGGCATCCGCCGGCGCCGCGTGCCACTCCGATTCCCTGGAAATTTCCCACGTCCTAATCGCCATGGGCATCCCCCTTGAGTGGGCCAAGGGCACCCTCCGGTTCAGTGTCGGCCGGATGACCACGGAAGCCGAGATCGATAAAGCCATCCGGGTGATCGCCGACGCCGTCAACAAATTAAAGGCGCTTTGTTAACGAGAACAGTCATTATTCAATCAGCGGGCTTCATAAAGATTCGCCGCAAAGAGACCTTTGAAAAATGGTCATTTTTATTCAAGTTCAAGGAACGCGAAAGTTTTAACCGAATGAATACATTAAGTATTTTGAGGATTAACATTTGCGTGTGACACAGAAATTGGGCAAAAAGGGGCGTTTTGCAAAAGTCTCGCAAAAAACATTGACAGTCGGCTATTGGTTCGTTATTGATGAGCCCAAATAGAGACCGACCGGTCTGTCCTTTAGAGACCTCTGCAAAAGGTATCAATGCCATGACATTGAAAGACAGAATTATTCATGAATCCCTCCGGCAGTTTTCCACCAAAGGTTTTTTGACTACCTCGATCTCCGACATTTTAGAAGCGGTGGGCGCTTCCAAGGGCGGGCTATACAACCATTTCAAAAGCAAAGAGGACCTTTTTTTCGCTGCCATGAGCGAGGCGCGCAAGATTTGGCGACAGAGAAATCTGGATGGTTTGCAGCAGGTCGAGCGCCCAGTGGATAAAATTAAAAAGTTATTGGCCAACTATCGGGACAAATATCTGGCAGACGCGGAAAACTTTCCCGGCGGCTGCATTTTCGTCACCCTGGCGGTGGAGTTGAACGACCAGCGACCGCATCTGGCCCGGGAGGTGAACGAGGGATTTATAAGATTCAAGCGCATGTTAAAGCGGTTATTGGATCAGGAAAAGGAGGCTGGCGATCTAAAGGACGGCGTGGATACGGCGCTGGTCGCCGAAATGGTTTTTTCGGGCATTTTAGGCGCCAGTGTCATGTACATTTCAGACAAGTCCATGGCGACGCTGGATCGCAATATCTGCGCGCTGTGCGACTATTTAACCCAAATCACCTGGTAACGCGTTTTGTTTAAACCAAAAGGATGGACAGGTTATGGATTTTGGATGGTCGGAAAGAGAAGAACTGCTTAGAAAGTCGGTCAAAGAATTTGCCGAAAGTGAAATTTCGCCGAAGATTGACGCCATGGAAGAGACCGGGAATTTTCCGACTGAACTTTTGGCCCCCATGGCCAAACTGGGAATTACCGGCATTATCGCTCCCCCTGAATACGGCGGCATCGGGCTTGGCTATTTGGCCAGAACCATTGTGCTGGAGGAATTGGGCAGGGTATGTGCGGCAATCCCTATGGGATTGCAGGTTCACCACATGGCGATTGCCGCCATCAACGATTTTGGAACCGCCGAACAGAAACAAAAGTATATTCCCCGGCTTGCCATGGGCGAAACCATGGGATGCGTGGCCGTTACCGAGCCTTCCGGCGGATCTTATCTTCTGCGGGGATCTGACTCTGGACGGCTCCACTGCCCAAGTCCCTTCTCAGATTGCCGAACTTTTGGGTATTCCCAGCATCACGCATGTGAGCGGGATGGATCGGCTGGATGGACGGCGTATCTTAATCACCCAAAAAATCGAGCAGGGATATGCCAGACTCGAGGCCGAACCCCCATTGCTGTTGGCGCTGGTCAAAGCGGCCAATATCCCGAGGTATATTTCGTTTCTCGAAATACTTGCTGCCGAAAAACGGGAAATTACCATGTGGTCCAATGATACGTTGAAAATCGATGCATCCCTTATCGGCCTGTCCGGATCTCCGACAAAAATGGCAGAGCTTTTATTGCATAAAAAAGATCGCCGGGGAATACGACTGAATGGAGGTTCTGAAGATATTGCACGGCAGCTCGCAGAAAAATTGCACCAAGTCGGCATTATCTGACCCGATTATCACACGAAATTGAATACACAATATGGATAGAAGTGGTTTCAAAACCTTCAATCGGGCTTAAGGTTAAGGCGGATTGAAACAGCCAACCGCAGGAATATCGCGAATATTTAGAGGATTGGATGTTTTAGCCAAACACAGAGATTGAGCCCGAGAGGGGGGTTTGGAAACCTCTTCTAAGAAAATTGAATCTCAATAACATTAAGGTTGAATAAGAATCACTCATGCCATTATCTGTTGTCGACCTATATAGAGATATCCTCCCCAAAACGAATTGCGGTGATTGTGGATTTCCCACCTGTATGGCTTTTGCAGGGATGGTTGTGTCGGAAAAACATCCGTTGACCAGTTGCCCGCATATTACGCCTAATTTGATTGAAAAATGTCAAAAAGAATTGAATGAACAATATGCAAAAGCTAAATGGACAAAAAGGGATATGGCTCGGGACGCTCTGGAATGGGCAAAAGAAAGATCCACTTCTATGAAAATCGAAGACTTGCCGGATAGAATCGGAGGAAAGCTTATCAAAAAAGACCACGATAATGCTCTGGAACTTCCATATTTTAAAGACTCGATAATCATAACAAAAAAGAATATTTTGAAAAAAGACGGATCAGAACTGACGAGGTGGGAACAGGTTTTTATATATAATCACATTGCACAAGGCGGAAGTACAATACCGACCGGAAAATGGAAAAGCCTTGCTGAATTTCCGAATACGATTTCAAAAATAAAATCCATGGTTGAGCATGTCGAGACACCATTAAAAAGAAGATTTAAAGGTAAACTTGATGAATTGCTCTCGGTATCCAAATTCCTTGGCGCAACAGATATGACCGCTGAAATGAGTTCCGCCGATTCAGCACTTTTATTCAAAATACTTCCTCAAGTTCCCGTAATGCTTATGTTCTGGAATGAAGATTCAGATGAGGGATTTGAAGCTCAAGCAAAACTTCTGTTTGATGAAACTGTTTGCGAACACCTTGATATCGAATCAATCATGTTTTTAAGCGAAAGGCTCTGTCAACTTCTTTGTGAAACTGTATCGCCATAATCCCATTATATAAAAATGATTGGTACTGAATCCAACTGCCTTAAACAAAAGCAAATTTGCACTATCTGCTACACGAAAATTATGGAAAAATAACCAAAGGAACCACAAATGCAGAAAATACGAAACGTAGCCGTCCTCGGCGCCGGCGCGATGGGGGCTTATTTTGCCGGCCGCTTTTTCGATGCCGAGGGTTTTTCAACGGTATTGATTGCTAAAGAAGATCGTTTGGACAAACTCAGAAACAATGGCTTGATTATCAACGGAAAGCCCTATGCCATTCCGGTTATCCATCCGGAGAAAGCGAATTCGCCGGTGGATCTTCTCATCGTAGCCCTTAAGCATCATCAACTCGAAAAAGCAGTTCAGGGTTTGAAAAAACTCATCGGCGATGCCACCACGATCATTTCCGTGATGAACGGACTTGAGAGCGAGGAATATATCGGTTCCATTTACGGCATGGATAAGATGCTGTATACCATTTCCGTAGGGATAGATGCGCTGCGTCAGGGAAACCGGATCACTTACACCAAACCCGGGAAACACTATTTTGGTGATGCCGTCAATGCCCGCCTCAGCCAACGGGTTCTCCGCGTGCAAGAGGCATTTGACAAGGCGGGCATCGTTTATGAAACACCGAAAGATATGATCCGGATGTTATGGTGGAAGTTCATGATCAATGTCGGGATGAACCAGGCGTCGGCGGTGATGCAAGCCCCGTATGGAATTTTCCAAGCGTCTTTGGAGGCTCAAAATATTATGGAAGCGTTGATGAAAGAAGTCATTGCATTGGCAGATGTTTTGAATGTGAACCTGACACTCCGGGACATAGAAGAATGGTATCCGATTCTAGAAGTATTATCGCCGCAGGGAAAGACCTCAATGCTCCAGGATATCGAGGCAAAACGCAAAACCGAAGTGGAAATCTTTGGCGGAAAAGTTGTTGAACTGGGTAGGACGCATGGCGTGCAGACACCGGTGAATCAAACCGTATTCCAAATAATTCGTGTATTGGAGCAATACCCTGACTAAACAACCTTCGTAATTCCACCGACTGACGCGTGGGAGAAATATAAATGCCACAAGCATAAAACAGAATCCGCCTTTTTGTGAAAAAAACGACCTCGACTTTCTCGCGATTATGATTACTATATTCAATAACAAAGTGGAATCTTTCATTTTTAAGAAAATGTCGGATATAATAGCAATCATGCGGCGTGAATAGGAGGTATGCATGTCACATTCAGCCAAGCTTAACTTCGTTGAACAACAAGGCGTTAAAAATCCAAACGGCGCGACCTGCGAAGTACAGTACTCCGCCCTGATGTTTCAGCCAAGACTCCTCGGCGTATTCGTTCTTGCAGCACTGATTTTTCAATCCGGGGTGCTCTTTTTAATTCTTTCGGCGATTCTTTGGTGGAACGTATTCGTTCCTGCCTTGAATCCTTTCGACGCTGTTTATAACCGTTTCATAGCCGGCCCCAAAGGGATTCAGCCGCTGACACCGGCCCCGGGTCCGAGGCGTTTTGCCCAAGGTATGGCAGCCACATTTATGCTGTGCATCGGTCTTTTTCTCCTGCTTAAATGGCATATCTTTGCGTGGATTTTCGAAGGCCTGCTTGCTGTGGCGCTCACTGCCCTGATATTTGGCAAGTTTTGCCTGGGATCTTACATATTTCATATCTCCAGAGGCAATACCGCTTTAGCCAATCGAACACTCCCATGGGCTCGAAATAACTGAAACCATCTCCCGGAGGAGATACCGTATTTGTGTGTCCCGCTTGACACAGACAAAGGAGATGAACCAATATGAACCTCAACCTAACCGGCAAACTTTCACTGGTCACCGGCAGTACGGCCGGAATCGGATATGCAATTGCAGCATCGCTGGCGCGGGAAGGTGCCCACGTTATTGTCAATGGCCGGTCACAATTATCCGTGGACAAAGCTGTGTCCGCAATAAAATCCGATACAGGAGGGAATCCATCCGGGTTTGCAGGGGATCTCGGTATTGATGAGACAGCCCGGCAGCTTGACGAAAAATTCCCTGACGTGGAAATCCTCGTCAATAACCTGGGTATTTTTGAACCAAAGGAATTTGAAGATATCACCGATGCCGACTGGCGGCGCATTTTCGAAATGAACGTTCTCAGCGGCGTGCGTCTGGCGCGCCTGTTCCTGCCCGGCATGAAACGCCGCAACTGGGGCCGCATCATTTTTATCTCCAGTGAAAGTGCGGTCCAGATTCCTGCCGAAATGATACATTACGGGATGACCAAAACCGCACAGCTCGCTGTCTCGCGGGGCCTTGCCGAGGCCGTCGCCGGAACCGGCATCACGGTGAACAGCGTCCTTCCGGGCCCGACCAAATCCCGGGGCGTCGGGGAATTTGTCACCGCACTGGCCAAGGCGGAGGGCAAATCATTTGAAGCTTTCGAGAAAGAGTTTTTCGACAAAGTTCGGCCCACGTCCCTCATCAAACGCTTTGCCGCACCGGAAGAAATCGCTTCACTGGTCACTTATATTGCCAGCCCCATTGCATCGGCGACCACCGGTGCAGCCTTGCGGGTAGACGGAGGGGTCGTCAAAAGCGCGTTCTAAAGCATGTTGATGAAATATATCCGTTTAAGCGTGATGTCCGCCAAAGCTTGTGATTTGAAAACTAAAAGAAAATGACTAAGAAGGAGCAAACCAGAGAACTGCTTTGTATAGGACACAGAGGCGCAATGGGGCATGCGCCTGAAAATACCCTTTTATCTATTCGCAAGGCGCTGGAATTGGGTGCGCCTTGCATAGAATTGGACGTTTACAGTGTTGACGGCCATCTCGTTGTTTTTCATGACAGCCGCCTCGAACGCACCACCAACGGCACGGGGTACTTGCTGGATCAACCGTTCGACGACCTGCGGGCCCTTGACGCCGGAAAGGGCGAAAAGATTCCGACCCTAAATGAGGCATTCGAAACGATTCAATTGAAAGCGGGAGTAAATATCGAATTGAAAGGTCCGGATACCGCAAGGCCGGTTGCTGAGTTTATCTTTGGGATGAAGGAAATCGGATGGAATGATGATCTCCTGTTGATATCGTCATTTAACCATCGGGAACTGTCGCTGATGCGCAGGCTCGATCCGAAAATCAAACTCGGCGCGATGATGGTAGGCCTTCCCGTGGATGATGCGGCATTTGGTGAATCTCTAAATGCTTATTCGGTTCATCTTTCGTCTGAGTTTATCGATCCCAGATTTGTGAAAGATGCCCATGCCCGGGGTCTTCGCGTATTTGTGTTTACCGTCGATCTCTACGAGGATATTGAAAAAATGAGAGGGCTCGGCGTCAACGGTGTCTTCACCAACTACCCGGAGAGAGTGCTTAAAAACAACACGGTCACATTTGCAGCGGGGTGGCCCTGATCAGCGTATGAGACCTTTGAAAAACGCTCCTTTTTGCCCGATTTCTGCGTCAGGCTCAAATTTTAATCCTCGAAATACTCAATGTATTCCTG